>JAITJI010000049.1 GCA_031279015.1 Spirochaetaceae bacterium
CATTGTATTTATATCACATTTTTGTTACTATATTCCATTCTGTTGAGCATCAGGGAATGTTTATGGCAAATTACGGTAAATACGGCCTTTATGACTATAAGCTGTCCCCCGCCGGGGAAGAACGGGCCCTGAGGGTACACGAGGAAAGCATCATCATTGATATGCTGTTCCAGGGCCCCCTTTCTCCCTATTCCCTGGAGGAAGATTTCAGCCGGATGGTGGAAAAAAAATACGCGCCCTTAAAAAGTTCCGCCCCGGATAAGTACCGCAAGAAGATACAGGATGCCATGTTGGAATACGCCCTCCGGGGGGAATTGCCCGCGTTTAAGGAATGCTGGTACGACAGCGGCATTACGGCGGGCTGCCGTCAGTTGGATACCTCCGGTCCCCCGGAGGAACTGATGAAAAGCATGGCCGATTGTCAGGCCCAGTTCGACACCTTCTCGGACTGGCTCTTGAAGGCCCTTACCGCCGGGGACATCCGCCGGGCAAAAAAGGAACAGAAAAAAGCGGGGTTTATCCTCTGCCAGGACACGATGACTCTGGGCAAAGACCTGGACATGATCGATACCCTCTACCGTTTTGGCCTGCGGGTTATGCAGCTCTCCTACAATACCCAAACCCATGTGGCCGCCGGATGTTATGAACGCTCCAAAGGGGCCGGGGTGACCAACTTTGGGGTACGGTTTATCGCCCGGATGAACGAACTGGGGATGATCGTGGATACCGGCCATTGTTCGGACCAAACCGTGCTGGATGCCTGCGCCCTTTCTAAGACGCCGGTGATCGCGTCTCACTGTTGCGTGCGGAACGTCTATCCCCATAACCGCTCCAAGGGGGACGAGGCGCTGCGGGCAATTGCCGAAAGCGGTGGCGTGGCGGGCCTGGTAACCATGCCGAACTTTGTCCATGCGGACAGCCAAAAGGCCACCATGGAGCATTTCCTAAACCAGGTTGATTATGCCGTAAAGCTCTGTGGGATCGATCATGTGGGAATCGGCACCGACTGGCCCATGAGCGAAGTGATGGAGTCGTTGATATATATGCGGGATGTGATAGCTCCGACCCTGGGCTTCCTCCCCGGGGACGGCCCGGCGGAGGAGACCATCGAAGGATTCACCGAATACCGCCAGTTTATCAATATAACCCGGGGACTGGTTAAGCGGGGTTACGACGACGCCGCTATTTCAAAAATCCTGGGCGGAAACTGGCTGCGGGTATTTGCCGATGTGTGCGGCTGTTAATATGGTTATAAGATGTTTTCAAAACATCCTTCTAAAATTTTGTGCTAAGGAGCTGCTTATGAAAAAGATACGTTTGTTTTTAGTTTTAGCCCTTGTCCTTTTGATCTCCGGCGCCGCCTTTGCCGGGGGCCGGGCCGATTCCGCAAATACCGGTCCCAAAGATACCATGGTGGCGGGCCTTTCGGGACTTTCCACCGCCATCGATCCCATGCTTGCCAACTTTTCAAATATCAGTTCCATTGGGAAACATATTTACAATACCCTGTTGGCCTACGACGACGACAACCGGGTGGTGGGACAAATCGCCACAGCCTGGAGCCGCCCGGACGAGCTGACCTGGGAATTCACCGTGGATACGGCCTCCTATAAATTCCAGACCGGCGATCCCCTTACTATGGAAGACATCATATTTTCCCTGGAACGCTGCCGGACCATTCCTCAGGCCATGGATTATGTGGCCGGTGTTACCGGCATCCGGGCCGAGGGGAACAAGCTCATCCTGAAAACCGACGCCCCTAATAACGGTCTTTTGTATAAGCTTACCAGCGTAGTCATCACCAGCAAGAAGGCTGTGGAAGCCGCCGGGGATAACTGGGGGCAGATAGCCGTGGGAACCGGACCTTATAAACTGGTAAGTTTTATCCCCTCCAACGAAGTAGTCATCGAACGCTGGGACGGCCATCCTTCCCTTAAACCTGCCATCCGTAAAATAAGCTTCCGGGCCATCAACGACCCCACCAGCCGCTATATCGGCATCGAAAACGGGGAATTTGATTTTGTGGATCAGGTAACCGGCATAGGGGATATTCGGCGGGCTCAGTCCAATGCCAGGCTCAACGCCGAGATTGTCAAAACCCTGGGGATGCGTTTTATGGCGGTCAACGCCTCCAAGGCGCCCTTCGACAATCCCCTGGTGCGGGAGGCCCTGCAATACACCATAGACCGGGATTCCATCATATCCCTGCTGAACGGTATTGACGAACCGGCGAATACCATGATTTCCGGGGCCCTGCCGGCCCACAGCGATGTGCAGATCGGCCGGTTTGATCCCGTCCGGGCTAAACAGATCCTTGCCCAGGCCGGCTATCCCAATGGGTTCAGTACCAGCCTTTGGATATACAACGATGCCTGGAAAACCATTGCCGAGATGATGCAGGCGGTGCTTGCCCAGGCGGGTATTACCGTCACCATTGAACAATATCAGATTGGCGCCTTCTTCGAGCTTTTGGACGCCGGGGAACACATGATGCTTTTGGGCAGCCAGACCGCCGAGGCCTACGCCGTTACCAGCCTGGAGATGTATTACAGCAGCGACTTTTTCGGCTCCTCCGGAAATTTCGGCTTCTACACCAACCCCCAGGCAATGAACCTTATCCTCCGGGCCCTGGCCACACCGGACCCGGAGGAGGAGATCCGCCTTTCGAAGCAGATCCAGGAAGTGGTAGCCAAAGACAACCCCTACTATCCCATTTCCTATACCGCCGACTGCCGGGTGGTGGTAAAGAATCTGAAGGGTTATAAATATTATACCTACAGCCAATGGTATTTCGGCGACGCCTATTTTGAGTAAGGGCCCCGGGCGGGTTTTAAGCGCCGGGTCCGGCAAAGGGCAGGGGAGGCGGAAATGATTCGGTATGTGGTCAAACGCTTGTTAATGCTAATCCCCATCGTTTTCGCCATCACTTTTATTGTTTTTTTCATCCTTGCCCTAACGCCGGGGGACCCCGCCCGGATGATCCTGGGACAAAACGCCACCCCCGCTCAAGTTGCGGCCATGCGGGAGCAAATGGGGCTGAATGATCCCATCATCATCCGGTATATAAAATATATGGCCGGGGTGTTAACGGGCAATTTCGGCGTCTCCTGGTCAACCCGGGAGCAGGTTTTCCGCCTGGTTTTTGCCCGCTTTCCCTATACTTTCCAGCTTGCCCTGCTTTCCATGATCCTGACGGTGCTGATCAGCATTCCCCTGGGAATCTACTCCGCGGTAAAGCAAAATTCCCTTGCCGACAGTTCCATTATGGTTTTGAGCATGGTGCTGGCGGCGACTCCCAAATTCTGGCTGGGCATCCTGATGATGCTGGTCTTTTCGGTAAAGTTCGGCCTCTTGCCTACCAGCGGATTGACGGGCTGGAAGAGCTATATCATGCCCACCATTGCCATGGCCGCCGCGTCTACCGCCATTGATCTGCGGATCGTGCGGGCCTCGGTACTGGAGGTAATAAAACAGGATTATATTCGTACCGCCCGGGCCAAGGGGGTCCGGGAGAATGTCATATTCCGTAAACACGCCTTGAAAAACGCCCTGCTGCCGGTGGTTACCGTCATGGGCATGGGTTTTGCTTCGGCCCTGGGAGGCAGCGTACTCATAGAAAACGTGTTTTCCATACCGGGGATCGGCCTCCTTCTTATCGAACGGATCCGGCAAAAAGACACCCCCACGGTGCTTGCCTGCGTTATTTTTATCGCCGTGGTTTTCGCCGTTATTAATCTAATTACGGATATTCTTTACAGTTATATCGATCCCCGGATCAAAGCCCAATATATGCGCCGGGAAAAAAGAAAAACCTGAAGGAGGCGGCGGGTTGAACAGTGAAGCAGCGGCTCCGGACGCCCCAGCCCTGGGCCGGAAAAAGGGCCTCTGGCGGGAAGCCTGGATCAGGATGCGCCGTAACCGCTCGTCCATAGTGGGGATGGTGATCATGGGGATAATCATCTTTTTTGCCCTCTTCGCGAATTTTTTCGCCGATTACGAGACGGTGGTTATCCGAATCGATATGGCAAACCGCCTGGCGGGGCCGAGTGCGGAGCATATATTTGGAACCGATGAACTGGGGCGGGATCTTTTTGCCCGGATCATTTACGGGGCGCGGATATCCCTTTCCATCGGATTTTTGGCAGAACTGGCCGCTTTGGTTCTGGGGATGCTTTTCGGCGCCCTCAGCGGGTATTACGGCGGAAAGATCGACAACGGCATTATGCGGGTGATGGACGTGTTTATGGCGATCCCCAGCCTGCTTTTGTCCATCGCCATGGTTACCGCCTTTGGCACGAGCAGTTTTGTGCTTGTCATGGCGATTGCCATTTCCGGCATCCCGAGCCTTTCCCGGGTGGTCCGGGCCCAGGTGATGAGCGTTAAGGAACAGGAATATGTTGAGGCCGCCCGGGCCCTGGGGGCCAATGATCTGATCATCGTGGTAAAATATATTATCCCCAATATCATGTCCCCCATTATTGTCCAGGTGGCCCTGGATGTGGCGGGCTGCATCATGACGGTCAGCTCTTTAAGTTACCTCGGCCTGGGAGTACCGCCCCCGGCCCCGGAATGGGGCGCCATCCTCAGCACCGGCCAGACCTATATCCGGGACGCATGGAACATCACGGTGTTCCCGGGGCTGATGATCGTGGTAACCATCATCGCCCTTAACCTGGTGGGTGACGGGCTGCGGGACGCCCTGGACCCAAAGATGAAACGGTAAGGCGGAAAAGATGGAGACCTCCACCAAAAAGCTTCTGGAAATCAGGGATCTCCGGATCCGTTACCATACCGATAACGGGATCGTTAACGCGGTAAACGGGGTAAGTTTTTCCCTTGCCCAGGGGGAAACCCTGGGGCTGGTGGGTGAAACCGGGGCGGGGAAAACCACCACCGCCCTGGGAATCCTGCGGCTGCTGCCGGACCAGGTGGGCCGTCTGGAGGGGGGGAGCATCTTTTTTGACGGCCAGGACATGGGTTCCTTAAACGATGAGGAACTGCGGAAAAAACGGGGGAATGAGCTGTCCATGATATTCCAGGACCCCATGACCGCCCTCAACCCGGTGCTGACCGTGGGAGATCAGATAAGCGAAGTTATCCGGGTCCACCAGGATATATCCCCGGGCCGGGCAACGGAATTGGCCGGGGAAATGCTGGAACTGGTGGGCATTCCCGCGGCGCGGCTCTATGAATATCCCCATCAGTTTTCGGGGGGCATGAAACAGCGGGTGGTTATTGCCATCGCCCTCGCCTGCCGGCCAAAACTGCTGATCGCCGATGAGCCTACCACCGCCCTGGATGTAACCATTCAGGCCCAGGTGCTGGAGATGATCGGCAAACTCAAAACCGAAATAAATACCGCCATGCTTTTAATTACCCATGACCTGGGGGTCGTTGCCCATACCTGCGACAAGGTGGCCATCATGTACGCCGGAGAAATACTCGAATATGGCGCCCTGGAACAGATTTTCGACGCCCCTGCCCATCCCTATACCCTTGGCCTCTTTGGCTCCATCCCGGATATTAGCCGGGAATTGCGGCGGCTGACCCCCATAGAGGGGCTGATGCCGGACCCCTTTAACCTGCCCCGGGGCTGCGTTTTTGCCGAACGCTGCCGCTTTGCCGGGGAGCGCTGCGGCGAAGAAAAGCCGCCGGAACAGGACATCGGCGGCGGGCACCGGACTCGCTGCCTGTTTCCGGTAAAGACCGGCGGCTCCGCCTCCACGGGAGGTAATTGATGGAAAAGCCAGGAGCGGCCCCCCTGCTGGAGGTACGGCGTCTTAAAAAGTATTTTGATACCCCCCAGGGAAAACTGCACGCCGTGGATGAACTGAGTTTTTCCATTCCCCGGGGCGAAACCCTGGGTATTGTGGGGGAAAGCGGCTGCGGTAAAACCACGGTGGGGCGGACCATTATGCTCCTGCACCAGCCCACCGGGGGGGAGATTATCTTTGACGGCGAAAACATTACGGGGTATTCAAAAAAACAAATCAAGCCCCTGCGCCGCCGGATGCAGATCATATTCCAGGATCCCTTTTCATCCCTGAATCCCCGGATGACCGTATTTGAAGCCATTGCCCATCCCTTGCTGTTAAACGGTCTTTACAAAAACAACAACGCCGCGGAGGAACGGGTGCTGCGGTTGATGGAGATGGTGGGTTTGTCCCGCCGCCTGATCAATACCTACCCCCATGAACTTGACGGCGGGCGCCGCCAGCGGATCGTTATCGCCCGGGCCTTGTCGCTGGAACCGGAATTTATCGTCTGCGATGAACCCGTTTCTGCCCTGGATGTTTCCGTGCAGGCCCAGATCTTAAACCTGTTGCAGGATCGGCAGGAAGACATGGGGCTTACCTATATGTTTATCACCCATAATCTGGCGGTGGTCAAGCACCTTTCCAACCATATCGTCGTGATGTACCTGGGGCAGATTGTCGAAATGGCCTCCTCGCGGGAACTTTTCGCCCGGCCCCTGCATCCCTATACCCGGGCGCTCATTTCGGCCATACCGGTAGCCAACATCCATGTTGAACAAAGACGTATTTTACTCCGGGGGGAAATCAGCTCCCCCATAAATCCCCGGAAGGGCTGCCGGTTTGCCAAACGCTGCGCCTTTGCCGAACCGGGCTGTGCCGAATCCGATCCGGCAATGGAAACGGCGGAGCCGGGACATCAAGTCGCCTGCTTCCGCTGGCGGGAACTGACCGGGTATCCGGCGGATCAATCCGCCGGCAAGGCCCCCAAGGAGGCCGCAAATGCGGATAATTGACGGCGCCGAAATTACCCGGCTTTTGGATGAAAAAAGCTGTATGGAAGTGATGAAAAAGACCCTGATCGCCCTGGAGGAGGGCCGGGGTATCCAGTTTCTCCGCACCCCCCACCAATTACCCGGCGGCGGTATTTTTGCCTTTATGCCCGCGTATCTGGATGGGGGCTGCTTTGGCGCCAAGGTACTGACCGTGTTCCATGGGAATCGGGCTGCCGGATATCCTTCCCACCAGGGCTTTGTGCTGCTTTTTGAGGGACGCCACGGCAGCCCCGTGGCCCTGCTTGACGCGGCCGCCATCACCCGGATCCGGACCGGGGCGGTCAGTGCGGCGGCCACGGACCTGTTGGCAAAAGAGGATGCGGGCCATCTGGCGCTTTTGGGCTGCGGTGAGCAGGCCCATTCGCATCTGCGGGCTATCCGCCATGTCCGGGCCCTTTCGCTGGTGACGGTTTGGGATATCGACCCCTCCCGGAGCGAAGCCTTTGCCCGGTCCATGGCCGCCGAAACGGGCCTGCGGATTGAAGCCCGGCCCGGTCCGCAGGAGGCCCTGGAGGGGGCCGACATTATCTGTACCCTTACCCCTTCCCGGACGCCCATTCTGGAAGCCCCCTGGGTAAAAGCGGGGGCCCACATCAACGCCGTGGGGGCCTGCCGGCCAACGGACCGGGAATTACCCTCGGCTTTAGTGGCCCAAGCCCGGGTATACGGCGATTCCCGGGAGTCGGTACTCCATGAGGCGGGGGATTTTTTAATACCCCTGAACGAGGGCTTATTTGGGGAGGATCACCTGCGGGGAACCATTGGCGGCCTTGCCCTGGGGCGGATGCCGGGGCGGACCGCCGATAGGGATATCACCATATTTGAAGCCCTGGGGCTTGCCGCGGAAGATATTGCCGCCGCCGGGTATGTATGCGCCGCCCTGCAAGCTGACCCTGCCCCATAATTATTGGATAAACGAACGGAACGGACGGCCCCGGACAGGCGCCGGTAAAAAAAATTGGATGAAAAAGTTATTTTGGAAATCCATAAAAAACAAGAAGAAACCGGCTGACTACAAAAGAAGCATTAGCAGATTATATGGAGGCAAACAAATGAAACGATTATTCCTTTTCTGTGCCGTGATAATTGGATTGATAGGCGCATTTGCATCCTGTAATAGTCCTGTACAGGATCCTTCAACTCTTTCCAGCGCTTCCGTATGGGAAATTAGTAAAAACGGGAATTCCCTGTTTTTAGGGGGCAGCGTACATGTACTGCGCGCTAAAGATTATCCCATGCCAGCCGCATTTGATTCTGCCTTTGGAAAGGCGGCGATCCTGGTTCTGGAAACAGATGTGGACAGGATGCTCGATGCGGAAAGACAGTCATATATAAATGATCAATGGATGCTGCCGGAAGGCCAAACGCTCAAAACGGTTTTGGATGATGCTGTATATAAACAATTGGAAAATACTTTTGGAGATTCAGTTATAAGCCTGTTATCCCAATACAAACCTTCCGTAGCGGTGAATACGCTTCAAAGCCTTTATCTTCAACAAAATGGATTCACGAAAAATGGCGCCGATTTATATTATCTTGCAAGAGCAAAAGAGGAGGGAAAATTTATTGATTTTCTTGAGGATATAAAAGTACAAATAGATATGCTTGGAGGTATGGCGGATAGCGGTGAAGATGAATATGTATCGGCTTTTCTTAATGCATTGCCGCTGACTGTGAGTGAAGCCGCAGCGTTTGTTTCCGAATGGAAGGATGGTACGGCAGCGCTGATAGAGACTGTGCTTAGCGTTCAAGAATCTGAATCGTCTGCCGTCTATAAAACCGCGGTATATGACCGGAACGCTGCATGGATGCCGAAAATTGAAAACTATTTGACCACTGAGAAAATTGAATTTGTTATTGTCGGGCTGGCGCATGTGCATGGACATGATGGTTTATTGATTCAGCTGAAGAACAAGGGGTATACAGTAAAACAGCTTGTAAATTAACCCTCCCCGATTCGGAAGGCGGCGAAAACCGGGGGAGAACGGTCCGGCCCGTGGGTACGCTGCAGGGAAAGTCCGGCGGATCGGCGCCGGAAACGCCGTCCCATAGCCGCCCTGGGTACAACCAGGCCCCCCCCGTTCCCGGCCGCCTGAGTGGCGGTTTGCGGGCTTGTCGAGGAACTCACCGCCCGAATCCTGGCGGAGGGGTGTGGAAGGGAAGGCGGAAGGGGGTTTTTGTCCTCCCGGAGGGCTTCCTTGGCCATGTACGGGTCCCGCGGCCTCTGATGGCGGCCGGGCTGAGCCGCCCGTTTTTTACGGCCGGTGACGTTTCTATCCGTAATGCCTCATTCAAAATGTTGCCAAAGCCCCTTGAAAAAAGTGGTTTTTAGTAGTATGATAGGGAAAGTTGTTTTGGAATTGCATTTTTGGAAAAAGGGTCTTAAATTTAGAGGAGAAGCCGTTAGTGCAGTTTCGGTTTTTTGAGCCGATATGTGGCAAGTGGGTATAGGAGTTGAGAAAAAACAGATCAAAGGGATGTGCGATTCCATGAAAACAGGGGGAAAAGGGGCATTGTATGGTTGATTCTAATCAATTGGTTACCTTTCAGATAGGTGAAGAGTTATATGGAATCGATATAATGGACGTGAAGGAGATCGTTCGGGTTCAGGCAATCAGGGTTATTCCGAACGCTCCCAGTTATGTTGAGGGTATTTTTAACCTGCGCAGCGAGATTATTCCAATTATCAACCTCCATAAGCGGTTTCATTTAAAAAAGATGGTGAATTCCGAGGAGGATGAGCTGTTATCCGGGTTCATAATCATCGATGTTGACGGTATGAAGCTGGGGGTGATCATTGACCGGGTATCCAGGGTAGTAACGGTTGAACAAAACGATATTCAGCCGCCGCCCCAAATGTTGAGCGGTATTGGGGCAGAGTATATCCAGGGGGTTGTACGCCAGGAACACGGGTATCTCATCATTTTGGACATACGGGATCTCTTTAATCCAAAGGAACTCCAGAAAATTGCCGATCTCAGGCGTCAATAGCGGCGCCGCAGACCCGCCGATTCGCAGATGAGGGGGTCAAGACCACAGGGGGACCTGTACGGAAGCAACATGACCGGTCATGTTGCTTCATATTGTGCAAACAGTTAGGCTAAAATGCAGGATATTTTAGTCTTGTGCGGGTTCTAACGAAAAAACAAGGTGAACCATGAAGATTGAAGTCTATTCTCCGACCATCAGACGGAAGGAGATGGATGCGGTTCTTACCGCTATGGTGGAGGATAAGATTGGACCGGGAGAACAGGCGCGGTTTTTGATTCAGGTTGCCCGGGAGCAGCTACAGTTTGATTTTTGCCTTGCCCTGCGGAGTCCTGCCATGGCCCTTAGCATCGCCTTGAAGGCGCTGCAATTGGAGGATGGCGATGGGGTGGTATTGTCTGCCCTGTCTCCCCGGTATTATGGCCGGGTGCTTGAGGAGCTCCGGCTCAGGCCGATCTACTGTGACGTCCTTCCGGGTTCGGCCAACATGGGACCCCCGGTTATCGAGGCCGCCCTTTCCCGGAAGAGTGAGGGGTTTGTGCCCCGGGTCATTCTGGTGAACCATACCCTGGGATTTGTGCCGGATATGCCCGCCATAACGGGGATGGGCCTCCCGGTTATTGAGGATTGTTCCCGGAGTTACGGGACTTTTGTCGGGGAGGAGCGGGCAGGGTCTTTTGGGGTATTCACCATTCTGGGTCTGGAGGAGCGGGATATCCTTACCTCCGGGGGGGGCGCCCTTCTCTATGCGCAGAGTCGCCGGGATGCGGCGGTTCTGCGGGGCTTCTCCGTCTTTCCCGAGTATAGCCTGCCCGATTTAAACGCCGCCATGGCGGTGGTTCAGTTCCGGGAGGGGAAGCGAAACCTGGAGAAGCGGATGGAGATTGCCCGGGTCTATGTTCAGGCGGCCCTGCGTACCCGGCATAAGCGGTTTGTACAGCAGGATAACGTGGAGTACAACAACTATAGTTTTCCCCTGATCCTGGAGAGCGGTATGAAGGACGTAAAGGCCTATGGAAAACGGAAGGATATTGCCGTGGAAGCCGCCTTTGAGGATGCCCTGGTGGGAACCCCCGGGGTTTCCGGGCTCTGTCCCGAAGCCTACTCCCTGTCCCTGCGGACGGTTCTCTTTCCCCTCTACCCGCGGCTGGGATCAGCGGAAACCGGGAAGGTCGCCAAACTGATTTTAACCCTTCCTTGATCATGGAGAACAGGAGCGATGGGCGAATCTAAACGGGTAATTCTATTCGTCAATTTTCACAAGACCCGGGCTCCGGTTTTGGCCCGGGAGTTGCTTGATGAACTTGCCCGTTTAGGCATTGACGCTTTTTCCTGTCCCTTTGAAGACGCCGGTATTCCCGGGCCGGAGGATCATTTTGACCTGGCCTTTAGCCTGGGGGGGGACGGGACGGTTCTCTACACCGCCAGAAAGGTTGCCCCCCTGGGGATTCCCATCTTTCCCATCAACATCGGAACTCTGGGGTTTATTGCCGCGGTGCATCCCGATGAATGGAAGACAACTTTTCATGCTTGGCTTGCCGGCGGGGCGGAGGTTTCCCGGCGGCTTATGCTGGAGCTTTGGGTGGAACGCCGGGGCCGGGAGGTCTACCGCGCCGTCTGCCTCAATGACGCGGTGGTCTCCGCCATGGGGATCGCCAAGATCATACGGCTCCGGGCTGAGTCAACCGACGGGCCCCCGGCGGAAGGGTTGCAGGAGGAGCGGATTTCCCTGGGGCATTACCGTTCCGACGGCCTCATTGCGGCAACTCCCACGGGATCCACCGGCTATTCCGCTGCCGCCGGCGGGCCCATTCTGGATCCGGAGCTTGAGGCCATTATCATCAACCCCGTGTGTCCCTTTACCCAGTCGAATCGTCCCCTGGTCATACCTGCCCGCCGGAGGGTGATCGTAGAAGTGGAGGCGGAACAGCGGAGCGGGGTCCTCTTAACCGTGGATGGGCAGCTTACCGAAGCCCTGGAACCGGGGGATCGGATATGTATAGGCCGCGCTCCCGGTGAGGCCCGGCTTGTCGCCTCCGGCCGGAAAGGGTTCTATACGGCCCTCAGGACTAAGTTCTTTCGGACCGGTACCGCGGGGGACGGCGATGCTTGAGGAACTCAGTATCCGGAACTATGCCCTGATCGACAGCCTCTCCCTCTCTTTTGACGGGGGGCTTAACATCCTCACCGGGGAAACCGGAGCGGGGAAGTCCATCATCGTGGGGGCCTTGAGTTTTATCATGGGCGCCAGGATGGATGCCGAGGTGATCCGTACCGGCGCGGAGGAGGCCGGGGTGTCTGTGGTGGTGTCCCTGAAGGCGGATAACCGGGATGCGGCGGACTGGCTTGCCGGCCGGGATATTGAAGCTGAAGACGGACGTCTTGTCATCCGGCGGACCATCAGGACTTCCGGCCGGGGGGCTATGTACATACAGCATGTCCCCGTTACCCGGAATGATCTGACGGAGTTCATGAGCCTCCTCTTCGATCTGCACGGCCAGCATAACCATGAATCCCTGCTGCGGAAGGAGACCCACCGGAAGTATCTGGACCATTTTGCCGGCATTGAGGAGGAAGTTGCCGGGTTTAACCGGATCTTCCTCGATCTGGCGGAGAAGAAGCAAAGCCTGGATGCATCCCTCCGTTCAGACCGGGACCGGGAACTCCGGCTTGAAATGCTCTCCTATGCGGTGGAGGAGATCAACAGGGCGGCCCCCAGGAACGGGGAGGGCAGGGAACTGGAAGCCGAGGCAGCCCGGTTGGGGGACTTTGAAAAATTAGCGGGTTTTGTAAATACCGCCGCCGCCGCCCTGTCGGAGGATGAACATTCCCTCCTGAGCCTTGCCCGGCGGGTACGATCTGCCCTGGAAAGCGCCGTTGCCGTGGATACCGGTCTTGAAGCCCTCCGGCAGCGCATGGAGGATCTCTACTACGAAGCGGAGGACCTTTCCGAAGAATTCCGGGCCTACCGGGAGAATCTGGTCTACGATCCGGAACGTCTGGAGGAGGTAGAGGAGCGGCTTAGCCTGCTGTACCGGCTTAAAAAGAAATACCTTGCCGCCACCGCCTCACCGGAGACGATGCTCTCCGGGGAAGACGCAATTCTGGCCTACCGGGATCAGGCTGCGGCGGAAATAGAGGCTCTCTCCGGTGCGGAGGAAAACCGGGATAAACTCAAGGCCGGGATCGCCGCCCTGGAGAAGGATATTGCCGTCAGGGCGGCTTCCATCAGCGCCCGGCGGCTTGCGGGGGCGCAGAAGCTGGGGGAGCGGATACGGGGGATCGTCGCCGGTCTGGGTATGCCCAAGGCCCGGTTTTCCGTGGCGGTAACGCCCAAGCGGCGGACTGCCGGAGGGGATGGGACGGGGAACGCCGGAGGGCTCCTTGTAGGCCCCTGGGGGACCGATGATGTGGAGTTTCTCATCTCCGCCAATGTAGGGGAGCCTCTGAAGGAACTCTCCCGGATTGCCTCCGGGGGAGAGCTGTCCCGGGTGATGCTGGCCATCAAGACGGCCCTCGCCGGGGGGGATGCCCCGGGCTCCTCAGATTCCCATGAAACCCTGATCTTTGACGAAATTGATACGGGAATAGGCGGGGAGGTAGCCCTGGCAGTGGGGGAGTATCTGGCCTCTATAGGTAAAACAAAACAGATATTCTGTGTTACCCATCTTGCCAGTATTGCGGTTCGTGCCGATAATCATTTAAAAGTAGAAAAACGCAATGACGGGGCACGGACCCTGACCTTCGTTTCGGTTTTAGGGGCCGATGGGCGGAGAGAAGAGATTGCCCGGATGCTTGCAGGGGATTCCGCAGGGAATGCAGCCCTGGCCCATGCGGATGAACTCCTGGCAAAGTACGGGAAGCGGAGATAAGCGTGGCGAAGATTTCCGATACGGAGCGTTCTAACTATACTGAAAAAACAAAGCCCTATCAGGACGCCATTGATGTCATCCTGAAGCGGGAAAAGGATATTCTCGTCCTTATTCAGGGAAATCCCGGGGACGCCGCCCTGAAACAGCTTGATCTTGTGGAGGAGATGCTCAACCTGGCTTCCTATTATATAATCCTCAGCGGGGTATCCCTGTCCATGTTAAAGGTAAAAAACGAGGATGCCCTGAACGACGGTAGAAAAGCCCTGTACAAGGGTGTCATCTATCTGGAGGAACTGGTAGGTAACTATGTGGATGCGGCCTTTGCCGACTACGAGGAAAAACTGGCCGGGCTGAGTTCCCTGGATGCGGTGCGGCGTTACCTGTTGATCCGGAAGATGGGCTTCTCCATCAACCTGCTTGAATACGCCTACGGGGATAATACCAAATGGAAGTGGTCTTTTGTGGAGCTGGAGGGCCGGTATGCGGTGGTGGCAAAAAATATCCTGGATTTGAGAAATGCCGTGGCCAATACGGATCCCCGGTCCCCCGATTATGAGCCCACGGTGTTTCACCTGCGGCTAATAAAAAAGCTCTTTTCTCAGGCTGCTGACCGGTACCGGGAGAAGTATGAGCTTTCCACCAACCGGATCGATGATTTTAGGCAGGGCATCAGTTTCCTCAGCGCCCTCAGGCGGATCCATATTGTCCTGGGCAATCGGGAAGAGGCGGAGATCCTCAAAAAGAAACTGGATATCTGGTCGGCAAAACTGGAAAAGGATGTAACGAAAAAGAGCCTTTTGGCCCGGAAGAAAGGTTGATATGCCCCTGGTTTTGGCGGGGAGCTAACCGGGGCGGCTTGGGGAAGGCTGCGGTACGGGCCTGGAACCTTGGACCCGTACCCTCTGGCATGCCTTACAGCAGCAAGGCAATATCGTTCCGGTTCCAGCGCCGGGCTATGTCCGCCGGGCTTTCGGCGGTGATATTCCGGCTGCTCTTGTCGGCCCCCAGGCTGATGAGGAGCCTTACCACCTCCGCGTTGCCGTCCCGGGCGGCGTAGTGGAGGGCGGTATTCCCCGAAGCATCCCTGGCCTGGATCCCCCTGCCTGTAAAGAGAGCCCGTACCGGTTCCGGGCCTTTGGTGATGGCTATTCCCCCGGGGTTTTTCCCGTCTTCGGAAACGGAGAAGGGGTCGGAACCGGCGTCCGCCAGCATTTTGGCGACTTCCCAGTTGTCCCGGTCTACCGCCAACCGCAGGGGGGTATGGCCGTCGGCATCCACCGCGGCGATACGAACCCCCTCCTCATTCAGGATGATTCCGATCAAGTATGCCGGGGCTTCGCTCCGGATAGCGATGTGCAGGGGGGAATGGCCTTCGTCATCGGAGCGGACGATCCATTCCGGGGTGAGGAGGGTGGAAACCATCCGGGGAGAGGTTGCCAGGGCTATTTGGAAGGGGCTTTCACCCCGGGTGTTTTTAGCGTGAATCGAGGCCCCCCGGTGGAGGAGCAGGCCGGTCAGATCGCTCCGTTCCTGGGCTACGGCGATATGCAGGGGGGTATCTCCCAGATTGTTTCTCACCATGATATCCACCCCCCTGGAGGCGAGACGTTCTACCACGTCGGCGTTTCCCAATGAAACGGCTTCCATAAAGGGGGTCTTCCCGTTGTTGTCCCGAATCTCCGGATCCGCCCCATAGCGGAACAGCACGTTTTCCATGTCGAGGATCCCCAGCCGTACCGCTTCGTGGAGCGGGGTTCGTCCGTTCATGTCCTGGGCGTTAGTATTCGCCCCTGAAGTGATAAGGACCCGGGCCGCTTCCGGGGCGTTCCACCGTACCGCCGCATGGAGGCTGCTGTTCCCCAGGGCATCCCGCCCATCCACCGGTGTCCCCGCGGTGATGAGGGCCTGAACGGTGGAAGGGGAATTGATCTTAACCGCCACAAAGAGGGGAGTTTCGCCGGTGGTGTTTATCGCTTCCGTGGACGCCCCTTTCTGTACGATCAGCGGAATATCGTTGTCCAGCCGCCACTGGGCGGCGTAGTGGAGTACGGTGTTTCCCAGGCCATCCCGGGCTGCCAGGGTGGTGGGGGTGAGCATCCATTCCCGCACATCCCCTGCAGAATGGAATGTTAAATAGAGGGGACTCTCCCCCCGGGCATTGAGGACAAAGATATCCGACCCTGCGGCCAGAAGTAGTTCCCCGGTGGGTTGATTATCCAGGCGGACCGTCAGATGAAGGCTGGTATCTCCCTCTTTGTTACGGGCATCGATCCGGGCCCCGTGTTTCAGAATCAGGGTGATGATCTCCGGGTCCGCATTGTTTTTTACTGCAATATGCAGGGCTGTGTTGCCGCTGCTGTCACTCCGGAGTACCGTTTCTCCGGTGATCAGGTAGGGCAGGGCGGCATTGTGTACCAGTAAAGCCATCTCAAAGGGACTTATTCCCGTGTTATCCGTCGCAAAGATATCGGCCCCGTACTCCAGGAGGAGGGGCAAGAAGTTCAACCGGTTCTCCTGAACGGCCTGGTGGAGGGGGGTTTTCCCGTCAATGTTGGGGATGGACACATCCGCCCCTCCTGCAAGAAGGAGCCTTGCCATTTCCGGATCCCTGTTCAGGGCGATAACAATATGCAGGGGAGAATCGCCGTGCTCATCCCGCAGATTGGGATTTGCCCCATAGGAGAGGAGGAGTTCCAGCCCTTCCCGATGGGACTCCCTGGGTATGGCGATATGCATCACCGAATTTCCCTTTGCATCCTGAGCATTTACCTCCGCTCCCCGGGCAAGGAGCATTTTCATGATCCCGATATTTCCTGACCGGGCGGCCTCGTGGAGCGGCGTAGCCCCTGAGGCGGATTTAATGTTTACCATTGCCTTTTTGTTCAGGAGGTACTCCACATACCCGGTATGCCCCTCTCCGGCGGCGTGATGCAGGGGAGCGGTTCCGTCAAAGAACCGGATGTCATAGTTGGAACTCCGTACCGCCGGGGCAAAGTAGCTGTATAGGGGATGCGCCGATTGCCCCCCTGCAAGGATGATCTTTTCCGCCGTTTGGGGGTAGTTCTCCGTATCGGTCCGGCTAAAGGCAAGGTCCAGGGCGGTGTTCCCGGCGGCATCCTTGTTCTGTACCGAAGCTCCGGCCCTGAGGATCATCTCCGTACTTTGAACATTCCCCGCCGCCGCCGCAAGGTGTAGAATGGTCCGCCCCTCTTTATCGGCAGATTCCAGGGAAGCGGGAACGAGGAGGGCTTCCAGAAATTCACCCCGGACCTCTATGCCATGCTTCGCTATGGTGGTTGTATTATTGAAAGAATGGTGGATATCCGCTCCCGCCCCGGTGAGCACCCGGCCGGTGGCGCCGTCCATTTTTTCGGCGCTGATCCCCAGGGGCGTTCGTCCCTGATTGTCTTCGGCATCCACCTCTGCTCCCAGAGAAATGAAAAAGGCTGCCATCTCCGGGGACTGTATCTCCGCCGCCACATGGAGGGGCGTCAGGCCCTCCGGGTTCCGGTCATGAACCGTCACCTCTCCAAGGAAAAATTCCCGGGCTTTTTCGGTTTCACCTCGTTTCAGAAGGCTCCAGACATCATCCTCTTCCGGTTTCCGCTGAGCGGTCGAAGCGGTAGTGGCACAACCCTGAAAGATCAGCAGAATAAGGCTGATCCCGAAAAGAAATACAAAAAACCGAATGTTACGATATCTCATATCCCCATTATCGACAGGAAGAGAGGCAATTAATAGAAAAATGGAGATATCCGAATCCGGATATTGACACCGGTGAGGGGAATCTTGTATCATAAAAAAAGTTATTTATTGCGGCCTTGGTGGAACTGGTAGACACGCCAGCTTGAGGTGCTGGTGCCGAGAGGCATGGAAGTTCAAGTCTTCTAGGCCGCAATTATCGGTAGTATTAAGAGGAAACAAGGTTATATGTTCTAATTGTTTACAAAGGGGAGTTGACGGCGGAGCATCCCCTGATTTTTTTTGTGTGGACAACGGTTAACGTGGCGCCGGGTGGGATATATAAAACTGAGGTTAGCATGAAATTATCACTAAAAGTATCATTAATTATTGGCATTTTAGTTTTTTTTCTGATGACAGGGTTGGCCTTTGTGTCCAATATGATCTCCGCATCGATTATGCAGGCTACGGCAGAAAAATCCCTGTATGTTCAGGCGACGGTTGCAGCGCAGCTCATCAGTGAAGGTATTGTCAAGTCGGAACTGCGGGTCCTCTATGAACTGGCAAACCGCGCCCAGACTCAAACCATGAACTGGGAAACCCAGCGGACTAGTCTGTTGTCTGACATTGACCGCCACAATTATCTGGATTTTGGCATTGTGACGCCTGACGGTATTGCCCATTACATAAAGGATAATAGTACATCAAACCTTGCGGATCGGGACTATATCATAAGAGCCCTGGCCGGAGAGTCGGTTATATCCGATGTGCTCATAAGCCGGGTAATCGAGAAGCCTGTGGTCATGTTTGCGGCGCCCATCATGGCGGACGGCAGGGTGGCCGGGGTCCTTATAGGAAGGCGGGAGGGCACTGTCTTAACGGACATGACAAAACAAATCGGCATGGGGGACACCGGTTATGTATTTCTCGTTAACTCATCGGGTACCTTTATATGCCATCCCGATGCGGATCTGGTGTACAATCAGTTTAACCCCATAGCCCTTGCAGGGGAGGATCAGACCTTGGAATCCCTGGCAAATTTCATCGACGATGTCCTGAATGCCCGGCAAGATGTCGACACCTATACCTTTAACGGCAAAACCATGATTGGGGCTTGTTCCAGGGTGCCCGATACAGACTGGACTCTTGTCGGGACCGTGGAAAGCGACGAATTTTTTTCGGAGATAAACCGCATGCTCGTACTGACCATCATCCTTGGGCTGGCGGCGGCGATTGTCTCGGTTGTCCTCCTTCTCTTTGTACTATCCTTCATCCTCATTAAGCCGATCAAGGAGATCGTGGGAGCGGCGATTGACCTGGCGGATATGAAATTTGACATCAACATACCCCGGACGCGGAAGGATGAAATTGGGGATATGCAGCGGGCCCTCTATGTCATCCGGGATGAGCTCAAAAAAACTATTACCGACATCAACAACGAGCACATGGGGCAAAAGAACATCAGCGGGAATCTGCATATCTCCATTCGGGAATCCTCGGATGAACTGGATGTTATTACCCGGAATATGGATACGGTGCAGGGCAAAACCGCAGGACAGATGGAATCGGTTGTCACCACCGCCGAATCGGTGGAGGAGATCATCAAGCATATCCATTCCCTGGAGAATGCCGTATCGGTCCAGGCGGACACCATCAGCCAGTCGTCGGAAACCATAGAGTGCATGGTAAAGGATATTGACTCTATCCGTTCCGTGGTCCATCAGGCCCATGAAACCACGGGGAACCTTGGCAAAGCTTCAGATGCGGGACGGAAAATGTTGAATAATTTGACGGAGGAACTGACCCGGATTGCGGATCAGTCGGCTTTTTTGGAGGAGGCAAACGCGGCCCTGGTAAATATCGCCGCACAGACAAACATCCTTGCCATGAACGCCGCCATAGAGGCGGCCCATGCGGGGGAGGCGGGCAGGGGTTTTGCCGTGGTAGCGGGGGAGGTGCGGAATCTCGCGGAGCTGTCAAACAAGGAATCTTCCTCCATTTCGGATGAAATAAAAAATATGCGGAACGCTATAGAAAACATGCGGCATGTATCCACCGATACCGTCGAGACCCTGGGCGGCATGTTTACGGAAGTAACGGACATGCAGGATTCATTTAATACGGTAAACAACGCCGTGGAAGCCCAGGCGGCAAACGGGGCGCGGGTGATAGAAGCCTTAACCAGCCTGCAGGAAACCACCGAGCAGGTCCGTACCGGCTCTGATGAGATACAAAAGGAAAGCGGGGCAATCTATAAAACTGTTGATGATTTGAAAAATATTTCCAAGGATGTAAATGAGAGTGTTCTTGATGTTCAACGGGCAAGCAAAGGTATTGCCGCGTCCTTGAGTGTTGCCCGGATGATAGCAGAGGGACACTACCTCGTGCCTCCGGAAGATGCGGAAGAGCACTAGATCACATATAGGGGAGAAAGCATGGGGCTTTTTAAAAGAAAGCGGCAAGACACACCGAAGCAGTCTGTTTCAAATGAAAACCGGAGGGCTCCCCGGTACGGTTCCTGGGCGCATGTGAGGATCAACGGTTTTGAGGGAGAAGCCATCCTCCGAAACATTAACCTTGGCGGTTTTTGCCTGGAAAGCAGAACCTTTGCAGCCATAACCGTCAGAGATCGCTATACTATGAATATCGTTCCGGAAGTTTCAACTGCCTTGAACCCTTTTGGCCTTGAAGTTGAAGTCCGATGGGTACGCAGTACCGAATCCAGGTTTAGTGCGGGGTTTGCTGTTACAAAGCTGCCTTCCGATAGGGGTCTTGAAAAGTATGTTGAGTATCTCAGGACCCATGTTGCGAACGTTTCATAGCCCCGGAGAAACTCATTCCGTGGATGACGGGTTTTTCTGTTTTTCTCATCCTCTGTACCGGAAATCGGCGGAAAGGTATTGAGCCGCAGGGGGCTTGTATATGGGAATTACGGAACGAAGAAGCCGGGAAAGGATAGAACGGAAAGCCCTGATCATAAACTGCGCCAAGGATCTGATCCTGGAATACGGGGTGGCAAAGGTCAGTATGATGGATATTGCCCAAAGGGCCGAACTGAGCAAGGCAACCCTTTACCTGTATTTCCCCGGCAAGGACGCATTGTTTCAGGAGATATGCAGCCAGGTGGGACGGCGTTTTCTGGAATATTTCAAAGCCCGTTCTGCCGGTGGATTATCCGCCGTAGAAACCCTCAGACTGTTCTGGAGCTGTTACCTGGAGCTGTTCGGAGAATCCGATGATATGGTGCTCCTCTTTTCTATGAAACAGTACCTGGCGCCGGAACATCCCTTTATTTCTATCGATAAAAACAGCGATTCCCCCATTGGCTCGGAGTATGAATTTTATTCCCTGCTCAGCGGTCTCATCTCCCGGGGAATCGCTGAAGGTTCCTTTGATCCCTATATAAGCCCCGATGTTTTTGCCCGGGCGCTGCTTTCCCTGTTTTCGCTTATTGTGGAAAATGCCGCCAGGCTGCCGAAAAAGACCCGGCGATCCCAGGTTATCATTGAAGAAATGAAAACCCTCTTCCGGATACTTTTTCGGGGAATCGCCCGGGAGGGGGCAAGCCCTTCCGAATTGGTGCTGACCTGAAGCCCGGCGCCGGTCTGATTCCGGCGCTATAACTCCAGGGAGGCCAGGCAGCTTTCATAAGCCAGCCGGGCGTCGCGGGTGTTTTTTGCCGCAGCCTCCGTTTCGGTGGAGAGCGTGTCGATTTCGGCGTCCAGGGAAACCAGCCGCCGGAGGTACTCCTGCCCCTGGGGGCTCTGGTTCCCCGCAGCTTCCAGGTTACGCCGGATTCGGTCCTGATCCGCCACAAGCCGGGTCCGCCGGGCTTCCAGGGCTTCTTCCGCCTCCCCTGCATCGTCAGCCTGCCTTTTGAGATCCGCCGCCCGTTGCAGGGCGTTCCGTACCGGCAGGGGGATCTCTTCATTTGAAATATAGGCAGCGAAGGCTTCATGCCCAAGCCGGGAGAGAATGATCCCTTCGTCTACAGGGCGTTCCTCCCGGACTCTCAACGTCAATTCCCGGTCCGCGGGCAGGGTCTGCACAAAACGGTAGACGGTACCGGTCCTTTCGGCAAAGGAGGCCGGCTCCGTCAGAACGGCGCCGGGACTAACCGGATGCTCCAGGATAAGCCGCTTCGCCTCCCCGGAGGCATTCCGGAAGGTGTAGGTTTTTTCATAGCGGATCCTCCGGCTGATGGTCATCACTCCCCGGCTTACCGTAACACCACCGGAGATTCGGTGGTTGGCGGCGTTCACCCATCCGGTCACCGAAAGATCGTCCCCATAGGAGATGATCCGTTTCTCCTTGTCCGGGAGGAAGGTCAGCAGGGCGTCTCCTGCATAGACGCCGCCGTCATAAACCGTGACGGGGCCGGCAGGGAGTTTCATCCCCGTGGTGTTGGTAAGCTCTGCGCTGATCGCCGGATGCCGGGAGCTCCCTGCCGCGGCCTCGGACCCGGAAAAGACCAGGGATCTCTCCGCTGCAATGGCGCCTTCAAAGAGGGGCAGCATGATGCTCTCCCCCCGGTGGAGGGTCACCGGCTGCCGGAAGGTAAACTCAAACTGATCCCCCGGGGTTTCTGTCCGGGCGCCTTCCACCGTTCCGCCCTGGAGTATGCCGGCCGGGGCCGGCCGGGGCGCGTATTGCGGCAGCTCCGCCCCGCCCGTTGACTTTTCCTCCCTAAACCGGGGAGCCGGCGCCGGAACTGCATAGGCATCATCGGCCGCCTTCTGAACCGTCATGTTTTCCGTAACCGCCCCGTACCCTGAATCCCAGGTCCGGGCTTCGGCGACCCCCGCAATGGCCAGGGGTAAAACCGGCCGGACGGGATTGTAGGGAGGGTAGAGAGCCTGGATAAAGGAAACAGGCCGCCCGGTGAGGAGGGACAGTTCCACGTCCTGCCAGTCGGTATTGCTGTTGTTGTCCGCAATGGCCCAGCCCTGGAGAAAGGGCTCTTTTCCGGAGAGGTCCAGGCGATAGGAAACCTTCCATACCGGAGCGGGGATCACATAGCTCAGGGACACGAATTGTTCCCCGCTGCCCGGCAGCGACACCAGGAGTTCCCGGATGAAGGAGTCCCGGGCGGAACCGATCAGGTCAAGGGCCCGTTTTATGTCGGCGTTCAGCCGGGGATCGGTAAAGGAGAAGGAACTGATGTCCCGGAGGGCGATCAACCGGATTCCCCCCTCGGTGTAGAGGGAGAGCAGGGTGTCCGTAGCCGTCCGGGTTTCCGGCGGGGAGCCTGTTCCCGGCGGGGACGGCGGAAGATCCCTTCCCGGATGCGTCCGTGGGGTTTCCACGCTGAGGATCCGTCCCCGGATTGGATTGGGCGCCGCAAGTTCAATCCAGGCGCCCTGCAAACCCGACAGAATCTCTGCTATCCCCGGATTCCCGGAGAGATCGATGCTCAGGTTTTGAGAAGTCCGGGAGAGAATATCCGCCCCGGTGTACCGTATTGAAGGGGACAAGGCGGCATTTACCGTGGAGGAGTCCGGAGAGGCCGCCGGTGGCGACACTGACACGGTCAGGGATTTTAACGCGTCATTAACTGCCTCAATCGAGAAGGGGAGCTTCAACTCCGCCGGACCGGTGATCCTCCCGGAGTGTTCAAAGTAAGCCACTCCGGATGAGAAGAGGCTAACCCGGCGCAGGCTGAGGGGGTCTGAGGATTCCGCCGCAGCCTGGGCAAAGAGCTCCTCCCTGGGAACTGTCATGATGAGCAATGCCGAAAGGAGGAACGCCGTGAAAGCACGGAATCCGAAGGGGGACAATTTTTTTCGATTCATTGTTTTATTATATATTGTTTTTTGGTATTAAATAAGTATATTTGAAGAAACCGGATCGATGAGTCTATCCGGTACAAAGGGGGAGGCATGGATCCCCCGCAGGAAAAGCCCGTAAGGGGTTTCACAAACAGGAGTCCGCTATGGAACCAAATCAGAACGACAAGAGCGGGGACGGGTCAGGAAAATCCGGACGGAACAATCCAAACATTGCCGGTTTTCTCATCATTGGCCTTGTCATCACCTTTGTGTTGAATACCTTTATTGGAAATTGGGTAGCCGACCGTAAGGTACAGATCGAATACGGCCAGTTTATTCAACTGGTGGAAAGCGGGAGCGTCAGGCAGGTACAGATAGAGACCGATCAGATCGCCCTGACTCTGAAAAACGATGCGGACCGGAACAGGGTTGCCGGTATCCTCAGACTGGACGCCGCTGCCCGGGACGCCGGGGGACCGTTGGTTTTAAACCAGGGCCGGCAGTCCGATCATCAGGTGTACTACACCGGCCGCCTGGACGATCCGGGGCTTACCGAACGGCTTATCGCCAATGAGGTGGCCTTTTATAAGCCCATCATCCGTTCCAATCCGATTACGAATTTTGTCTCCAGTTGGATCTTTCCCCTGCTGATCTTCTATGGCCTGTACTATATTATCATGCGGAATTTTACCAGCCGTATGGGAGGGCTTGGGGGTATGATGCAGGTGGGAAAATCCAAGGCCAAGCACTACGACATGGAAAAAAATACCGGCGTAACCTTTAATGATGTAGCCGGTCAGGATGAAGCCAAGGAGAGTCTCTCCGAGATGGTAGATTTTCTGCACAGTCCGGAGAAGTACCGGACGATAGGGGCCATCCAGCCCAAGGGGGCCCTCCTTGTGGGGCCGCCGGGAACCGGCAAAACCCTTCTTGCCAAGGCGGTAGCGGGGGAGGCGAAGGTGCCTTTCTTTTTCCTTTCCGGTTCGGAATTTGTGGAAATGTACGTGGGAGTCGGCGCAAGCCGGGTTCGGGACCTCTTTGCCGAAGCGGCCAAACGGGCTCCCTGTATCATCTTTATTGATGAGATCGACGCCATTGGTAAAAGCCGGGATAACCAGTTGGGGAGTAACGATGAGCGGGAGCAAACCCTGAACCAGCTTCTTGCGGAGATGGACGGTTTTGCCTCTTCCAAGGGCATTTTGATTCTGGCCGCCACCAACCGGCCGGATGTGCTGGACAAGGCCCTGCTCCGCCCCGGACGTTTTGACCGGCGGGTTATCGTCGAAAAACCGGACCTTGTGGGACGGGAGGCCATCCTCGCCGTTCATGCCAAGAAGGTGAGCCTCGATGCCGGCGTGGATTTCCGGGAGATCGCCCTTGCCACAAGCGGCGCCACCGGGGCGGACCTGGCTAACATGGTGAACGAAGCCGCCCTCCGGGCGGTACGCCTTGGCCGCACCCGGGTGATTCAGGAGGACCTCATAGAAGCGGTAGAGGTGGTTATAGCGGGGAAGGAGAAGAAAGACCGGATCCTCAACCCCCGGGAAAAACGGATGGTCGCCTTTCACGAGGTAGGCCATGCCCTCGCATCCGCCCTGCAGAAGGGGGGCCAACCGGTTCACAAGATCACCATCGTCCCCCGGACCATGGGTTCCCTGGGCTACACCATGAACATGCCCGAGGAGGAACGCTACCTGATGACCAGATCGGAACTCCTCACCCGGATCACGGCGCTCCTGGCGGGTCGTGCCGCAGAGGATGTCGAATTCGGCGAAATGAGTACCGGCGCCTCCAACGACATTGAGGAGGCGACAAAACTTGCCCGGAGCATGGTAACCCAATACGGTATGAGCGACAAATTCGGCATGATGAGCCTTGAAAGCCGGCAGAATCAGTACCTGGACGGTAGGAATGTGTTCACCGCATCGGAGGCAACCGGCGCGGATGTGGACCGGGAGGTGTCCCGAATCCTTGGCGAGTGTTATGCAAAGGCCCTGGAACTACTGCGGGTAAACCGGGAAAAACTCCGGGAAATAGCCGAATGTCTCCTTGAAAAAGAAACCATCTCCGGTGTCCGGTTTATGGAGATTCTGCAGGATCGGAAGACCGCTTAGCGGGAGGACGCCATGCCGAGGCGGCCCGCAACGGCACCAAGCAACGGGAAGTTCAGAAGCCGTGACGGCCGCCGGAAAGACTGCGTTAAAGCCCCGGCGTTGAACCTGGGGCAGATCCTGTCCGGTTAGCCTGGGGGATCCCCCGGGGAAAGGGCCTTTTCAACCGCCCGGGCCAGCTGATCGGCGCAGGAGGTTCCGCGCCGCCCGCAACGGATCCCCTTAAGGCGGCCGATGAGTTCCTGCGGCTTCATGCCCTCTACCAGGAGGGAAATAGCCTTGAGGTTTCCGTTGCAGCCATCCTTAAACAATACGGAACGGATCGTGTCATCCTCAATGGAAAAGGAGATCTTTGTGGAACAGGTTCCCTTTGGTCTATACTCAAACATAGTGCACTCACCGATCCGGTATAGCATGTTTTTCCTGCGGGCTCAAGTACGGCATCCGGCGACGCGACACGAGGGACTCGAACCCCCTACCTGCTGCTTAGAAGGCAGCTGCTCTATCCGGATGAGCTAGTGTCGCAAATTACGGGCTTCCCCATCTGGAATCAGTGTAACCTATTTTCCTTTTTTTTCCTACTGTCCCGGCGGGCAGTCCGGCAGGCTGCAATGAACCGGAGGAGTCTAGTAAATCCTACATATATGTCGTAAACTATCCCCTATGCAATCCATATCGCTCCCTACTGAAAACATCCCCTACGACAGGGTATCCGACGAGATGTGGGAACGGGCGGAGTTGGAACTCCTCTTTGACATTGCCCGGACCTTTGATAAACACGTAGAGCTGCGGACCGCTTTGGGACCCCTGCTCAGCCTGCTTGAAACCAGGGCGGGCCTTACCTGGGGCATGGTGACTCTGTTGGATAGGGCTACGGGGACCCTGAAGATTGAAGAGGCCTACGGACTCACCCCGGAGGAGAAAAGCCGGGGGATTTACCGTTTGGGAGAGGGTCTGGTCGGCCGGGTCTTTGAGTCGGGTATCGCCATCATTGTGCCGGATCTCTCCCGGGAAACCCACTTTCTCAACCGGGCCAAGAACCGGACCCGGGAGGATATGGCGGGGCTGACCTATTACTGCGTCCCCATCCGCTCCATGGGAAACTTCTCCGGGAAAACCGGGGGCGGGGTGATCGGAACCCTCTGTGCGGAACGGCGGATCCTCGATGCTGACCCGGAACCGCAGATGAACCGGGACAAGGTGTTTTTGGAGAAGGTGTCTTCAATCATAGCGGATTCCGCCAAACTGCGGGAACGGATTCTGGAGGAACAGTTCCGGTTCCGGCGTGAACAGGATGCTGGTGATGAAGGCCATGTTGACAGCCAGGCGGGCCACGGACAGGGAGGGCGGATCGCTGCGGAAAGCGCCATCATCGGTACGGATAGCGCCATGCGTCAGGTTTACGCCATGATCCTCCAGGTGGCCCCCAGTGACGCCACGGTACTCATCACCGGGGAAAGCGGAACCGGCAAGGAGCTGGTAGCGGCGGAACTGCACCGTCTGTCAAAACGGGTGGGGAATCCCCTGGTGAAGATCAACTGCGCCGCCCTGCCGGAATCGATCATCGAAAGCGAACTTTTTGGTCATGAAAGGGGGGCTTTTACCGGGGCGGTCAACCAGCGGAAGGGCCGTTTTGAGATGGCTCAGCGGGGAACCCTCTTCCTGGATGAGATTGGGGAGCTTTCCCCCCAGGTACAGGTGAAGATCCTCCGGGTCCTCCAGGAACGGGAGTTGGAGCGGGTAGGGGGCAGCGCCACCATCAAGGTGGATGTGAGGCTTATTGCCGCGACAAACCGTAACCTGGAGGAAGAGGTGAAGGCGGGCCGGTTCCGGGGGGACCTCTACTACCGGCTTAACGTTTTTCCCCTGCATATTCCCCCCCTGCGGGAGCGGAAGAGCGACATCGTTCTCCTGGCGGATCACTTCACGGAGAAATACGCCGATAAAAACGGCAAACACATCAAACGTATATCCACCCCCGCCATCGATCTGTTGACCAGCTACTCCTGGCCGGGGAATGTCCGGGAATTGGAAAACTGCATCGAACGGGCGGTGATCCTCTCTTCAGACATGGTGATCCACTCCTATAATCTGCCCCCCAGCCTGCAATCGGCGGTTTCCACCAATACCGAACCAACCACCACCCTGGAGGCGGCCCTCTCCCGGATGGAAAAGGAGCTTATTGTGGAGGCCCTCAAGATCAGCGATGGGAACATGGCCGCCGCGGCCCGGCGCCTGGGGATAACCGAACGGCAGATAGGATTGCGGGTTCACCACTACGGTATAAACTGGCGGCTCTACCGGCCGGTAAAGATGTAAGACGCCGGGACGCCTCCTGAAAATCCAATCGCCAGGTACGAAGCTCTCAGGAATTCCGGAAAATTCAGACACAAAAATGTAGGATACTTTTTATGATAATACATTTTTGTAGGAAATTTCCGATGGATCTTCCTGAATCCCGGCAGCGTATCCCCCTGTTTCCCCATTACGTTAAGTCTCCAGATAAGTAAGTTGAAGCAGGGAACGAAACAAGGAGAAATATTACCGTAGAAATAACTTCCGTTTTCTGCATCCCTCCTTTTCTGTTAAAAAACAGATCTTTTTATTCAGGGTTGGCATGATTCCTGCTAGCTATTAGTAGCAACTCAACAAAGGAGGATAGAAAAGTGCGAAAGAAAGTTGTTGTTTTGGCGATCATTCTTCTGTGTGCGGGAGGATCTCTTTTTGCGCAGGAAGAGTTTTCCCTGAGCGACGCCATGGATATGGTCTGGCTGTTCCTTGGCGCGTCGTTGGTATTCATCATGCAGGCAGGGTTCGCCATGGTGGAAACCGGACTTACCCGGGCTAAAAATGCCACCAATATTGTCATGAAAAACCTTATGGATTTTTGTTTTGGCGCTATTGTGTATTGGGCAATTGGCTGGGGCTTCATGTACGGCAGCGTCGGCATTGACGCCGCAGGGGAGGCCATCGCCGGCAAGTTCATCGGTTTTTCGGATTTCTTCAAGGGTATTATGGACGATCCGGTTTATTACCGGGACTGGTTCTTCCAGGTGGTTTTTGCCGCCACCGCAGCTACCATCGTTTCGGGAGCCATGGCGGAACGGACCCAGTTCAAGTCATACCTCATCTATACCTGTTTCATATCGGCGGTAATTTACCCGATCTCCGGACACTGGATCTGGGGCGGCGGCTGGCTTGCCGATCTTGGGTTCCACGACTTTGCCGGTTCCACGGTGGTTCACTCCGTGGGCGGCTGGGCTGCGCTGATGGGCGCCATGGTCCTGGGTCCACGGCAGGGGAAATACGTAAAGGGAGCGGACGGCGCCGTATCGGTCAAGGCCTTTCCGGGGCACAACATACCCCTGGCCATGCTGGGAGTATTCCTCCTCTGGTTCGGGTGGTATGGTTTCAACGGGGCTTCCACCCTTTCGGGCTCCAGTCCTGATATCGCCCGGGTCTGCGTTACAACCACCCTGGCGGCTTCCGCCGGAGCTATCGGCGCCCTGCTCTTCTCATGGATCTGGTTTAAGAAGCCCGATGCATCCATGACTATGAACGGCGCCTTGGCGGGCCTTGTGGCCATCACCGCTCCCTGTGGGGTAGTTTCCCCCGGCGCGGCTATTGTCATCGGCCTTGCCGGCGGGGTGCTGGTAGTTCTTTCGGTTGAATTTATCGATAAGGTTCTCAAGATCGACGATCCGGTGGGGGCTTCTTCGGTACATCTTAGCTGCGGTATTTGGGGTACCCTGGCAGTTGGTATCTGGGGTAATGTAGAAGGTACTGCCGTGGGGCTGCTGCACGGCGGCGGACTTGCCCAGTTGGGAGTGCAGGCCTTGGGGATAGTCTCGGTAGGGGTATGGGCGGCCGTTACAAGCCTTATCCTCTTCCTGTTGATTAAGGCGATTACCGGTCTCCGGGTCAATTCCAAGGAGGAACTGGTGGGTCTTGATCTGACCGAACATAAAGCGGAAGCCTATGCGGGCTTCCAGATCTTCAGCAACATGTAAGGAGGCAGGAAATGAAATTAATTGTCGCTTATATACAGCCCCATATGTTGAATGAGGTTAAGCAGGAACTGTACAAGGCTGAGGTGTACAAAATTTCGATCACCAATGCCATGGGATGCGGTCAGCAGAAGGGTTATACCGAACAGTACCGGGGAGTTGAGATAGAGGTAAACCTCCTCAAAAAGGTTCGTATAGAAATTGCGGTGAATGATAACTTTGTGAAGCCCACGGTAGACGCCATCATCCGGGGCGCCCGGACCGGAGAAATTGGAGATGGAAAGATATTCATCCTTCCTATCGAAGAGACTATCCGGATCCGTACCGGCGAAACCGGTTCGGTGGCAATTGGATAAGAAGGACGAATGGGGCGGGGTGATGATCCCGCCCCGATAAAAAAGGAGGGCGCTGCGGTCCGGGGATTGCGGCGCAAGATTTAAAAACAGAAGGAGACGGCAGGAAGGAGGAACTTGTCGTCTCCTGTATTTTAGTACAGAATCGCCATTATCTTACATTATTGTGTGAATTCACCTAAAAGCTACATTTTTGTGTCTTTTTAATTTACCGATTCATCCGTTTTTTTGATATGCCCTGTTTTATCGGATGCCGGGCCGGAATCCAATATCATGTAATTCCTTATAATACAAGAAAATAGCATTATATGAATTTTAGAATAAGAAATGTTGTTTTTTGATCGTATCCCAATGAACTTGGCATAAAAATTGCTTAATAATAACAAATGGAGCAGTTTCAAAAAAACTGCAAGAGTCGGTTGTTCCGGACTTTGGTCCGCCCTGGCCGGTTTTGAAACCGTTTCAAATCTATCTCAATTTTATGGAGGATATAATGGAGAATGTTGTTGATTTTACCAAGACTCCGGTAGCCAATTTGTACGGCTCCAACTGTTTTTCCAATGCTGTTATGCGGGAACGGCTGCCTAAGAATATCTATAAGGAGATCCTGGCGGTTCAGAATGGCGAAAAAGAACTTACCCTGGAAGTGGCCGAAGTTGTGGCTGCGGTCATGCGGGACTGGGCCATTGCCAAGGGGGCCAGTCATTATACCCACTGGTTTCAGCCCCTTACGGGCCTGACTGCGGAGAAACATGATTCCTTCATTGCTCCCACCGGAGACGGAAAGGTTATCATGGAATTTTCCGGAAAGGAACTGGTCAAGGGCGAACCCGACGCATCGAGCTTTCCCAGCGGGGGCTTGCGGGCAACTTTTGAGGCCCGGGGTTATACCGCCTGGGATGTAACGAGTCCCGCCTTCCTCAAACAGGACCCTACGGGTACCACCCTCTGTATTCCCACCGCCTTTATCAGCTACTATGGTCAGGCCCTGGACAAGAAGGTTCCCCTCCTTAAATCCATCGACGCCCTGAGTAAACAGGCTATCCGGGTGCTCCGCGCCCTGGGGAATGAGCGTTCCAAACGGGTCTTTACCACCGTAGGGCCTGAACAGGAGTACTTTCTGGTGGATAAAACCTTCTACGACCAGCGGCCGGATCTGATCCTCACCGGCAGGACGGTTTTTGGCGTCTTGCCCGCAAAAGGCCAGGAGATGGAGGATCACTACTTTGGGGCCATCAAAGAACGGGTAGCCGGGTTCATGCGGGAACTCAACACGGAACTGTGGAAGGTAGGAATTCCTGCCAAAACCCAGCACAATGAGGTGGCCCCCAATCAGTTTGAAATTGCCCCGGTATTTGCCAACAGCACTGCGGCGGTGGATGCCAACCAACTGGTGATGGAAACCATCCGGAGCGTAGCCCGGCGGCATGGCCTTGAAGGGCTCCTCCACGAGAAACCCTTTGCCGGGGTAAACGGCTCCGGGAAGCACAACAACTGGTCTATGGCAACCGATGATGGGATCAACCTCTTTGAACCGGGGGAGAACCCCGCGTCTAACGCCCGGTTCCTCCTCTTTGCTGTAGCGGTAGTTGAAGCGGTGGATCGGTATGCTCCGTTGATCCGTTCTTCCGTGGCGACATCCGCCAACGATCACCGCCTGGGCGCCAACGAGGCTCCTCCTGCCATCGTTTCTGTTTTCTTCGGCGGGCCCCTTACGGAGATTCTTGACAACATTGCCGAGGGAAAGAGCGGCGGAGCGGCCTCCCCTGGCGAGCGGATCACCCTGGGCGTTACCAGCCTCCCGAGTCTTCCCAAGGATGTTTCCGATAGGAATCGGACGAGTCCCTTTGCCTTTACGGGAAACAAATTCGAATTCCGCATGGTTGGTTCCTCCCAATCCATTTCTACTCCTAATACTTACCTAAATGTAGCGGTTGCCCAGGTGCTTTCGGAATTTGCGGATAAGCTTGAAAAGGCTTCAAATAAAAACGAAACTATCCAGAATATCATCAAGGAATCCTACTCTAAACACCGGAAGGTGGTCTTTAACGGGAACAACTATGCCGATGAATGGGTCCGGGAAGCGGAACGCCGGGGTTTGCCCAATATACGGAACGCCGTGGATGCTCTGGCAATTCTACTCCGGAGTGAAACGGTTTCCCTCTTTGAGAATCATAAGGTACTCACCAAGGAAGAGCTGGAAAGCCGTTATCACATCTACCTTGAAAAATATTCCAAGCAGATCAACATTGAAGCGGGAGTGACGATAGATCTGGCCCAGCGTTATATATTCCCCGCGGTTACCGCCTATGCGGGTTCCCTGGCAGGTGATGCCGCCGCCCTGGCATCCATCGGTGCGACCAATGTTCCTCAGGCAAAGCGGGCCAAACGGATCGCCGAACTTTCCGCGGAACTGTACGATGAGACATCGAAACTGGAGACCGTCCTCTTTGAAGCCCAGGGAATAGAGGATGCCTTCGCCCAGGCCAGGGCTTATCAGGAAAAGGTCCGTCCTGCCATGGACGCCGTCCGTATTCGGGGTGATGCCCTGGAGAAACTGGTAGCCAAGGATGCATGGCCCCTGCCGGGTTACGAGGAACTGTTGTTTAAGTTGTAAAAAATACAAAGGATGGAAGGGGGACGATAGGGATTCCCCCTTTCCTCCGTCCCCTTTCTCTTCCGTTTTTTTTATAGTATACTGAACTTGTTCCAATATCCTATGAAAATGTTTTCAAAGTAAGAGGTAGGATCATGCAGAATTTTGAGTATTATAATCGGACTAAGATTATTTTTGGCAAGGGAACCGAAACCCGGTTGGGTAAGGAAACTGCATTATACGCTAAACGGATCCTGTTGCACCATTCCGGCGGACATGCGGTTAAATCGGGTTTGCTTGATACCGTAAAGGCCAGCCTGAAGGATGCATCAGTCGAATGGGTAGAACTTTCGGGGGTAAAACCCAATCCCCGGTTGTCAAAGGTCTACGAAGGGGTGGATATCTGTAAAAAGGAAAAACTTGAATTTGTTCTGGCCCTTGGGGGCGGTTCGGTGATCGACTCCTCAAAGGCTATCGCCATTGGCGCCCTTTACGATGGGGATGTCTGGGATTTTTATGATCGCAAAAAAACCGCCCGTCAGGCGCTTCCGGTTGGCGCCGTGCTTACCATCCCTGCGGCGGGCAGCGAATCGAGTATCAGTTCGGTGATCACTGACGAACGGGGCCCCTGGAAACAGTCTGTTAATGAGGAGTGTATCCGGCCTGTTTTTTCAATACTCAACCCGGAGGTGACCTACAGCCTTCCCCTCTATCAGACTGCCTGTGGGGTTGCGGATATGTTGGCCCACATCATGGAGCGGTACTTTACCCGGGAACCCCATGTGGAACTTACCGATGAACTCTGCGAAGGGGCCATGCGGGCCATTATCCGGAACGCCCGGAAGATCGCGGCGGGAGGCGAACGGAACTACGATGCCCGGGCGGAGATCATGTGGGCGGGCAGCATCGCCCACAATAACCTTCTCAGTACCGGCCGTGTCGGCGACTGGGCCAGCCACGCCATAGAACATGAACTGTCGGCTCTCTTCGACATTGCCCATGGAGCAGGTCTTGCCATCATCTTCCCCGCGTGGATCCGGTACAATATCAAAGTGGATACTCCCCGGTTTGCCCGGTTTGCCGCCAGGGTCTGGGGGGTAGACGGCGCCTTCTACGACTATGAGCAGGCGGCCCTGGAGGGGGTATTCCGGCTGAAAAACTTCTTCCGATCTATCGGCCTCCCCGTATCCTTTGCGGAAGGGAATATCGATCCCGCCCGGATCCCCGAGATGGCCAGGCGGACGGTTAGATTTGGAGCGGTAGGAAACTACCGGCAGCTCAATGCCGAAGACGTGGAGGCTATCTACCGTATTGCCGCGGAGACTTAGGACTTAGGGGGGAATTGCAGGCCCGCATTTTTTGCTGAGGTTTGTACAATGGGGGTCTGCGCTTCTGCAGGGCAGGCTGGGTCTCTAAGCGCCGGCGGCTTTGGGCTTGACGGTAAACCCGAAGAGTTCCCGGACGTTTTCGCTGACCTGTCCCAGGAGCTCGTCTGGATCGATCTTCCGCAATTCCGCCGCCATGGCATAAGTTTCCGCCACCATGCCCGGCTCTCCGGGTTTTCCCCGGTAAGGCACAGGCGCCAGATAGGGAGAGTCGGTCTCCAGGAGTAGCCGGTCCGGGGGGATGTATCCCAGGGCTTCGCGGATCCCCGGGGCGTTTTTATAGGTCAGGTTTCCCGCAAAAGAAATATAGCAACCCATGTTCAGGAAGATCCGGGCTTCAGGTACGCCGTAGGAAAAACAGTGGATGACCCCCCGGAACGCGGGGCGGCGGGCCAGGGCCGCAGCGGTTTCCGCCGCGGCCTCCCGGGAATGGATGATGACCGGCAGCCCCAGCCGCTCCGCCAGGTCGAGTTGCAACTCCAGGAGTTCCCCTTCTTCCACTGGATCCACCCCGGCCTCCGCCGTATTCCAATGCCGGTCCAGGCCGCATTCCCCCACCGCCACCACTGCGCCCTGGGGCGCCTCCACTATTCCCCGTTCCAGAACGCGGATCAGATCCCCCCTCCCTGCGATGGATTCGGGGGAGGGCCAGATCCCCGCGCTGAAGCGGACCCCCGTGAACTTCGCAAAGGCCCCGATTCGGCCGGGAAGGTCTTCCGCCTTGGTGCCTACATCGATAATCCCCCCAAACCCGGCGCTGAAGAGTTCGGATATCCGGCTTTCGGCAGGAATATCCCCTTGACTGAGCATGGACAGATGGGCGTGGGTATCGATATAAGGTTTCATACCGGTCTTATAGAGTTTGAAGACAGGCAGGAAAGAATTCAAGGGGGCGGTGCAATGAATCGGCTGTCGTGATTCGGCGGGGAAAGGGGAAGCCTGAGAAGGTGGCGGATCATGACTTTCAACGGAATAAAGGGATTGTTTTACCGGTCCGGACCATGGCCCGGGTTGCGGTGGCATCTGGCCGGCGTTAATCTTCCGGTTCTCCGGCCTTTACCCCGCCCATAGTACACCAGGCGGCGAACATGCAGAGCCCGCTGAATATGAAGATTCCCCGGTATCCCCCCAAATCGATAATAAGTCCGGTAATAGGGGGCGCAAAAATGGCGGCGCTTTGACTAAAGGTATAGTAAAGGCCGGTATAAACCCCTACATTATCGTAATTCGTCATCTGCCAGATCATGGGAAAGGAATTGACCATCACTCCAATCCATACGGTTCCATAGAGGAACATCAAGAGCAGAAAGATGAGCAGGCAGGCGTTAAGCGAAAGGCCCTGCCGAAGGGCAAAGCCGGTACTGAAGGGCACTGCAAGCAGAATAATGGTTAAAAAAACAAGGCAAATCCTGATAAAACGCCTTCTGCCCAGGCGGTGAGCCGCATATCCGGAAGGGATCGCCAGGGCAACCCCGGAGATTCCCGCAACTCCCTGGGCAAGGGCGGCGTTTGATTCCGCTACCCCGATGACCTCTACCAGATAAAGCCCTAAAAAGGGCTGAAGCCCCTCATAGGCCATAAACCAGAAAAAGAGGGAAATTAAAATCAAGGGGGCGCTGTAGTCCCTTGCCGTTCCCTCTCCGGGGAAAAAAACCTGCCGTATCGATGCCATTATGGAAAACCGCTTTTTCTCCTCCGTTTTTTCCGGGGTGGAATCCGGCAGCTTTTCACGGACAAAGAGAAGGAGTACCACCACCGCCAGAATCGTGCAGATGCCGGCTGCAGTGAAAGGCATTCCATCTCTTATGACCGACAAACGGGTCAGGACCAGGGTTCCGATAATGACTCCGATACCGCCCATCATGCTGATCACGCCGTTCGCTTCGGAGCGGTACTCTCCCGGAATGGTATCGGGCATCAGGGCTACCACCGGACCCCGCACCGAAGTCTTGAAGATATTAAAAAAGAAAATGATGGCGATCAATGCCCACAGGGATACCACGGCCATAAGGGGGATCAGGTGAAAGAGCAGGGCCGAGACCGGCAGCATTACCGCGATAAAAGGCATACGCCGGCCGATTCTTGTCCGGGTCCGGTCAGACCAGATGGCGACCACCGGAATGAGGAGGAGCTGTAGAATATTATCCAGGGTCATAATGCCGCCAACCAAAAAATTGGCGCCAATGTAACGCCGCAGATACAACGGAACATAGGTGTTATAGAGGGGGTCCATCAGGCTAAGGGAGAATAAACCAAGCCCGATGATAAAAGTGCGGACAAAATATTTCCTGAATCCCGGCTTTTTTGTTTCTTCGTTTTTCATTGTTTCCCCTCAAATAGATCGTCCCTGGCAGGGGGAAGACCGGGAATGTACGGGGCCTTTTCCGGTGGAAGCCCTTCACCCATAAGCCTCAAGGCCAGGGGGGTAAGATCCAGGAGGCTGCCGCCTTTCAACCGTTTGCCCTGGCATATCGCGGGAGAACGGACCGCGTAAAACACCCGATAGTCCTCATAATCCTCGGGATAACCGTGTTGGCCCTTTTCCCCTGTATTATACGCTTCGTACTGATACCCCGGCAAGGAACAAAACCCCGCAGGTAGTTCTCCCCGGCCGCATGCGCGCATCTCCTCTTCCCTCAGCCAGCGCTTAAAGCCGGGGCTTTTTTCCAGTTTACGCCGCAGAGCCTCGATGTTTTCCAGCTTTCCCGGATGGAGGAAAGCGGCTCCGCCGCAGCACTCAATAAAACAGCCGCTTTCACCGGACCGATAAGTACCCGCCCCGTCCCGCATGAGGAGGCCCATTTCTACAAGGATGTCGTTGGGCAGAACAGTGTTCCCGACGGGAAGCTGGGCATGGTCGGAGAAGAGGATTACCGCCGTTTCTTCCCCGGCCGCTTCCAGCAATTTTCCCAGCTCCTCGTCCATAACGCCCAGGGCCTTGTCCAGGATACCGAAGTCTTCCCCGTATTGATGGCAGAGGCTGTCGTAGGCGGTAAAGTGCATCAAAGCCAGGCCGGGCCGGCGGCTGCGCAGAATGTCCGCCATGCAGGCAGCGGCAAAACGATCCAGCGCAGGCTGGGCGATGCCTTTAAGCAGGTGACGGTACCGCAGCCACAACCGGAGCTGCATCAGCTTGCTCCCGTTCTTGAGGTTGAGGAGAAGCTGGTTATCCCCCGGCCGGGGAACCATTTCCGGTATATTCCATTTAATTTCCCTTGCGCCGCCGGTGGCGGGCCAGAGTACGGCGGCCACGGAGATGCCTTTTTCGGCCGCGGCCTGCCAGAGGGTCTTTTTTTGGATGTACGAAGCGCGGCAGCGCCATTCGGGATACCGCTCCGGAAAGGCGGAGGTATTGGAGATAAGCCCGTGTTCCCCTTGGGAAAGGCCGGTAACCACCGATGCGTGGATCGGATATGTATTGGTGAGGAAAATGCTCGAAACATCCCTTGCCAGGGCGGCGCTTCGCAAAAAGGCGGCGGTGTTCGGCATAGCGGCAATGCGGTCAAGAACCCGATCTCCCACGGCATCAAAACTGATTATAAGCAGTCGTGTTTTCAAGTTTCACCCTCCATTTGGGCAAAATCCTTTTCCGCCAGATCGGCGATCATAAGGGTTTTTCCCCAGAGGACCTCCGCCTTTTTAACCCAGCCTTCAAAGCCGCCGGGCTCTTCCGGAAAATTCATATAGTGTTTGTATATTCTGTTTCCGGCCGCTACCGCTCCGGCAAGTTTTTTGAGAGTTCCAAGGGAAAGTTTTCCCAAAAACAGCCCTTTGAGCAGTTTGAGGACCAAATTGCCCCTGCCCTTTTCCTTATCATCCTCAAAGATGATTCCCTGCTCAAACTCGTAGTCGTTTTCCTCCGCCGTGCATGTTACCGCCCCGGGGAGTACCGCTAAAATCCGGGCGAAGGAAGCGCCCTGGGCCTGGGCGTAACGGCGGTTTACCGGCCATACCTTTTCCCGTTCAGGATACGCGCCGTCCCGCATGGCCCTGCCGAATTCCTCTGCGGTGATGGCGCAGAGGAGCCATCCATAGGAGACCCCCTCGCCTGACATAGGGTTGGTGATACAGGCGGCGTCCCCCAGAACCGCAAAGCCGTCGGCGGCAAAACTATAGGGCGGGCGGCGGTAAGGGGTGCTGCTCTGCTCAATATACTCAAACTCGTGAGCCGGAACGGATACCCGGCGGGCAAAATGTTCCCAGCAGCGATTGGCATAGTCGAAGGAAAGGTTGGCCCCCACGCCGTATATAGCGCCGTCGCTTTTGAGCTGAGGAGCGATCCATGTTTTATAAAAAGGCCAGCTCTGGGTATATTCTACTCTTTCATCCGGATTTTTGAGTTTTACATAGCGTAATACCACATAAAACTGGTCTCTGGGACCGGTGATAAAATTCTCCACCCCGTAGTTTTTGGGGAGCGCGGTACGAACCGCCGCTCCAATTCCCGATGCATCCGCCGTCAACCGGGCCTTTACCTGGAACTCCCCGTGCTTTCCTTTGAAGAGTCCCCCGGAAAGCCTCCCCTGGGCGTCAAACACGGGGGAGACAAATTCCGTTTCCATGAGGATCTGCGCTCCCTGTTCACGGGCCCAGCCGGCAAGACGCCGCATCAGGCTTCCACGGCGGAGAACCAGGACTTCGGAATAGTGATTCTTGGGCCATTTATCCAAGGCGGAACGGTGTATGCTTCGATGGAAAACGGTAACATAGTCAGGGTCCCCGGGTTTCGGTTCAGGAATTCCAAAACGGCTGAAATTTTCCTGCCTGATATGGATGACATCGTAACGCCGGCCCAGGTTTGCTTCAGAGGAACGGTCACAGACAAACACCTGGTATCCCTGCCGGGCCATGAGTCCTGCAAAGTAAAGTCCTGCCGTACAGGCACCTACCACCAAAACATCAGTCTCTTGTGTCAATATGTTCTATAATATATATTTCCCTAAAACTGTGTCAATCAGTCTTATTGACCTTACCAGATACCCCGGGTTATTATTATTATACAGGGTTTTATGCTATGCAGTGCTTTGCCGGGGTGGTGGAATGGTAGACACCGGAGACTTAAAATCTCCTCCCCGCAAGGGGGTACGGGTTCAACTCCCGTTCCCGGCAGGTGAAAAGATCTTTTTCCTGGTCTCCGGTTCAAAAAAAATGGAGACGGCGAAGCAAGGGGTCGGTGAACCTTGATCCGGGCGGTCCTCCGGGGGGGATAGTGTTTGTTGGTCCGGGGTGAAACCCGGGTATGGCCTGCAACAGTTCTGTGACAACGTAAAGATTACGTTCCGGCCCTCTCGCCGAGGATACGGCGCTTCTTTTTGTAATAGATCTTTGTAAAAAGTTCCGTAGCCTGCTGCCACATCTGCAACACATAAACGGAAAAAATGAAAGGACTGGATATCCGTTCGCTGAGTTCCGGAGGAATGTACCGGATCTTGCCAATCACCTTGCCGGCGCTGTCCATATCAAAAACAATTTCGATACCGTTAACCCAGTTTTTGCACCGCATAGTTTCCGGAACAATGATCCATTCGCCTTTAACCATCATGTATCTCCGTTAATTTTTTTATCTGGCATCCTCAAAACCCGGTTAGATTCTAAAGATGCATCAATTCATACTAGATAATAATCACATGCGGATATTGTTATATTTTATATAAAGTTGTATTTTTTATTGATTATTTTTTGTTAATTTATTATAATGTTACTGTTCATAGAAACGCCATAGGCGTCAAATTAAGGAGGAATTAATTATGAAGCGAATGGTAATGGTTGCGGGTTTGTGTATTACGGCTTTGCTTTTTATGTCCGCCGGGGGCAAGGAACAGGGCGGGAGCGGCGGTTCGGCCCGGGTTCGTATCGGGATCGCTAAAATCGTCCAGCATGAGGCCCTGGATGCCTGTGAGAAGGGGCTTGTAGATGCCCTGGCGAACCGGGGAGTTGATGCGGTCTTTGATCACCAGAATGCCAATGGGGACATGAATACCGCGGCCCAAATTGCCAACAAATTCAAAACCGATAAGGTGGCTGTTGCCGTGGGGATAGCGACGCCGGTGGCGGTGGCTCTGGCCAATGCCATAAAGGATGTGCCGGTGGTATTTTCAGCGGTAACCGATCCTGTGGGGGCAAACCTCGTCACCACCCTCTCCCGGGGTGAAGGGAATGTAACGGGGCTCTCCGATGCAATACCTACGGGGGATCATATTGCCCTTTTTAAGGAAATCGCGGGGATTCGTACCCTGGGGTATATCTATACCAGTTCCGAGGCCAATTCTATTTCCGCCCTGGCCCTGGTGGAAGAGGCCTGCCAGACCCAGGGAATCGCCCTGGTAACCCAGGCGATATCCACCTCCGCGGAACTCAGGCAGGCGGCGGAGGCCATTGTCAACCGGGTAGATGGCATCTATCTTACCACTGACAATACCGTGTATTCCGCCCTGTCGGCCCTGGTTCAGGTTTTTAACGCCGCCAAAAAGCCCATCTTTTCCGGGGACGTTACCGCCGCCCTCACCGGGGGCTGCATGATCGCCTCGGGTTTCAACTACTATAAGGCGGGGCTTGCCACGGGGAACATCGTTGCCGATATCCTGGCGGGGAAAAAGCCCGTGGATATTCCGGTCAAATTCCTCACCGATCCCTCGGAATCAGACCTCCTCTTCGATCTGGATGCGGCGAAGATCTGCGGTATCTCCATTCCGGATCGGTACCTGTCCATGGCGAACTACATTTTTGAGAACGGATCTCTTCAGGAAAAGTAATCTGACCACCCTAATGAAGGACTAGATTGCCATGATTGAGGGAATTTTGATCGAGGGACTCATCTACGGTATCATGGTATTGGGGGTGTTTACCACTTTCCGGGTGTTGAATTTCGCCGATATGACGGTAGACGGGTCCTTTCCCCTGGGGGCGGCCATCATGGCGGTGATGCTGATCCGGGGTCTGCCCCCCATTGTTGCCATAGGTATCGCCTTTGCCGGGGGCGCCCTGGCGGGACTCATCACTTCCCTCATTCATACCCGTCTCAAGATCCCCGACCTGTTGTCGGGGATTCTCACCATGACCATGCTCTATTCGGTGAACCTGCGGATCATGTCCAACCGGGCAAACCTGTCCCTGCTCAGGGTATCCACCCTTTTTACCCGGATCACCGGCTGGGCGGAGGTTTTTATGCCCCCCCAGATTGCCATTGTGGTCTACTGCGTCATCCTGGCTCTGATCATCAAGCTGGTGCTGGACCTCTTTTTTCATACCGATTTCGGCCTCTCCATGGGCGCCCTTGGGGCAAACCCCCAGTTGATCATCTCTCAGGGGATGAATCCCGATGTCATCAAGATGTGCGGCATCTGTCTTGCCAACGGGATGGTGGCGGTTTCCGGTTCCTTCGCCGCCATGTACCAGGGGTTTGCCGATGTGAACCTGGGAAGCGGCATGATCGTTTCAGGGCTTGCATCCCTAATGATCGGGGAGTTTCTCATCCCCTCAAACCGGATATCCTTTCTGACCCTCCGGGTGTTCCTGGGGTCCATCCTCTACCGGGGGCTCATGTACTTTGCCCGGAATTACGGATACTACATCAACATGACCGCCAACGATCTCAAGCTGATCACGGGCCTCCTCATCATCCTCTGCATCGTCATTTCCCAGAAGGGATACTTTACGGGAAAGCAGAAACGGGCAAGGTCCGGGGGGCGTTCAGGCCCTTCAACAGGGAGGCCCCTGTGATCCGGATTGAAAAGCTCGACATGGTGTTTGCTCCGGGTACGGCGGACGAAAATGTAGCCCTCCGCAATATCAACCTCCGGGTGCAGGCCGGAGATTTTATCACCATCATCGGGTCAAATGGGGCGGGGAAGTCCACCCTCTACAACGTGATCGCCGGGAGTCTCTTCCCTACTTCCGGGCGGATCTTCCTCCGGGATGTGGAGAAGAAGGCCGAACGGGAGATAACCCGGGAGGCCGAATACCGGCGGGCCCGGTATATCGGCAGGATCTTTCAGAATCCCCTCCTGGGTACCGCCGGCAAGATGACCCTGGCGGACAACATGATGATCTGTCACCGGAAGGGCTATAAGGGGCTCAGGATCAGCCTGAACAAGTCCATGCGGGATTACTTCCGGGAACATCTGCGGGCCCTGGGGATGGGTCTGGAGAACCGGCTAAACGACAACGTGGAGCTCTTTTCCGGGGGACAGCGTCAGGCTCTGACCCTTCTCATGACGGTGATGAGCAGGCCCGGTTTGCTGCTCCTGGACGAGCATACCGCGGCCCTGGACCCCCGGAATGCGGAGATGATCATGGACCTGACCCTCCGCTTTACCGCAGACTATCACCTTACGGTGATGATGATCACCCATAACATGAACCTGGCCCTGGAATTCGGCAACCGCCTTCTCATGATGGATGGCGGGGAGATCATCCTCAACATCGACGCTGCCGAAAAGGCGAAACTCTGCGCCGCCGACATTGTAGAGCGTTTCCGGGCGATCAAAAAACAGGAGCTGGTCAACGACGAGATGCTTTTGGGCTGAAGGGAATGTCCCCTTGCAGGCCGGGCCTTTTATCGTTTAATGCTGAGCCGTATACAATACAAACGGTATAAGGCGGAGAATCACCCCCGGCAGGGCGGGATCAATCGCCAAACTGAGAGGTATAGAGTTCCCGGTAGAGGCCTTCTTCCGCTATAAGCTCTTCGTGGGTGCCCTGCTGCCGTATCCCCTCGTCATCAATAACCACGATACGGTCCGCATTGCGGATGGTGGAAAGCCGGTGGGCGATGATAAGGGTGGTTCGTCCCCGGGAGAGTTCTTCCAGGGCATGCCGGATCTTCATCTCCGTGGCGGAATCCAGAGCAGAAGTGGCCTCATCCAGGATCAGGATAGGCGGGTCCTTGAGGAATATCCTGGCAATGCTTATCCGCTGTTTCTGGCCTCCTGAAAGTTTGATGCCCCGTTCGCCAACCACGCTGTTGTAGCCGTCGGGCATCCGCATAATATCCTGGTGTATTTCCGCCGCTTTTGCCGCTTCCATGATCTCCCCAATCGCGGCATCTACCCGGCCGTAGCCAATATTGTCCCGGATGGTTCCGGCAAAGAGAAATACATCCTGCTGCACAATGCCGATGTTTTTCCGCAGGGACTCCAGGGTGACATCCCGGATATCCGTCCCGTCAATGGTGATGCTTCCCGCCCGGGTCTCGTAAAACCGGGGGAGGAGGTGGCAGATGGTGGTCTTGCCGCCCCCGGAGGGACCCACCAAAGCCACGGTGGTCCCCGCGGGAATGAAGAGGTTGATATGCCGCAGCACCGTTATGTCGTGGTTATAGGAGAAGGTCACATCGTTGTAGCGGATATCACCCTTTGCGTTTTTAAGGGTCCTGGCGCCGGGCTTATTGGTTATATCCGGATCGATCCGCATGATCTCTACAAAGCGGCCAAAGCCGGCCATGCCGGTGGTGTACTGTTCCACGAAGTTGGCAAGCCGCCTTATGGGCTGGAGGAAGGCCGCCACAAAGAGGTTGCAGGTGATAAGTTCCGCCAGGGTCATCCGGGAACGCATGATCAGAAAACCGCCCATGGCGATAACCACTACGTTGAGGACATTGAGCATGAATTCAAGTTTACTGTTGAACCGGGCCATTGCCCTGTAGTAGTTCCGTTTGGCGGTTTTGAAGTATTCGTTGCCCCCGGCAAATTTATCGGTTTCGTAGGTTTCGTTGGTAAAGGCCTTGGCGACTCTGGCCCCTGAAATGCTCGACTCCAGGGATGCGTTTATTTCGGCGGTCCGTTCCTTTACCTTTTTGGAAGCCCGGACCATGTTTTTCCGGGAAGCCACGGTGTGGATCACCAGCAGGGGAACCAGTATGACCAGAACCAGGGCCATTTCCCAGCGGATGGTCAGGAGCAGTATAAAAGAACCCAGGAGGGTGAGGAGGGATATGAAGAGGTCTTCCGGACCGTGATGGGCCAGCTCGGTCACGTCAAAAAGATCGTTGGTAACCCGGGACATGATGTGCCCCGTCCGGTGATTATCGTAAAAGGAAAAGGACAGTTTCTGGAGATGGGCAAAGAGATCCCGCCGCATATCCGCCTCTATATAGGCGCCTACGGTATGCCCCCAATAGGTCACAAAATACGAAAAGGCGGTGCGGAAGATATAAAGGGACACCATAAGGCCCACCATGATGAAAAAAAACCGGTACAGATTCACGGGGAGCAGTTTTTCTATCGTATATTTAGTCATCATGGGAAAGAGCATATCGGTTACCGCGATTAAGGAAGCACAGAACATGTCCGCAGCAAAAAGCATCCAGTGGGGACGGTAGTAGGAGGCGAATATGGCAAATATGGGCCGGTTAAAATTTTGTCTATAATTCATTTTGATAATTATATCAAATTTCTCAGTCCGGGAACAACCGTTGAAGCCCCCACAGCCAGGGCGAGCGGAACCTTGTGTTACGCAGGTTTTTAATCCCCGTTATCGATCCCTGCGAAGGATCCCCAAAAAACCCGGGAACGGCTCACCGGCCGGCTTGGGACCTGTGTAAAATAACAGGGACCCTGTTGGAATTCTTTTTACCCGCTATAGAATGGTCCCTCCCCCAACTACCACCTCTCCATCGTAGAGGACCACAGCCTGGCCTGCGGCAATGGCCCGCTGGGGCTTATCAAAGTCAACACGAATCCTGTCGCTGTCCGTCTGTTCCGCCACCGCCGGCTGTTCCGTCTGGAGGTACCGGGTTTTGACCGTAACCCGGACCGGCCTTTCCAGGTTTGCGCAGGCAATGAAGTTGATCCTCTCCGCATTGAGGGATTTGGTATAGAGTGCGCTTTCGGGGCCCAGGGTGACGGTATTGAAAACCGCCGATTTTGCGGCGACGTACATGGGTTCTCCAAATGAGAGCCCCAGACCCCGGCGCTGGCCGATGGTGTAGCGGATAATACCCCGGTGCCGTCCTAAAACCCTTCCCCCGGTATCAATGATGTCCCCCTCAATGCCGGGATGTCCCCTGTACTCTTCGATGAAGCGGGAGTAATTCCGGTCAGGGATAAAACAGATATCCTGGCTGTCCTGTTTTCCGGCATTGACAAAGCCCCGCTCCAGGGCAATTGCCCGGACCTCCTCCTTGGTCAGATCTCCCAGGGGAAAGCTGCAACGGGCGAGCTGCTCCTGGGTTAAACAGTATAGCACATAGGTCTGATCTTTTTTATGATCCCGGGCTTTTTTGAGGAGGAACCGGTCCCCGGATCTTTCAATCCTGGCGTAGTGGCCGGTAACGATGGTGTCAAAACCAAGTTCCAGGGTTCGACGCAGGAGAAGCCGGAATTTGATATACCGGTTACAGTCGATGCAGGGGTTTGGAGTCCCCCCTCCTTCATAGGTTTCAATAAAACGGCGGATTACCGCTTCCCTGAACTCATCGGAAAAGTTGAACACGTAGTGGGGCATACCCAGACGGTACGCCACGTTCCGGGCGTCGTTGATGTCCGCCAGGGAACAGCAGCCCCGCAGCCGGGGACTTGCCGCTCCGGAACTACAACCCCGCACCCGAAGGGACGCTGTTCCCGAACCACAGACCCCGTGCAGGGACGCCCCGGGGTTCCCCAGATCGTCATTGTTGAAGAGCTTTAGGGTAACGCCGATGCACTCAAAGCCCCGCTCCGGCATGAGAGCGGCCGCCACGGAACTATCCACTCCGCCGCTCATGGCAATTACCGCCTTGCCCTTCATGACATCAGGCCCCTTGATCGCCCCCGGCGCTCCGTAGCTATCCTCCCGCCGCAGGCCGGTCATTCCGCCGCCGGGAGGGTTTCCATAGAGGCGTTTATTTCGGCTTCACAGGAACGCATGGCGAGGATGGTTCTTTCGATGAGTTTGTCCAGTTCCCAGCCCAGCATAGCCGCCCCTTTTTCGATAACTTCCCGGGAACAGCCCGCAGCAAAATTGGCGCTTTTATACTTTTTTTTAACCGACTTAACTTCCATGTCCTGAACGCTTTTTGAAGGGCGCATCAGGGCCGCCGCCCAGATAAGGCCCGTGAGTTCATCTGCGGCATACAGGACCTTTTCCATCTCGTGTTCCGGCTTTACCTCTACGGTCAGTCCGTAACCGTGACTGCACACCCCGTGGATGATGTCCTCACCCACACCGTCTGCCCGGAGCAGCTCCGGCGCCTTGATGCAGTGTTCCCCGGGGTACTCTTCAAAGTCGATATCATGGAGGAGCCCCACGATGCCCCAGTAATCCGCCTCACCGCTGTAACCCAGATCCCGGGCATACCACTTCATGATGCCCTCAACGGTCAGGGCATGTTGCAGATGAAAGGGATCTTTATTGTGTTTTTTTAGCAATTCCCAGGCTGCTTCCCGGGAGATAGTCTCTTTCCTGTCGCCCATGGACCCATTGTACCCGGGGGGAAATAAAATAACAACCCAACGACAAACGGGCGTTTACGTACAAAACGGCGGAGATTCGGTACAACGCCCCGCCGGGTCCGGAGATGACGACAGGATATTGAGACCGGTCTAATAATTCTGCGCCTTGATCTGAAAGTATGCCTGGGGATGTTTACAAACCGGACAAATCTCCGGGGCTTTTTTACCAACGATGATATGTCCGCAGTTGGCGCATTGCCAGATCTGATCCCCCTCCCGGGAAAAAACTATGCCCCCTGCAACATTGGCAAGGAGTTTACGGTACCGCTCTTCATGTTCCTTTTCTATGGCCCCCACCATTTTAAAGAGTGCGGCAATTTGGGTAAAACCCTCTTCTTCGGCGGTTTTTGCAAAATCCGCATACATATCGGTCCATTCGTAGTTTTCCCCGGCAGCGGCATCCTTGAGGTTGCTCACCGTATCGGGCACATCATCCCCATGGAGCAGCTTAAACCAGATCTTGGCGTGTTCCTTTTCGTTATCCGCAGTTTCCCGGAAAATAGCCCCAATCTGGTGATACCCTTCCTTTTCAGCCTTGGAAGCATAATACGTATACTTGTTTCGTGCCTGGGATTCTCCGGCAAAAGCAGCCTGCAGATTGGCCTCTGTTTTTGAACCCTTTAGTTCTTTCATCTTGCACCCCCCTGTACCTCTCGTTTTGGATGGTTACAAGTATAATTCATAGGCGGACTGGTTAGCAAGGTACATCCAAACCGGTTTCCCGCCGCCTGGTACAGGGGCATTTAAGGGCCGTCTTCATGCAAAGGGATAAAAAGCAGGGCAGAAAAAACTTTTCTGCCCTACAGGAGGAGGAAAAACAGCGCTTAACAGGCGCTTGACAGATGGATTATACGGGTCCGTCTGATGGGAGTCCGTATAGTTTGACAATAAGATTAAAACTTATTAATCTTATGTATATACTAAGTATAAAACATTAAAAAAAGACTGTCAAGAGAATTTGAAAAAAAAATGAAGAATCTCCGGAGCAAGCGGGAACCGGAGATTCGACGGGGTATGGACCACGTCTTTCAACGATACATGAGACCCACGGGCTCCCTTCCCCCGCAATCTCTAATCCGATAGATCCTCTATGTTGAAGGGGGTTTCCTGGTAGACGTAGTTGAGCCAGTTGGAGAAGAAGAGATGCGCATGGGCGCGCCAGCGGACTATCGGGGTCTTTCCAGGGTCATCATCGGGGTAGTAGTTCCGGGGGATGGCGATGGGAAGCCCCCTGCTAAGGTCCCGGCGGTATTCCCGGTCAAGGGTCAGGGAATCGTATTCCAAATGGCCTGTTACGTAGACTTCCCGCCCATCCCGGGCGGTAACGATAAATATCCCCGCATCGGGGGTTTCCGATTCGATGGTCAGTTCCGGTCTTGCGGCGACCACGTCCCGGTCACATTCGGTATGCCGGGACTGGGGGGCAAGAAATTCGTCGTCAAAGCCACGGAAAAGGGTGGTGTGCCGTTCGTTTACCCCATGGGGGAAGATGCCGAAGAGCTTTTGGGACAGGAGTTTTTTGGGAACGCCATAGCGGCGGTAGAGGCCCGCCTGGGCGCCCCAGCAGATATGCAGGGTGGACCAGACATTTTTGCAGGAATAATCAATAATCGCCACAAGCTCTTTCCAGTAGTCCACTGCCTCAAAATCGAGGGTTTCCACCGGGGCGCCGGTGAGGATAAGGCCGTCAAAGCGGATTCCCTCCTCAATGATCCGCTCCGAACCGATGTAAAACCGCTCCAGGTGCCCCGGCGGAGCGTTACGGGACTCATGACTCCCCATCCGCAGAAAGGTGATGTCTACCTGCAGGGGGGAATTCCCCAGAAGCCTGAGGAGCTGGATTTCCGTATCCACCGTCGTGGGCATGAGGTTAACAATGGCTACTTTCAAGGGACGGATATCCTGGTGTTCCGCCCGATCTTCGGTCATAACAAATACGTTTTCTTCCCTCAGTATATTGTAAGCCGGCAGGGTTTTTGGAATCTTGATAGGCATAGTAAGGGATTATGCCCGAAAGACCAAAAAAAAACAAGGACGCGCCCATCCCCCGGCTTCACGGCATTACGGTCAACGTGGGTTGAACCGGCGCATGGGACTGTACTACGCCATAAGAACAGGTTTTTCTGTTTTGGTTATGTGTCCGATAATGAGTTTGTATTCCAATATTATCCTGGGCGTAAATATAAATATGGTCCCTGTCTGGTTTACCAAAATGGCACAAAACTTGATTTTCGCGTTCTTTTGAAAGCCGCATTGAGGATTTGAAAATAGTATTTAACTATGCTGGTAAGCCAGAAACTTTTCATAGTCTGGCAGAAATAATTTTTGTGATAAGATGATGCAAAGCATTTATAACGTATGTCGTACGTCCCGCAGCCCCAAAGCCCGGGCAATTATGAGGTAAGCTTCACGGAGGTATCCTTCTCCTGCCACAGGGAAAAAGACATCGAGGCCCTCTCCGGTGTGTCCTTCACCGCGCGGCAGGGAGAGATCACCGCGATTGTCGGACTCTCCGGCAGCGGCAAGTCCACCATAGCCCATCTTTTGCGGTGTATTCATTTATGTCCGGATGGCGGGGAATCTGGGTCAATTCATGAGTTCGGGGATTTGCATATATCATGCTTCCTGCCGTGGCGTATAAAAACAGCGTCCAGTTCCGCGATTTTGGAGAGCAGTTTTTCACGTTTCACGGGTCAAGCGGATATGGTTAAAACACCGGTATGCCGAATGGGGGAAAGACGGAGACGTTCTTCCTGCCGTATTTCATAAACCTCTTTGAGGGCTTCTTCCAGTTCAGTCAAGGTCAGACC
>JAITJI010000070.1 GCA_031279015.1 Spirochaetaceae bacterium
ACGGCGCGGGAGTCCGCAAGTCGAGTTGAGGGTAAACTGAAAGGAATTTCCACGCTTGTGGATTATGATAGGTTCGGCAATTCTAGCCATAGCGCATCTCCTTGAGGAATTCCTGCACAATTCCTGCACAGGCGCTACGAATCTAGAAATACCAGTAAAATACAGTTCGCTAATTCCTTATCCTGTAAGGAATTAGCTTTGAGCCGCGAAGGGATCGAACCTTCGACCCGCAGATTAAGAGTCTGCTGCTCTACCAGCTGAGCTAGCGGCCCATAAAAAATACCATTTCTGCCCTTCCGCCGTTATCCCGCATCCGGCAGGATGGCTTCTGATCAGCAGATTCGAATCCAACTGTTCCCTTTACCAATCAATACCATACAGGAAAGATTGGTAATGGTCAAGCCGGCAATGTACATTTTTTGTCAATGACCAATAGAAATGCCCCTGGTTTCATCTGTGACAAAACATTTAGTTTGAGGCTGATCTTTTCCGATACTCTAATCAGGAGGTTCCCGTGATCAGAGGATGGTATACCGGCGCCAGCGGTATGCGGGCTCAGCAGTGGCGGCTCGATGCGGTGGCGAACAATCTGGCAAATGTGGATGCAGATGGGTACAAGCGGGACACGGCGGTTCACAAGGCATTCCCCGAACTCCTCCTGCGTCGGATGAACGATGACGGAGTGTACCGCCATCCCTTTGGTTCCGCCGACATGGCGCCGATTATCGGGAAGATCGGTACGGGGGTTGAAGTAAACGAACTCTTCACCATCTTTGAACAGGGGGCTATGAAGGAAACCCAAAGCGACTTTGATATTGCCCTGGACGGGAAGGGTTTCTTTGCCATATCCACCCCTTGGGGGGAACGGTACACCCGGAACGGTTCATTTCAACTGGGCAAGGAAGGCTTTCTGGAAACCAAGGAGGGATACCCCGTTTTAGGAGAAAACGGTCCCGTCCGGGTAAAAGCCAATAATTTTCAGGTGGATAAGGACGGCCGGATATGGATCAATGCAGAATACGCCGATGATCCGGAGATCCTGGTTGCCCGGGAACGGAACACCTGGGACGATACGGTCCATCTGGATACCTTAAAGATCGTGAATTTTGATCTTGACCGGTATCTGCAGAAACAGGGTTCCAGCCTCTATCAGTCAACCCCCGTATCCGGGGATGCCCGGATCATGGAGCAGGGAAGCCGGCCCCGGGTGGTTCAGGGTTTTACTGAAGCCTCCAATGTGGACCCGGTTGTTGAGATGGTCCGGATGATTGAGGTGAACCGGGCCTACGAGGCCAATCAAAAAGTTGTTCAGAGCGGCGACGCCATGCTGGGGGTCCTGATCAACCAGGTTTCCCGGTTGAGCTGATCCTCCGCAGAATTGGGTAAGGGATAGTATTTTTTAAGGAGATAACAGTGGTACGGAGTCTATGGACCGGTGCATCCGGTATGATTGGGCAGCAGGCGAATATCGATACGATTTCCAACAATTTGGCGAATGTAAACACTTCGGGCTTCAAGAAGATGCGGGCGGATTTTGAGGATCTCCTCTACCAGACGGTAAAAACCGCCGGAACACCCGCGACAGAGGATACGGTGGTTCCCGTGGGGATACAGATGGGTCACGGGGTCAAGGTGGCCGCCACCCAGAGGATGTTCACCCAGGGTTCCCTGCAGAATACCGAAAACGTTTCCGATATGGCCATCCAGGGAGAAGGGTTCTTCCGTATTCAGATGTACGATGGAACCTACGCCTACACCCGGGACGGGGCCTTCAAGGTGGATTCAGACGGACGGCTTGTGACTTCCAACGGTTACTGGGTACTTCCGGATATTATCATGCCCGAAAATTTCCTTCCCCAGAGTATCGCGGTTACCCAGGACGGCCGGGTAACGGTCAAGATTCCCAACACCGACGAACCCGTACCGGTGGGGCAGATTGAGCTCTACCGTTTTCCCAACCCGGTGGGGCTTACCGCGGTGGGGGAAAATCTCTTTAAGGTTACCAACGCATCGGGGGAACCTATTCCCGGCCGGCCCGGATATGAAGGTATGGGGCAGATAGTTCATAAATTTCTTGAGATGTCCAATGTTTCGGTTGTCCGGGAGATGGTGGATCTCATTGTTGCCCAGCGGGCCTACGAATTTAACTCCCGGACTATCCAGACCAGCGATAACATGCTGGGCACCGCTACAACCCTGAAACGGTAGGGTGATCCATGGACATCACCGCCCTGGGTAGTGCTTACTTGAACGATAGCCGCTACTCCCCCCTGATCGGTTCCAAGCCGGCTCCGTCCGGAACCGATCCCGGTTTGGAACCGCTTCAATCCGCCGGGGAGGCTTCCTTTGTCCGGGTCCTTGAAAGGGCAGCCCGGGATCTGAAGGCCGACGGAGAAGGAACCTCCTTCCCGGCCGGCAGCTCATCTTCCCCGGCAGATGGCGGAGGGACGGGAAAATCCGGGGACGGGACAGCGGTCCCGGTCCTGTCAAACCGGCGGCCTGTGGTGGATAAAACCGGCAAGCTCTATGAACAATGTCTGGCCCTGGAAACTTTTCTTGTTAAGACCCTTATCACCGGAATGCGGAATACCATCCAAAAATCGGAATTGCTTGACGGCGGTTTTGCGGGAAAGATGTATGAGGATATGCTCTACGATGAATATGCCGGGGATTTTGCAAGGAATGCCAACTTTGGCCTTGCGGAACTGGCCTACCTTGAACTAACGGACCAGCGGGGAAAGCTCATGATCCATCCCTGATCCCCCGGCGCCAGGTTCCATAAGCCCCAACTGCCCGCAGGCTCCGGAGATGCCCCGTCCCCGCCGGAAGCGCCGGGTCACCTTGATGCCTCGCCGTTCAAGGCCGGCATTGATACCCCGCAGTTCCCGGCCCGTGGGCTCCCGCAGGGCCATACCCCGGAAAGTCATTCCCTCTACCGGATTCCAGGGGATCAGGTTAACCGCCACGTCAAGCCCCTCCGCAAAGGCCGCGATGGCCTCTGCATCGGCATCCCGGGTGTTGATGCCCCCCAGCAGTACCGCCTCCAGAGTGATCCGCTGTCCCCACTTCCGTTGATGGGAACGCAGGGCCTCCCTGAGGAGGGCAAGGGGATTGGAACGGCCCAGGGGCATAAGTTCCTCCCGGAGTTTTTCATCCCCGGTGGTGAGAGACAGGGCAAGCCGTATTCCGGGCCCCGCGTCTGTCAGCTCCCGGATGCCATCGATGATGCCGCAGGTGGAAAGGGTGATCCGCCGTGCTGAGAGGGCAAAAGCTCTGGGATTGGTGAAGATCCCCAGGGCCCGGCGGACTTCAGCAAGGTTGAGCAACGGCTCTCCCATCCCCATGATTACGATATTTGCGATATCCCCCTCTATATCACGGAGCCGGAGAAACTGTTCAACCATTTCGGCAGCCGTCAGGTTGCGCCTGAAACCCAGGGACCCGGTTTTGCAGAACACGCAGCCTGCAGGACAACCTGCCTGGGTGGAAAGACAGGCCGTCCTCCTCCCTTCGCCATCGGTCAGGAGTACCGTCTCGATTCGGAGGCCGTCGGAAAGGCTTATCTGGAGCTTTACCGTCCCGTCGTCGTCTTCCAGCCGGGCAGATACGGAACCGGAACGGAGGATAAACCGTTTTTCCAACTCCGCCCGCAGAGATTCGGGAAGATCCGTCATGTCAGAAAAGGAACGTACCCCCCGGCTTAACCATTTGCCAATCTGGACGCTCCTGTAGGGGGGCAGGGAGCCAAGCAGTTCGGGCAGTTCTTCAGGAGGAATGCCCGCCAGGGGTATCTTGGCGGTCACCGGCATGGTCAATGCGACTTCAATCTTTCGATAAATTCAATAACGGAGGTGTTCCGGATTCCAAATTTTTGGAAATTCCCCAGAACTTCCTGTGCCTGGATTTTATCACCCTTTTGCCGGTAACAATCTGCCAGTTCAATGTAGAACCGGTAATTTTTGGGGTCCTGCTGAATAAGCCTGCGGAGCGATTCTATTGCCTCTTCGTATTTTCCGCGGACTTTGGCAACTACCGCAAGCCCGAGAACCGCATAGGTATCAAATTCGATGTTGAGGGCCCGGCGGTAATACTCCACTGCCTGATCATAGGCGTTCAGATTCCGGTATGCATCCCCCGCCCGGGTCAGGATAACCTTGTTCCGGGGGTCCTGCTCAAGGATCCGGTTCCAGTATTCCAGGGAACGGGACTGCTGATTCTGGCCCCGGTAACAGTCGGCCAGCCCGAAGAGGGCATAAAAATTATAGGAATCCCGTCCAAGAGCCTTTTCAAAGAAGGGGATCCCATCTGCAAAGGTCTTAAGTTTGCGATGGCAGTTTCCGATGGAAGTCAGAACCCGGATATCCACATTTTCACTGTTTATCCGGAGCATCTTTTCCCAATAAAAAAGGGCATCCCGGTATTCCTTAAAATCATAATGCAGATGGCCTAATCCTATGATGGCATAGGGGTTATTTTCTTCCATCTCCAAAACTTTCATGTATACCGCTTTGGAATGTTTATAATCCCGAATCTTTCGGTAGGTATCGGCAACCCGGGTCAGAACGGTAATGTTCTTGTCATCATGGAGCAGGTACTGTTCCCATATTTCTATTGCCTTGTGGTACTGGTTAAGAGCTTTGTAGCAGTCTGCGATGCCAAAAAGGGCATAGTTATTCCCCGGATGATGGGCCAGGCAACGCCGGTAGTATTCCACTGCATCCCGGAAGGAACCACGTTTACGGGTCGCATCTCCCATACCAACCAGGGCATAATTATTGTTTCCATCTACAACCAGGATCTTGCTGAAACAATCAACCGCTTCATTTATCTTATTTTCCTTGAGCAGTTGATACCCCTTTTTGGAAAGCTCCGATATACGCATCAATTCCAAATTTTCATCAATTTCAGTGTCTATCGTCACAATTCCATTGTCAGACAAATTGATGGAAGCAATCTGTAACTCATCACCCATTAGCATGATCCTCTTCATGTATTAAATTTTGGATTAAGGAAGATAATTCCATGATAATACTTTCTGATTTTTTCCGGTCCGGGGCGATCCAGTACATGCGCAGGGCATCCAGTTTCCGGCCCTTCGTCATATAGTAATCCCCTATCCGGACAAGACCATCGCTATAACCGGTGGTCAAAAAAATCCTTCTGGCCCCTTCTATATCCCCGGCGTTATACAGAGCGTTACCCTTTCTGTTCAGGGCAACCTTCTGCACTCCGTCAATCACGGGTTTGGTTACGGTTTTTAGAAACACATCCTGGGTCTCAAATCGATTAAAAACTTTTTTGCAATCCATCGTTTCCTAAATTGTTTCCGTTAGGCCCTTAACTGGTTTTTGAAGAGCCTCCCTTATAATTATTTGTGAATTTTCATCAAATTACAACAAATATTTTGACCCAACAGATATCTTTTAGATCCAATGGGATTAACATATATATAATATATAGCATATATTACAAATATTGTCAACTATTATTCTTCATTTTCTTATAATTATTATATTATTTTAACATAAAAATATCGACCACCGAACGGCCATATTGCCTGGTATCTGCCAGGAAGAGGTTTTCCGGAAGCGCCGCAGGGGGATCTTCCCGGGGCCGGTGTAGTAACAACCGGGAATCAGGCCCCATGAGGGGTGAAAGGGCAATGGATTGTACCAATTTCCCCCTGAATTTATAGGGAAAGGGGGGATCGCAGAAGATATAGTCAAACCGTGTTTTTGACCGCCTTATGAACAGCTCTGCGGCCATAAAGTGGCAGCGGAGCGGTACCGGGGAAATAGCCGCATTGGCCAGCAGAATTTTCCGTTTTCCGGTGTCTATTTCCACCGCCTCCACCGGATTAGCTCCCCGGGAAGCTGCTTCCAGGGCAATAATACCGGAACCGGAAAAAATATCCAGAAAGGAAGCGCCGGAAAGGTCTCCCAGGATGGCAAAAACCGATTCCCGCATACGATCCATTGCCGGACGGATCTGTCCCTCCGGAATTGCCACCTGCCGGCCCCGCAGGACTCCCCCGGTAATACGCATGGTTTACTTGAGATCCCTGAGAAGTTCCTGGAGCTCCATGGAGCTGACTACCATTTCTGAAGTGAGGGGATCGGTCTGGCTGAGGAAATGGCCGATGGTTTTTTGCCGTTCAAGGGAGCGGTTCCGCAGGGTATCGATCTTTTCCCCGATCACTGGAAACCGTTGTGCGGAAATAGTCCCCCCGCCCTGCTGTAGTTCCGATAACACCTCCAAAAACCGGTTTTCCGTCTCGGAAAGGGTGTGGAAATGCTCTTCCAGTTCGATGAGATGCTTGTGCTCCAGGAGGCTTTTCATCAACGCCGTCAGGGTTCCATCGATAAAATCGATATCGTCCAGCGTTTTCCCCAGGAAAAAATCAGGCTCCGAATCGAGGATCAGGAGATTCCGGAGCATCCGGATGCGGATATTGAGGATAAAAATATTATCCTCATAGTTGATATGTTTATTCATGGTACTGATAAAAGTATCGGGAAAAAAAGGAAATTAATGAAGGGAAGGTATCGGTATCCGGGCGGCCGGATGTAATAATTCTACTGGCCGTTGACAAGATGCAAGCGGCCCCTTGACTAACCCTTTATTTTGAACTATTCTAATCATACCTCTTTGTCCGCCCCTGGGGTGGGCCAAAATAACCAAGTCCGTAAGGAGGACCCATGCGTCAGTATGAGCTGACGGTCGTTTTTCCCTTGGAAGAAGACCAGTATCAGGCAGGCCGGGAGAAGTTGCTGGCCGACCTTAGTGCAAACGGGGCGGAGATCGAAAAGACCGATGAAGTCGGGGACAGGGATCTCGCCTATGAAATTAAAAAAAGAAGACGGGGGCGGTATGTTCTTTTTACCCTCAAGCTTGAGCCTGCCAGGGTGAGCGTTCTGGACCGGATCTTTAAACTCAACGGCAATCTTCTCAAGTACCTCTTTGTAAGAATTGATGAATAGAGGAAAACCATGGCAGACCTGAACAGTGTTGCATTGATTGGCAGATTAACCCGTGATGCGAAACTCAAATATACCGCCGGAGGACAGGCGGTTTGCAAATTCTCCATAGCCGTGAACCGCCGCAGAAAAAATGGCGACCAGTGGGAAGATGAGGCAAACTATTTTGATATTGTCCTCTGGGGCAGGCAGGGGGAATCGTTGAATCAGTATCTGGTCAAGGGAAAACAGATTGGGGTTGACGGTGAGCTCCGGCAGGATCGCTGGCAGCAGGACGGGCAAAACCGGTCAAGAGTGGAAATTGTGGCGAATAATATCCAGTTGCTCGGCGGCGGACAGGGACCTTCAGGGGCTGCCTCCGGCCAGGCGGGAACCTATGCCGGAAACGGCTCCCAGGAACGCCGGGAAGGTTTCCCGGAACGGAATCCCCGGGATCCTCAGGCCGGAGACGACGGGTTTGCCGATGATATTCCCTTCTAGAGTGAAGGGCCGGTTGTGTACCGGATCCGTATTTAAACGAAGGAGTTAGCGATGTCTGATGAGAAATATGAAAATGATCGGCCTCCCCGTCAGGACAGGTCTCTGGACAGCCAGTTGGAAGGCCGTGACGGGGAAGACAGAACCGGTCGCAGCAGCAAGGGAAAGGTGTATTTTAAGAAGAAGGTATGCAAATTCTGTACCCAGAAGTTGAAAATAGACTATAAGGATGCGGATGTACTGCGCCGGTTTATTACGGAACGGGGAAAGATTCTGCCCCGCCGCATTACCGGTACCTGTGCAAAACACCAGCGGGCCCTTGCCTTGGCTATTAAGCGGGCAAGAATTATCGCCCTGCTTCCCTTTGTCGCCGAATAAGTTTCCTTGTATCCGGTCATGTATTCCCCTGTAACCGTGGCTTACCTGCCTGCTGTTATTGGTGCGGTCATCTCTGTGGTATTAAACAGGACCGGATTTTTGGGGCTTCTTTTTTTGGTGCCCCCGGGTGTAATAGCCTATTGCTATAACGGAAAAACCGCATGGTTCTGTACTTTCCTTGTTATTCTGGGAAACGGCCTTGTTTCCCTGACCCTGGGGGTGCCTTTGGGCTATTCTCCGGCGGTGCTTTGGCGGGATATTCTGTACATGGCGGTGATGACCGGATCTTTAACGTGGATAGTTCTCCCTGCCAGGGCTGAGGGTTTCCTTTTTTCCCGTATCCCCGGGGTGTACCGGCTGATTTGCGGTTCCCTTCTGGGCGCCCTGTCCCTTGTGCCGGTAGTCGCCAGCCTCCGGAACAGTTCCGGTTTGTATGAATTTATACGGGCCCAGGCGGAGGCCGTTTCCGCCCTCTACGCCGCTTCAGCCGGCGCCGATGTGGTACAACGTTCCCTTTCGGAGCAGTATATCACCCCGGAGGCTGTTTTGGAGACCGTGAGCCTTGTTTCCCTCCGGGGCGGAATGGTGGTTTCCTGTATGATCCTGTTTGTCGTCAGCCGCCAGTTGGCCCTGGGGATCACCTGGTTTATCCGGCGTACAAAACCCGGGGGAAGCATCACCGGTTTTCATGTCCCCCCCTGGTTTATATGGGCACTGTCCTGTTCCCTGCCGGGGATACTGGTTGGGGTTAAGACAAAGACGGCTTTACTTGAGATACCGGCCTGGAATATATTGGTTATCTGTAGTATCCTGTATCTTGCTCAGGGAGGGGGTATAGCGATCTATTTCTTATCACGGATTCGCCGTCCGGGCGCACGATTCCTCATACACCTTCTGCTGATTATTGTGATATGCAGTCCCGGAATCAATGCGGTGTTCCTGGGAGCCCTGGCGCTTCTGGGTATCGCTGAAAATTGGGTGCCCTTTCGGGTGCCGAAAACAGACGGACCTTCCTCTACTCCGGGGATGGAAGCTTAAAGATCCGGTGGATTTTAAAGCCAATTCCGTTAAAACTAAGGAGCTTGGGTTATGAAAGTTATTCTTAACAAGGATCTCTACCCCCTGGGAGAAGAAGGGGATATTAAGGATGTGGCCAGGGGATACGCCAGAAATTATCTCTTTCCCCGGGGTATCGCTCTGCCCTATACGGATAAAACCGTAAAACTCTTTGATGCGCGCCGGGAAGAGATTGAAGCGCGCAAGGCGGAGAAACGGAATGACGCCATGGGCATCAAGGAAAGGCTGGAAGCCCTTGATCTGGTTATCACCATGCCCGCCGGTGCAAATGGAAAACTATACGGTGCGGTTACCGCTCAAACCGTGGTAGAGGAACTTGCCAAGCATAACTATCAGACCGAACGAAAACGGGTTGAAATACCGGGAAACAGCATCAAGAGTGTGGGAAAACACAAGGTTGTCGTAAAACTCTATGAAAATGCCGCTGCGGAAATTTCCATTACCGTACAGGCCCAGGTCATAAAAACCGAAACCAGGGCTGCCCCGCCAAGGAAGGATCGGAGGCGTCATGGGGTGGAAGCCGAAGGCGCATCCCCGGTTTCCGCTGAGACCGGAGGAGCCGCCCCGGACAGGACGGCTGAAGAACCCGGGCAAACTCAGACGGAGACAAGGGAGGTGGTTCGGGATCAGGAACCGGTTTCTGTTGATCTTTAGCTTCTATGGCCCAGTCTTCACTCAAAGATAGAATCCCTCCCCAGAACGAAGATGCGGAAAAGGCAACCCTGGGGGCTCTGCTCCTGGATGAAGATGCGGTGGTTACCGCCATCCAGTACCTCAGGGCGGATGATTTTTATTCCAACGCAAACGGCCGTATTTTTAAGGCTATTCTCAACCTGTTTAACAGCGGCCGGAAGGCGGACATTATCACCGTGGTGGAGGAACTCCGCCAGTCCGGGGAACTGGACGCGGCGGGAGGGCCCGCTTATGTAGCATCCCTGACCAATGTGGTACCCACCTCCGCCAATGTCGATTATTACGCCGGGATAGTCCGGGATTGTTCCCTGCGTCGTTCCCTGATCCGGGTTTCAGGGGAGATAAGCCTAAAGGCCTATGATGAATCCCGGGATTCCCGGGTGGTTTTGGAGGAAACCCAACAGCGGATATTCGATTTAACCGAAGATCGGCAGACCCTGAGTTTCAAGAGCACCAAAGACATCATTCCCCAGGCGATTGAGGTAATTGAGAATCTCTACCATTCAAAAAGGGAGTATACCGGTATTCCATCGGGTTTTGATGAGCTGGACACCCTGACCTCCGGGTTTCAGCCTGCGGAGCTTATCATCATCGGCGCCCGGCCCTCCATAGGAAAGACCGCCCTGGCCCTGAACATGGCCGCCCACATAACCATGGCCCGCAAGATACCCGCCGCTTTTTTTACCCTGGAAATGTCCAACATTGCCCTGGTACTGCGGCTTATATCCAGTGAAGCCAACATTAAATCTAATGTGCTGCGGACCGGGCATCTGAATTCCGGTGAATTCCAGAAGCTCATGGAAGCGGCAGTAAAAATATACGACGCTCCCCTCTATATTGTGGATATGCCCAACATGAAACTTCTGGATCTCAGGGCCCAGGCACGGAGGCTCAGGGTTCAGCAGAAGGTGGAGATCATCTTTATCGATTACCTTACCCTTATTACCTCGGAAAACTATCAATTGGCCCGGCACGAACAGGTGGCGGAAATATCCCGTTCCCTGAAGAGCCTGGCCCGGGAGTTAAATATCCCCGTGGTGGCCCTTTCCCAGGTTCGCAGGGAGGTGGAGGGGAAAAGGGATAACTCCGGTCCGGGACTGGCGGATCTGCGGGAGTCCGGTTCTATCGAGCAGGATGCGGACCTGGTCATGTTTCTGCACCGGGAACAGGCGAAAAAGAATGACACCCCGGAGGCCGATGCTATTCCCACAGAATTGAATATCGCAAAACAGCGAAACGGGCCCACGGGAAAGGTGGACATTGTTTTTTTGAAAAGCTATACAAAATTTGCATCCCGTTCCTATAGGGATTAAACTAAATGGGGAGGTTTTTATGGCTTTAAGAGATACATATAACTTTGATCTTTTGGTCAACGAAGCGGAAAATTTGGCGCTTGATGAACTGGAACAGCAACTTGAACGTTATGACGGGCAGATATGCCGTTGTAATGACTGTGTGGTGGACATGGCTGCCATGGCCTTGAATTCGATAAAACCGTTGTACCGGTTTTCCCTGCTGGGGTCTCTCTACGCATCCCATGCTATGAGCGAGGAATCCTATGCCTCAAGCATCAGGGAAGCGGTTTCCGGAGCCATTGAAAAAGTGCGAAACAATCCCTCCCACGATTAGTCCGGGTGTGTTAGCGGTTCCCCTGCCTTGTACCGGTCAGCCTGCCTGTTTTGATTGTACTCCCTGTCTGGTTGTACTGTTCCAGGAGCCAGGTGTTTTCATAGAGCCGGAGTAATGCCCGGAGTTTGCCGGTCTGGTTTTCATGCCAGCTGATGTTGCCGTCCGCATCGATGGTGATAAAGCAACTGCCTCCGTTGATAAGCCGGACAGGAAGGCCGGGACTCCGCTCAAAAGGGATAAAACCCCGGGGACTGTAGAGGCTGGCCCCGTCCCCTCCGATGGTAGATGCCAGGGCGCCGCCACATTCAACAATGCCAAAGCCTGTATCCTCCCCCTGGTATTCTATCAGGCGGAGGGAGGCCGCCGGCTGCAGAGGATCGATCCTGAGAATACTGGTTTTTGCGGTATTTGAGCTGCCGTCAATAGCAGCCCCATACAGGGTTCCGCTTGTCCCCCGGTAGATCCGGGCGCCAATGGATGCGGGGTAGGACAGGGGAACGGTTTCCCCCGTTTCAATGGATACCTTGAGGAATGGGGTGTTTCCGGAAACGGCGCTCCGTCCGATAACAATATTACCCCTGTCCAAAAAGGCCGCGTCCAGGGACCCGGCGGCGAAAAACGAAAAGATCTCATCGCCGGTTTTTGTGGAAAGCACCCGGATCGTACCCACGGAATCAAGGAAGAGGATATTCCCGTCCAGCATGGAGACGGATCGGAGGGGGAACTGCATGGGTAGTTTGTCCAGGGTAAGGCGGATACTCCCGGTAAGGACTTGCCTGATTCCGCTCATGGTCCGGGCGGCGTTTCCCGTACCGGCGGCATAGGAACCTCCACCCGTATCGGGGATCTGCCTCAGTACCGGAGCGGACCGGGTAGTATCGGATTGCCAAAATAAAAAAGTTGCTCCGGAACCGCCGGCCGCTTCGGGATCATCGGGCGCCTCCTCAATATGGGTAAAATTCTCGCACCGTTCCAGGGCGATGGTATCGTTCCCCGCAATTGCCGTAAAATCCAGGGGTATAAAACCGGCGGTACTATTTTCGTTTATAAAGGCCAGGATCCCGCCTGAAGCGCCGGCTTCACGGACCCGGATTCGCTTTGCGGTTGATAAAACCCGCGTACTGCCGTTCCGGCCCAGGGATAAAACCGAACCGGCGGTGGTTCCCAGGACAGAAACGTTCCCGGCGGTGACAGCACAACTGATGGAGGGGATGTTTCCCGTCAGGTTCCGCCGTTCCCGGACTTCAAGTTTTCCGGTATTGGTGATGCCGTACCGGGACAAGACGGAAGCGTTGTTCCCCGGATTGATATGGATAAATTCCGCTGCCCCGGAATCCGCAGGGCAGAGCAGCCCCCGGGTGATCCGGGTGTCCCGGATAATCTCGTTTCCTGAAACCGCATCAAGGATAACTAACCCGTCGTGATCGATCCCGGCGAAAAAACGGTTGTTTCCAAACAGAACAGGGGAATCTATGCCCGGCGGAACAAAAAAATGACGGATCTCAATACCCGTATCAAGTTCCCAGTAGGAGAGTATCCCGGTAGAGGAATAGGATATCATGGTTCGCTCTGACCGGCCCGTAGCGGCAAAGGAGATCAACCCGGAGAGATCCTCCGGGGACCGGAGCAGCTCACCCGTTTCCGGATCAAGAAACACCACCCCGGTCCTGGCATTCCGGGAAACTATCAGAAAATTCCCGCCTCCGGAATAGGTGATATAGGAGAGGGGATCCCGGAAGCGGAGGATAAAGAGTTTCTTTTTGGCAACGTAATCCCAGGCAGATATACGGTACGATCCCATGAGATCGCTTTCAATCAGGGCAATCTGGGTTTTCCCCGGTCTCAGGGCCATGGACAGGAGGGAATAGGAACTCAACTGGAACCGTTCCTCCGCCCGGCTGTTCCGGATATTCCAGATCCCCAGAAAACCATCCGCACCGGCGCTCAAAATACATTCCCCCGCCTCGTCATACACCAGGGCGTTTATCTGCCCCACATGCCCTCCGGCGGGAAACAATTTTATCTCCTGAGATTCCGGAATATTTGGGCTTTTCACCGTAGTTGCAGGTTCCCCCGCAGCGGTGTTTCCGGTGTCTGGGGAATCCCCGGCGGCAGCGGCATCCGGGGTATCCGCCATATCTCCGGTGGTGTCCTCAGGTCCCCCTCCGGGGGAATCTCTGGGAGAATCCGCTTCGGCGTTTATCCCGGCCTCCTCCCCGGCGGATACCCCGGACTGGGCGGCTCCCTGAAAAACGATGATTAGGAAGAGGAACAGCAGCCCTGAGAGGCGCTTCATTGGATCTTTCCGGAGGGGAATTGCCCCGGCAGAACCGGAGACATCATGTTTTGTACGGAGATATAGGTACCGGAGTGCAGGGAAGAAACGAGCTCCCCCTTGGGATGGCTTTTAAAATCGGCAACGGTTTTTTCATAGACCGCCAGGGGTACTCTGATTACCGCCACTTCCCCTTCCCGGAGTCCGTGGATGTGAAATTCCAGGTGATCGGAGCTCCGGTTTTGATACCAGACGCTGATTTCCTCCCCCTTACCGGTTTCTTCCGCCCTGAGGAGGATGTAGTATTTCAAGGCCTCCACGGCGATGGGCAAAAGTCCGTCCCGGATAACCGTGAGCCGGTCCGCCAGCTCAGGATATCCGATGATGGTTTCCATTGCCGCCCCCTCCGTCTTTCTTTCCTTTTTACGCCGGTAAAAGGCATACCTTTCCCCTTCGGGCAGCACTTCAAAGGCGTATCCATGACTTGGCCAAAGCAGGGTGATGGGGAATTCAGGCTTGTGCTTTTTCCCGCAGCTGGAACAGATAAAATTCATAAAACTGCCCTCCAGTATTTTATCGAGATATTCCGGCTGGGCATCCAGATCTATCGATTCAGGCACTTCCACGGTAAAGGTATTATCGCAGGGGCATGGAATTTTACGCTTCACGGAAGCCTCCTTATGAGAACACACCCCGTCCTTTAGTCGGGATTGTTGATTTACCGGCGGACCAGGAACAGAATATCCCCAAAAACCGCAAAAGCCATGAGGCCGAAGATCAACACCACCCCCACGGCCTGAAAGGCATAGATGGCCCTTGGATTCAGGGGATGGCCTCTGAGGATCTCCACAAAAAAGAGCAGGATCATTCCTCCGTCCAATACCGGCAGGGGGAGCAGATTCATGATACAGAGGGCTATGGAGATGAGGGAGAGGAATCCCGCCATGGAACCGAGACCGGCCCCAAAGCTCTGACCGAACCCTTCGGCGGCGGCGTCCCCCAGCATATAGGTTATCCGTACCGGTCCCGATACGGCCTGGGTCAGATCGATACCCCGGAACAGGAGGGCCAGGCTCCGCAGGGATATCACAAAGGTTTTCCAGGTCTCCCGGACGCCCTTGGCCAGGGCTCCCAGGGGTGAATAGGAGGGGGTATGGTACATGATGGTTTGATAGCCAATCCCGATATCCGTTGCCCCCCCTTCGGAATAGGACATCACGATGCCGGTTTCCCTGATCTCGCCATTCCGTTCAAATTCCAGGGATAATACCGGCGGCTGATCCCGGATGATCCGGAAGAGGGCCATCGAATAGGGGAAATCCTCCCCGTTTACCCGGCGGATCCGGTCCCCCGGTTGCAGGCCGGCGATGGCAGCAGGGCTTCCCTCGGCCACCGTGCCTATGACCGGATCGGTCCAGAAGTATACGCCGATCCTGCCCGCCCCGGTTGCCCTGTCAAGGCCGGGACGAACCTCCAGATCGATCATTTTACCATCCCGCAAGACCCGCAGGGCCAGAGTTTTTTCCGGGTTCGGGGTGATAGCCTCCTGGATATCGTGGTAATTGTCCGTATTCCGCCCGTCAATGGCGACAATCCGGTCACCGGTGACAATGCCTGCATCGTCGGCGGGGTATCGTTCCCCGGGATTTATATCCGATACCAGAACAACCCGGTTTTCCAGGGTGTTTACTTCAAACCCGACGCCCCAGATCACCGTAAGGACCAGAACCGCAAAGATAAGGTTGAAAAGGGGGCCGCTGAAGGACACGACGATCCGCCGCCAGGGGCTGGCCCAGTAGAAGGTCCCTTTAACCGGAGAAATAGCCCGTTCCCTGTTTTCATAGGCTTCCCGGAATTCGTTTTCCCCCCGCATCTTGCAGTATCCGCCGATGGGGAAAAGTCCGAGCCGGTACTCCACGCCACGGATATTCTTTTTCAGGATCGCCTTTCCCCAGCCGATAGAAAAGGCTTCCACATCTATCCCCACAAGCCGGGCGGCAAGAAAATGGCCCGCCTCATGAACAAATACCACCACTCCAAGACCTATTAAACCAAGAATAATTTTTATGAAAAGCATTTGTTTTTCTCCGATATATCTTTTATGTATTGTAAAGCGATTCTCCGGCTTTTACTATCCGCCTCCAGGATCGCTTCCGGTGAGAGAAGTTCCACCGGTATCCAGTCTCTCTGTAAAACATACTCAACAGTCCGGGATATATCAAGGAAACCGATGGTTCCCGCCAGAAAAGCGGATACTCCTTCTTCATTTGCTGCATTATAGGCCACAGGATAGTACCCCCCTCTTCGGGCAGCCTCATAGGCCAGGGGCAGCATGGGGAACCGTTCACCGTCAGGTTTCTCAAATTCCAGGGTAAGGGCATCAAAACTGAGCCGCCCAAAGGGGAAGGCCCGCTTTTCCGGATAGTAAAGGGCCTGCTGAATGGGGAGCCGCATATCCGGCCGGGATAATTGCCCGTAAACCGCCCCGTCCCGCAGCCATATCATAGAATGGACGATGCTCTGGGGGTGGACCACCACCTGTATATCCTCAGGCGCCACTGCGAAGAGCCCCGCCGCCTCGATAATCTCCAGCCCCTTGTTTGCCATGGATGCGGAGTCGACGGTGATCTTGGAACCCATGCTCCAGGTGGGGTGGACCAGGGCGTCCTCCGCTTTGACCGCGGCCAGTTCCCGGAGGCTGTACTTTCTGAAGGGGCCCCCTGATGCGGTCAGGAGGATCCCCTCAACCTGCTCCCGGCCATGGGCTTCCATCAGGTTGAAGATCGCCGAATGCTCCGAATCCACCGGCAGAATCCGGGCCCCCTTCTTTGCCGCCAGGGCTACTACCAGGGAGGATGCCATGACGATGGTTTCCTTATTCGCCAGAGCCAGATCCGCTCCGCTTTCCAAAACCGCCAGGGAAGGTTCAAGTCCCGGCGCCCCGGCGATGCCGTTCAGGGCAATATCCGGCCCGCATTCTTCAATAGACCGGAGAAGGCCCTCCCGGCCATAGTAGTGAATACCCGGAGGTCCCTCACAGAGCCCCGAAAGGGCCAGGGGCACCCCGGGGAATTCCCGGGACAGGGCGAGGAGCCCCGGAATATCGGTGTGGGCGGTAAAGAGAACCGGCTCCAGTTCATTCCGTCCAGCCCGCAGGACATCCAGAGCGCTTTTCCCAATCGAACCGGTGGCCCCCAGGAGGGCAACTCTCTTTTTCATCCCCCAATTCCAAAGGCGGCCTAGGTAAAAAGCAGCCAGTAGAGCAGATAAAACACCGGCGCCGCCAGGGCTATGGAATCTATGGAATCCAACACTCCGCCGCGGCCGGGGATAAGGAAGCCCGAATCCTTTACGCCAGAGCTCCGCTTTAACGCCGATTCCGCCAGGTCCCCCAGGGATGCGGCGACTCCGGAGAGGAATCCCAGGATGATCCCCGAGGACAGGGACGGAAGCCGGGAGGCGGCGAAGATCCGGGGCAGACAATACACCGCAATCACCGTCACCAGGATGGAAGCCGTAGAGCCTCCCGCATAACCGGCGATACTCTTGTTGGGGCTGGCGGGAATTATCCCCCGGTTTCCTTTGCCAAAGAGCATTCCCACCGCCCAGGCCGCTGAATCGTTGGCAATCACCGTGAAGAGAAAGATCAGAACCACCATATCCGCCCGGGGAAATCCGTTCATCCTGATTATCCAGCTCATGAAAACCCCGGGATAGATCATCACCCCAAAACCCGCAATGACATAGGCCAGAACGCCCCTGAGTTTTTCTTCTTTTGAAAAGATCCGCCGTATCAGCATCCAGGAGAAGCCAATCACAAAAGCAGCCGGCAGAACCATCTGACCAAAGTTAAAACTGACAATTAGGGTCAGAGCCGCCGGACCAAACCCTCCCAGGATGACCGCCTCTGCCGGGGAAACGAGGCACTCATTCTGCGCCAGAATATTCCGGAATTCAAGGGCTCCCAGGGCGCTTAAAATAATAACGGCGATATTGACGGCCAGATGCTGCCTTTGGGGAAGGAATACTACGATAAAAACCACCAGGGGGATGGCGATAAAAAACAGCAACAACCGTTGAATAAGTTTTTTCATGCCATGATACCATCGGCAGGATTCCCGGGAATCCCGCCGAATTTCCGTTCCCGGCCGGCAAACCGGACAAGCGCGTCCCGCAGATCCTCCTCGGAAAAGTCGGGCCAGAGTTTATCCAAGAAGAGATACTCCGAGTAGGCTCCTTCCCAAAGGAAGAAATTGCTGATCCGAAAATCCCCGCCGGTTCTGATGATCAGGTCAGGATCGGGGATGTCGGGGTTGTCCAGGTATCCCCTGAATACCGCCTCGGTAAGGTCCTCCTGAACGACCCCCGCGGCCAAAAGCCGTTTAATGGACCTGAGTATCTCATCCCGCCCGCCGTAATTCAGGGCCAGAATCACCTGGAGCCCTTCAAAGTCTTCGGTGTCCCGGCATACCCTCCGGATCTCCTCCGCGATATCCGGAGGCAGTCCTTCGGAATCTCCGGCATGGCGGATCCTGATACGGTTCTTCCGGAAGAATTCCAGTTCCGCCGCAAGGTACTGTTTTACCAGGGTCATGATAAAACCCACCTCTCCGGCGCTGCGCCTCCAGTTTTCCGTTGAAAACACGTAGAGGCTGAGGCAGGCGATTCCCAGATCGCTTGCGGCCTGGACGATACGTTTTGCCGTCTTAAGCCCCTCAAGGTGGCCCTGGGTACGGAGCTGATTCCGCTTCCGGGCCCAACGACCATTCCCATCCATGATGATGCCGACATGGGAAGGAATTGGGAAACGGGGAGGCATTGAAAAAGGCATTACACTTCCATGATTTCTTTTTCTTTTTCTTCCAGAACCTGATTGATTTTGCTGATATAGGAATCCGTCAGCTTCTGCAGTTCTTCAACGTTTCGGGCCTCTTCATCCTCCGTAAGGTCCCCGTTTTTCTGTATTTTTTTTAGTTCTTCGTTGCCATCCCGGCGGATATTCCGCACCGCCACCCGACTCTGCTCCGCCTGGCCTTTGGCAATTTTAACCAGTTCCTTGCGGCGTTCCTCCGTAAGGGGCGGAATCGTGATACGGATAACCTTTCCGTCATTACCGGGGTTAAGGGACAGTTCCGATGAACGGATGGCCTTCTCAATCTCCCCAATCAGTCCCTTGTCCCAGGGCTGGATCACGATGAGCCGGGCTTCAGGTACTGAGATATTCGCCACCTGGCTGAGGGGCGATTTTTCCCCGTAGTAATCCACCCGGATCTTATCAAACAGAGAAGCCGATGCCCGGCCGGTTCTGAGGGAGGCAAAGCCGTCTTTCAGGCTTGAAACGGTTTTTTTCATCCGATCTTCGGATGAGATTATGACACTATGCATAGTTCATCCTCATTATTGACCTACTTTGAAATACGCATAATCAATGATGCTAAGTTTGGCCCCCAGCTGTTTTCCGTAATCCGCCAGGGCCTGGGCCACGGTAATCTTTTCATCCTTTACATATCCCTGATCCAAAAGGCAGATATCGGCCAGATATTTTTTTACCTTGCCCTTGAGGATGCCGTCGATAACATTGGCGGGTTTTGCTTTTAGCTTCTCATCCCCCTCCATCTGCTTGCGGAATATCTCCTCCTGCTCCACAAGGAAAGCCGGATCAACCCTGCTCTGATCCAGAGCCAGAGGATTAAAGGCGGCAATGTGGAGGGCTATGGTAAAGGCAAAGGCCTTACAGTCTTCATTGGCAAAGACCTCCGGTTTATCGGCTCCGATTTTTACCACCACCCCGATGTTCCCGTCCCCGTGGATATACCGGGTAAGGTACTCGCCCTGACCGGCCTGTACCATCCGGATCCGTTTAAGGCTCATGTTTTCCCGGATCTTGGTGGCCAGATCCGTTACCAGACCGTTTAATTCGTCGTTCGGCTCGGTATAGCCCTTCTCCAGAACCCGGCTGGCGATAACATCCCCCAGGGCGATAAATTCGGGATTCCGGGCCACAAAGTCGGTCTCCGATGCCAGCTCCACCAGAACCGCCAGGGCCCCGTCGTCCCTGATCTTGACAAAGATCTTCCCCTCATTGGTTGCCCGGTCTGACCGTTTTTCCACCGCCGCCAGGCCCTTTTCCTTTAACAGTTTCTCTGCCTTGGCAAAGTCACCATCGGCAGCCACCAGCGCATTCTTACACTCCATCATACCCGCCCCGGTTTTCTCCCGGAGGGCCTTCACATCCGCCGCACTTATACCCATCTGTACAATTCCTCCTGTCTCAAATCTGTCAGCATTCCTGTATTGAGAGCGGCAAAGGGTTTCCCCTCCGCTACTCCGCTTCGTATACCTTATCCACGTCTACCGGCAGTTCATCTTCCTCATCGGATTCCGCTGCATTTTTTGCAGACTCATCCCCTTCACCGGAATAGGATGCAATATCAATTTCTTTATCCTCTTCTCTGACAGATACATCGGTCATGATATCTTCCATATCCTCATCTTCATCCCCCAGGGTTTCAATGATCTTGAGACCCGCCTCGTTATCAGCCTCTACCACTGCATTGGCAATGATCTGGGTAAAGAGGGTGATGGCCCTAATTGCATCATCGTTTCCGGGAATGGGGTAATTGATCCCCTCGGGATTACAGTTGGTATCCACCACCGCCACAATGGGGATTCTCTGCCGCTGAGCCTCCGCCACGGCAATGGCCTCTTTGCGGGTATCAATTATGAAGAGGATCCCCGGAGGATCCTTCATTTCCTTAATGCCCCCCAGGTTTTTCTGGAGTTTAGCCCGCTCCTTACCCAGAGACGCAATTTCTTTTTTGGTCAGATTTTCAAAGGTTCCGTCTATTTCCATTTTTTCAAGTTTCTTCAGACGGAGCAGTGATTTCTTGATGGTAACGAAGTTGGTTAGCATGCCGCCAAGCCACCGGTTGTTCACGTAAAACATGCCGCAACGTTCGGCTTCTTTCTGGATTGCCTGCTGGGCCTGTTTCTTTGTCCCCACAAACAAGACCGTTTTGCCTGCGGAAACAGCTTTACGGACCGCTTCATAGGCATCCTTGATGGCCTGGATGGTTTTTTGCAGATCGATGATGTGAATACCGTTCCGTTCCGCAAAGATGTACTTCTTCATCCGCGGATCCCAGCGTTTCACCTGATGTCCAAAATGCACCCCCGATTCAAGCAGGCTTTTCATTGTAACTACAGCCAAAATATCCTCCCGCATTGTCTAAAACGTCCCGGCATTCAGATCCGGAGGCCAGCGGTAACCGGCGCCACCGGTAAACCCCGCCGAAGACCGCGAAACGCCTCTGCAAAACACCAAAGGACGAACAAACAACGCCTTCCCTGTATCTCACCGCCCTGACAGGCGGCGGAAGATGATAGGAGCTTCTTATGGAGAAACTCCGTATCTTATGAAACGGTTACAGTCCCATAGGGATAACCATTCTCTCTTAGCATGACATAAAATTCCCGTATTGGCAAGCCCGCAATAGCGCTGCAGGAACCCCGGACCTCCTGGATAAAGCAGGATGCCAAGCCCTGAATTCTGTAGGAACCCGCCGCGCCCTGCCATTCCCCGGTGTCAAGATACCATTCAATTTCTCTTGCCGACAGGGACGCAAAGGTCACCCCGCTTGTCACCGACCGGCAGTCGATGCCTTTGTTCCGGTCGTTGTAGAGGGCCACCGCAGTTACCACCCCATGTTCCCTCCCCCGGAGCCTGATCAGCATGTTCCGGGCTTCTTCCCGGTCCTTTGGTTTTCCGAGAATCTCTCCGTCTATGAATATTACCGTATCGGCCCCGCAGATCCAGGGCGGATTCTGTCCCCGGAACACCGTGATTGCCCTGTTAACCTTCCTGATCGCCAGTTCTTCGGTCAGTTCCCGGGGGCTCAGAGATCCCTCACAGATCTCCTCGATCCGGGAGGGCATAACGGTAAAGGGTAAGCCCATGAGGCGGAAATACTCCTGCCTTTGTAACGAATCCGATGCTAAAATAATAGGTTCCACGCCTGACCGCCTTGATTCTATAATACACCTGATTCTGCGAAAGAGGAACAGCCCCGCGATTCTTCTATTGGCCGTTGACAACAGACCCTGCAAGGTCTTGACGGCGAAGTTTTTTTGAGATAAGGTTAAACAACCAGGAGAGACTAGCTCATCTGGATAGAGCGTCAGCCTCCGGAGCTGAAGGTGGTGGGTTCGAGTCCCGCGTCTCTCAAAGGTTTAATTCCTTATAATACAAGGAATTAGCAAAAGGCGAAAAAGCCAGGTTTTCTTAAAAGTATGGCACTGTACAGTTATTGTACGTTTATCTTTTATAGGTGAGGTGTGCCATGCCGAAGATTACCGGCCCGTTCTGGATTTACAAACGTCCAAAAACCAGGAAATTTCAAGTTACCTTCTACCCTGCCTCCGGTCTCCCCCCGGAAATATGTCAAGACGGAAGCGGAGGGGCTTTTCCCGCCTTCCCCTAAAATTAGCCGTCTTTTGGGAGCCCAAGACAAAGGCCACCACCGAAGCGGGCGGCCCTGGCGTTTATTGAGTACCTGAAAGGCCAGATAAAACCACCGGATGATGTTCATTAAGCGGCCCGGACGGATAACCAATATTCGCGGGACGAAATTACTGTGCCGGGCCTGCGGCGTTCTGAAATTTTCAGACTGAACTGAAGACCTGGACTGGCAAACTCCCGGGATAAGAATACGTCATGCCTGGAAACGATTTAACTGTAAGGAACGAATGCCGGGCGATCCGAAATGGCGAAGGGGACCGAGGAGAAAGAGGTGAAGACAGGGTAAAGATCGTTTGTATGATTTTAATAATAGAGGCTGTTCCAAAACTTCCCGTTGGAAAAGCCTCTTTCCCTGTGCGGTATTGGGCAGACCTCTCCCGCAGCCGTCCCTGTACGGCGTTGCGGGGCTGTCTGTCATGTTGTTCCGGCGGGGTTTCGGGGCGGTTTTTGCCGGTTAGCCGGGGGGTGACGCAGAACGGAGGGGGATTTTGGGCGAAAAACAGGTCCTCGCCGCCTTTCCCGCTCTCCGGGGGCTGACCCCATTCGGCCGGGTCCGTGTCCGTGTCCTCGCCGCCGGTATCCGCGTCTCCGCCGCAGCCGCATCCACCTCCCCCCGCTCCGGCGGCTCCCCAACCACCACCCGC
>JAITJI010000027.1 GCA_031279015.1 Spirochaetaceae bacterium
GTGGCGATCAAGCGCGCCCTCCCCATCCTCCACTCCGGGCCCGGCTGCGGAACCATGGTGGCGGGTTTCTTTGAGCGGTCCACCGGATACTCCGGGGGGAACACCGCCCCCTGCACAAATTTTTCCGAAACCGATGTGGTTTTTGGCGGGGAAAAAAAACTGGAGGGGATCATCCGCCGTTCCTACCAGGTTCTGGAAAGCGATCTGCAGGTCGTGTTGACCGGCTGTACCTCCGCCATTGTGGGAGACGATGTTAACCATGTCGTAAAAATTTTCAGCGCCGAGGGAAAACCGATTGTGTTTGCCGACACGCCGGGTTTTAAATGCACCAACTACGAAGCCCACAGCCTCGTGGTAAACGCCATCATAGATCAGTACACGGATCGCTTCGCCCGGCATGACGCGCCCAGGGACCCCATGCTGGTGAACCTCTTCGCGTCCGTCCCCTACCAGGACCCCTTTTGGAAGGGGAATCTGGAAGAGCTAAAACACCTTCTTGAGGGCATAGGACTTACAGTACAGATACTGTTCGGTCCCCGTACAGAGGGTACGGAAGAATGGAGAACCATTCCCCGGGCGAATTTTAACGTCCTTGTTTCACCCTGGTACGGCCTTGATATTGTCAGGCATCTGGAAGAAAAATACGATCAGCCCTACTTTCAGTTTCCCTACCTTCCCATCGGGGGGAACGAGACAAGCCGGTTCCTGCGGGAACTGGCCGCCTTTGCCGGGGAGCAGGGGGCCGGCATCGACAGTAAAACTGTCGACACGTTCATTAAAAAAGAGGAGGATACGTTTTATGAAGAAATTGATAACCTTGCGACTTTTCTCCTGGAATTCCGTTACGGGCTTCCCGGCTTTGTGCATATACTCCACGATTCAGGCTATGTGCTGGGAATGGCAAAATTCCTCCTCCACGAAACCGGCATTGTCCCCAAGGAACAGTTTATCACCGATAAAACGCCGGAACAGTACCGGGAAGCAATCCTGAATATTGCCGCGGGTATTTCCCCCAAGCGGAAGATCCCGGTTTACTTTTACAGCGACGCGGGACTGGCAAGGGAAGTGATTCTGGGCGCGGAACACGAGGGGCGGGGACTCATCATCGGAAGCGGCTGGGACAAGGAAACGGCGGTGGAAAAAAAGTACGATTTCCTTTCGGCCGCCCTCCCCTCCCCCTACCGCCTGGTGATGACCACGGGCTACGCGGGGTACCGGGGGGGCCTGCGTCTTATCGAGGATATTTACAACCAGGCCCTGGGAACCTACCGCTAGGGAAGAGCATGAATAAACAGTTAACCCATATTGCAAACCAGCACCCCTGTTTTTCCGCGGCCGCTTCGGGAAAGGCGCTGATGACCCACGGCAGAATCCACCTGCCGGTAAGCCCGGTCTGCAATATCCGGTGCCGGTTCTGCGAACGCAGTTTCAACAAAACCGAAAACAGACCCGGAGTAACGGCGGGCATCCTCAAGCCGGAAGCGGCCGTAAGCCTGGTGCGCGGCGCCCTTAAACTCTGCCCGGAAATTTCCGTGGCGGGCATTGCCGGCCCCGGCGACACCCTGGCAAGCCCCCATGCCCTGGAAACCTTCCGGCGCATACACCGGGAATTCCCCCGGCTCATCAAATGCCTGAGTACCAACGGCCTCCTTCTGGAAAAATACGCGGAAGATCTTTTCCGCGCGGGGGTTAAAACCATAACCGTAACGGTAAACGCGGTAGACCCGGTCATACTGGACCGGATCTGCTCCCGGGTCATTCTTGACGGAAAGGTCTATGAGGGAACCGAAGGGGCGGCCATCCTTATTGAGGCCCAGGAACGGGGCATCAGAAAAGCTGCGGAAACGGGAATGTTGATCAAGATCAATATCGTCTTGATTCCGCCGATCAACGGCGGGCATATCGCCGAAATAGCCGGAAGGGTAAAAGAACGGGGAGTGGCCCTCATCAACATCATTCCCCTCATCCCCCAGTATGAGTTTGCCGGCTTTGACGCGCCGGACTGTATAGAACTCTCCCTTGCCCGAAAGGATGCAGAGGCTTTTTTGCCGGTCTTCCGCCACTGCCGGCACTGCCGGGCCGACGCCTGCGGCCTCCTCGGTAAGGAGAACCTCACATCCCGCCTGTCAGGGCTGCTCCCGGAGGAACTCCGGAACGGCGCGTATCAGGAAGCGGAACAGACCTTTTCACACGGATAGGAGGAGCGGTATGGCGTGGAGAATTGCCCTGGCGAGTATTGACGATGTCCTGGTAACCGAACACTTTGGCCGCTCAAAGTGGTTTTATATTAGGGACGTAGAAGCGGACGGAACAAGCAGATCCCTTGGCAGGCGGGATGTACAGCCCCTCTGCAGCAACTGTGAAGATTCCAATCCTGGAGAATTCAGCGTGGAACCCTTTCTGGACTGCACGGCGGTGTTAACCGCAAAGATAGGCCCCGGTCCGCAAAAGAAACTTGAGGCCGCGGGGATCTCCGTCTTTGAAGGACCGGCGGTCATCGACGAGGCCGTAAAAAAACTTGCGGCCTACTATGTGAGGACCAGGCATCCGCAAAACGCCTGATTGCACAGCCCGGCGGGGCTCCTCCCCGGAGAACCTTCAGCCGAATTCCCCGGCGAACTTGACCTCATCGCAGTATTCACAGCGGTAGGTTCGCTGTTCAGGATTCTCCAGGTGAAAAATATGGGGGATGTACTTCTCCGTAGAGGTGATGCACCGGGGGTTTTTGCAGATGAGCACATCCTGTACCCGTTCGGGAAGTTTGAGTTTTATTTTTTCGGTGATCAACTCTTCTTCGATGATGTTCACCGTAATGTTCGGATCGATAAGACCCAGAATATCAAAATTGATAGCAATGGTGTTATCGATCTTGATAATATCCTTGCGGCCCATCCGTCCGGAACTGGCGTTAACCACAAAGGCTACCGTGTAGAGGGCCTTGTCAAGGCCAAGCCAGTTGAAGATCCGGATGCCCTGCCCTGCCTTTATGTGATCAATGACGATCCCGTTTTTTATTTCATCGATGTTTAGCATGGTACTACTCCTAAAATTGATGACAGTAAGGCCATCCGCACATACATACCGTATTTTGCCTGCCTGAAGTAAGCCGCCCGGGGATCATCGTCCACTTCCACGGCGATCTCGTTAACCCGGGGAAGGGGATGGAGGACGATCATATTGCTTCGGGCAAGGGCCATTTTATCAGCCTTTAGGATGTAGCTGTCCTTAAGGCGGATATAATCCTCTTCGTTGAAGAAACGCTCCCGCTGCACCCGGGTCATGTAGAGCACATCCAAGTCCCCTATCACCTCCTCAAGACTCCCCGTTTCCTGGTAAGGAACCCCCGCTTTGGACAGAATGCCCTGGGTGATATAATCCGGCGCCGTGAGTTCCGGGGGAGATATGAAGACGAGATGCGTACCGGAATACCGGGCCAGGGCTTTAGCCAGGGAGTGGACGGTGCGGCCAAACTTAAGGTCCCCGCAGAAACCCACGGTGAGGTTCCGGATATCCCCCCGGAGCCGCCGGATGGTGAGCAGGTCTGTCAGGGTCTGGGTCGGGTGATGGTGGCCGCCGTCTCCGGCATTGATCACCGGTACACCGGAATACCGGGAGGCCAGAAGTGCCGCCCCTTCCTTGGGGTTCCGCATGACTATCGCATCGGCGTAACTTGCCGCCATCCTGACCGTATCGGCCAGGCTCTCCCCCTTGGCGGCGGAACTGGAACCGGGGTCCGCAAAGCCAAGGCAGCTTCCCCCCAGGCGCAGCATGGCCGCCTCAAAACTCAACCGGGTCCGGGTACTTGGTTCAAAGAACAGGGTGGCCAGCAGTTTCCCCCGGCAGCATTCCCCAAAACGCTCCGGCTCTCCCTCGATTCTCTCGGCAAGGCTGAATAGTTCTTCCATCTCCCCAATCGAAAAATTGCCCGGCTCCACCAGGCTCCGTCCCTTGAGCATAACCCCTCCCCGTATTTCAGGACCGCACAGGTCCTTTGCAAAAAAAAACCGCCCAAAAAGGCGGTGTCAATATCCTAGAAAATCAAACAATCCGGCCAAACCCACAAAACCGGCGATACTCCAAATAACCATACACCCTGTTTTTTCTGTTTTTGCTTTCATGCTTCCCGCATCCGACGAGTCGATACTAGCATACCTGCCCTCGGAAAGACAAGTCTTCCAAAAGAGAATCCCGGCTACCGGGACCCTTCGAGGGATGTGCCGCCGGCATCGGAGGAACGGATATCCCTCAGGCCGGGGTTACTCATGAATTCACAGCGGTCGGTAAATTCACAGCTTTCACAGGCGGCGCCGGGACAGGCCTGAAAATCATCCTTAGCCTCCTCAATCTGCCGCATGTGCCATTCCAGTTCCCGGATCAGAACCTCAATATCCTTTATACGCTGAAGATTCCGGCTGATCAGGACCCGGTACTGTTTGAGCAATTCCAGCCGGCGCTTCTGCCCCGAGGCATCCTCATTGCCCATCCGGATGATATTGCCTATCTCATCAAGCTGCAGGCCATATTTCTTCAGTTGTACGATCCGGGTGATATATATCAGATCCTTATCGGAATAACACCGCTGACCCCCGTCGGTCCGGGGCTGAGTTTTGAGGAGTCCCAACCCTTCATAGTACCGGACCGTCCGGGTGGTAACATTCGCCCGGCGGGCCAATTCTCCAATTCGGTAAACCTTTTCATCCTCCACCGGAAGATCCTCCACCGTCTACCCTATCACAGGGACCCCGGAGCCACAAGCCGCCGGAAACCGGATTCTGCCCCGGGACCCGCTGATCCGCAAAACCCCGGGGCTGTAAAACAAACCCTGTCGGGCCGGGGCGCCGGTTTCCAGGTCCTCTAACAGATCCGCAGAAAACATTTTAAGAGGGATCGTTCCATGGCAAGATAAAACATAAATGGCAATAAAAAAACCGTGTGCCCTATCTGCATTAACCCTTCCCTTTTCCGCACAAAAGGGATCTGCGGATTCCTGCCTTCCCAAAAAGTTGGCGTTGACGTTAAAGGTCAACTTTATGGTACAGATTCTACACAATTCAATTTCAAAAAAATTTACAAAATAATTTTCAACAGAAAAACTGCTGTAGTCCTGGTTATAATTATTGACATTACGGCAAAACCTGCGTATATTTTTATTAATACTATTTTGCATCTGAGGGAGGAGGTTTAGCCGGTGCTCCTGGTTGTTGATATTGGAACATCGAATTTCAAGACGGCTATCTTCGATTACAAGGGGAACTGCCGGAACATGGTTACCCTTCCCGTGTCCACAATTGCTGCGGAGGATGCCGCCGGCGATGCGAATAACGCCGGCGGCGGATCCCCGGTGGAGGCCGACCCGGCGGAGTGGCTCCGGGCCTTTGCCGGGGCCGTATCCCGGCTTGGTTCCCTCTCCGGGGTGGAGGCGGTGGTGATAAGCGGGAACGGTCCCACCCTGACGCCGGTGACCGGGACTCCCGCCATAGCCGGGGGGAACTTGAGCCTTCCCGCAGGAATGGCCCGGCTCTGGCTTGACCGGCGGGCGGAGGCGGAGGCGAAAATTGTTTCCGCCCTGGCCGGTGGTTTTGTGGACCCCGGTTTTTTCCTCCCCAAGGCCCTGCTGCTGAAAAAACAGGATCCGGAACTCTATGAAAAAACCCGGGCTTTCCTCTCCCCTGCGGAATACCTGGCCTGCGCCCTGACCGGAGAGGCCCGCACGGTATTTCCCTCCACGGGTTTTGACCAGTGGTACTGGACCGGAAAACTCCTGGACACTGCGGGACTTGACCGGGATAAATTCCCTCCCTTCATCGCGCCGGGGGATTGTATCGGTGTCATCTCCGGCGCTGCAGCTTCCCTGTTCGGGTTTTCCGGAAATGTACAGGTGATAGCCGGCGGACCCGACTTTTTTGTTTCAATCCTCGGTTCCGGCGCCATCCTGCCCGGCGCAGCCTGCAATCGTACCGGCACCTCCGAGGGAATCAACCTCTGTACCGAAAACCGGATCCGTGACAACCGGCTTATGTGTTACGGCCACCCCGTCCGCCCCTATTGGAACCTTTCGGGGATCATCTCCACCTCGGGCCGGGCCATTCGCTGGGGGCGGGAACTTTTGGGAATGGAGGGACTCCCCTACGCCGCCTTTTACGCCCTTGCCGATACAGCCCCCGCCGGAGCGGGGGGCCTTCTCTTCCTTCCCTACCTGGCCGGAGAGCGGGCGCCCGTCTGGAATCCCCGGGCCCGGGGCGTTTTTATGGGCCTCAGCCTCTCCAGCAGCCGGCGGGAACTGGCCCGGGCCATCGTCGAGGGGGTCTGCTTTGCCATCCGGGACGTGATAGGCGTCATGGAGGAAACAGGGGCCCCTGTACGGGAGCTGCGGGTTTCCGGCGGTCCCGGGGAAAGCGCCGTGTTTAACCAGCTTAAGGCCGATATTTCGGGCCGGCGGGTTTTGCTCCCCCCCCGGCGGGACGCCGAACTCCTGGGACTTACGGCGCTGGGCGCTGTAGCGGCGGGCAAATACGCCTCACCGGAGGAAGCCGCCGGCGTCATGGTGACCATCACCGGGGAGTACATTCCGGATGAAGGCAGGGCCTCCCTCTACGAAGGGATGTTTGAACGGTACCGCGGATTATACCGGAGCCTCAAGGATCAATTTGCGGAATATTCCGATTCGGCGCAGGCTCATTGACAATATTGAAAACCTTGAAAACAAGAAATATAAGGAAGGGTATATGAAAAAGAATAAAGATGTATCAACAGTAATACTGTTGACAGTTTTTCTGTTCATTTTGGCGGCAGCGCAGATATTTGCCGCAGGCGGCTCCGATGGGAGGATAAAAAAAGACAGCGGCTTTTCAATCCTGGTCTACATAACCGGCATGGTCGCGGGGAGCCCCCCCTATGAGCTTCTGGCTGCGGGGGCGGAGAGTTTTGCCGCCGCCCATGATACGGTGCGGGTAAAGATCTACGAGGCGGGATTCAACCAGGCCGAATGGGAGGAACAGCTTACCTCCCTCGTGGCAAGCGGGGAATACGATCTGGTCCTCGGTTCAAATCCATCCTTGCCGGAGATCTGCGCCAGGGTGGGTGAAAAATTCCCCAATGTACGATTCATCATCACCGATGCATGGTTTCCGGGAAACCCCCGGATAGCCACATGGCTCTACAATCAGTACGAACAGTCCTTCTACCTGGGTTACCTGGCAGGACTTATCACCACCGGTTCCCTGCGTTACGCCAATCCTGACAAACGGATAGGTTTCATCGCCGCCCAGGAATACCCTCTCCTCAACAACCACATGCTTCCCGGATTTCTTGATGGGGCGCGGCTCGTTGACCCCGGCATCACCCTTGACTTCCGGGTAGTGGGTAACTGGTTCGACGCAAACAAGGCTGCAGAACTCGCCGGGAGCATGATCGATGCAGGGGTCGATATTTTTGCCGTCATTGCCGGCGGCGCTGCCCAGGGGGTAATCAAGACCGCCCGGGAACGGGGCGCCTATGTGGTGTTTCACAACACCAATGAATACAAAAGCGCCCCGGGGATCATCCTGGGCTGCGGAGTCATGGAACAGAAAAAACTCGTGGAGGAAATCCTCGCCGAAGTCCTTGCGGGAACAGTACAATACGGCAGCGCCCGGCTCGTCGGCGCCGCCGATGGGTACCTGGGTTTTATCGCCAATGATCCCGGCTATACCGGTTATCTGCCCCAGGATATACAGGCCAAATTTAACGCCTTTATGGATGATATCCGGGCGGGGAAGATCCGGTATACCCTGCCCCCCCTCTGAGGTTGAGAAGTTTGACGAATCTCCTGGAGCCGGCGGACGGTCCCGGCGGACCGGAAAGATCTGCAATACCGGTGGTGGAACTGCGGAATATCACCAAGATCTACCCCGCAGACGGATTCCGGGCAAACCACCTGGTATCCCTGGATCTCCGCAGGGGGGAGATCCTCTGCCTGGCCGGTGAAAATGGCGCGGGAAAAAGCACCCTGATGAGTATCCTCTACGGCCTTATCCCGCCAACATCGGGACAGATCTCCGTCAGGGGCAAGGCGGTGACCATCCATTCACCACTCCAGGCGAACCGGCTGGGCATCGGGATGGTCCATCAGCATTTTATGCTATTCCCCGAATGTACCGTGGCTCAAAATGTGGTTATGGGAAGGGAACCCCTAAAATGGGGCATCTTTTACGATATCGCTACGGCGAATCTCCGGGTGGAGGAGCTTATCCGGGGACATCATTTTTCCGTCAGGCCGCAGACACCGGTCAGGGAACTTACGGTTGGAGAGATGCAGCAGGTGGAGATCCTCAGGATGCTCTACCGGAATGCGGATATCCTCATCCTGGACGAACCTACGGCGGTATTGACGGATCAGGAAATCGACTCCCTCTTCCGGACTCTCCGGACCCTTAGGGATTCGGGAAAGTCCCTGATCCTCATCACCCACAAGCTCAACGAAATCAAAGGTATCTCTGACCGGGTAGCGGTTATGCGCGCCGGGGAACTGATGGCGATCCGCAATACCGGGGATGTGGATGAAAATGAAATCGCCCGGCTCATGGTGGGACGGGAGGTGGATCTCCGGGTGGACCGGAACCGGAGGAAGCCCGCAGGAACCCGGCCGCTTATCAGCTTTGAGGATGTGACCGTAAAGAGCCGGAACCAGAAACGACCCCGGCTTATGGGGCTTAGCTTTACCGTCCACCAGGGAGAGATCCTCGGCTTTGCCGGCGTTGGGGGAAACGGCCTTGGAGTGCTGGAGGCGGTGCTGGGGGGCTTTGTCCCCATCAGTTCCGGCCGGATCCGCTACCATGGCCGGGACATCGGCGGCCTCCATACGGAACAACTGCGCCGTCTGGGACTGGCATACGTTCCGGCAGACCGGCTTGCCGTGGGCAGCGCCCTGAATGCCGCCGTATGGGAGAATATCATCATCAACCGCCGCCGGGAATTTTTCCACCGGGGGTTTCTGGATTCCGCCGCCGTGGAGGAATTTACCGGGAGGCTTTTCGGCCCTTACGGCATCGCGGGAAACCCGAACCTGCCCATGGGCGCCCTCTCGGGGGGGAACATCCAGAAAGTTATCCTCGCCCGGGAGATCGATCAGTACCGGGACTACATCGTCTTTTCCGAGCCTGCCCGGGGTCTCGACATTGCGGCCAGCCGTTACGTCTACGAACAGATGGCAGAGCTTAGGGATCGGGGCGCTGCGGTGATCCTCATATCATCAAACCCGGATGAAATTCTTGTCAACGCCGACCGGATTCTCATCTTCTACCGGGGGGCCATTGTGGCGGAGTTTGACGGTATCAAAGACCATATAGAAAACTCCGGCATAGCCGCCATAAAGGAAGAAATGGGGGCCTGTATGCTGGGGCTAAAATCCAGGAAAGGGGAAACCCGGGAGGCTCTCCATGGCTGAATCCCCTGCCCCTGCCGGCAGGAATTCCGCTCCGGGCCGGGTCTTCAGGCGCTTTGCAGCCTCTTCCGGCGGGCTCCTTCTGGTCCTCCTCATAGCCCTGGCCGTTATGACTCTCCTGGCGCTGCTGTTAAGCAGTGATCCCGGAAGGACACTCACGTTCTTCTTCCTTGGGCCTCTGCGGAACACCTACTATTTCGGCAACATGCTCAACAGCGCCATTCCCCTCATCTTTGGAGGGCTTGGGGTATCCATCGCCATGCTGGGGGGCAATTTTAACCTAGGCGGGGAAGGGCAGGTCTACACCGGGGCCTTTGTCACCACCATCACGGCGCTGGCCCTTTCCCCCCTGGCCCGGCCGGGCCTTCCGGGTATCCCGGCGGCCATCCTTGCCCTCGGCGCAGGGGCCTTCCTCTCCGGCAGTATGGCGGGGCTTTCCGCCTTTCTCAAGGTAAAGTGGAGGACCAACGAACTTATCACCAGCTTCCTCCTGTCCAATGCCATGATCCTTATCGTCAATTACTGCGTTACCGGTCCCTTCCTGGACCTGGATACAAACCTCCAGTCTACCCGGAAGGTAGCCCCGGCTTTCAGGCTGCCCCTAATCCTCCCTCCCTCAAACCTCAGCGCCGCCTTGTTTTTTGCCCTTATTATGGTTGTTCTGGTCCGGATATTCCTCTTCAAAACCAGGGCAGGCTACGAGATCCGGCTCTGCGGCTTAAACGATATGTTTGCAAAATATGGGGGAATCAACACGGGGTGGAACGCTGTCCTGTCGATGTTCCTGTCCGGGGCCCTCTACGGGCTTGGCGGGGGCATGGCAATCTTTGGGACCTACTACGGAACGATAAAGGAATTTTCTTCGGGGATGGGATGGAACGGCCTGGCGGTGGCCCTCATCGCCCGGTCAAGTCCCGGGGGAGTGATCCCTGCGGCGATATTCTTTGCCTGGATAGGCTCCGGCGTCCGGATGGCAATGCAGTTCTCCGATGTGACTATTGAACTCGCATCCATTGTTCAATCGGTGGTGTTCTTCCTGGTCACAAGCCGGACTATCCAGGGTCTCTTCCGGAAAGAGAAGGCGCTCTGATGGACTACCGGTTTCCCCTGCTCCACAGCGCAGTTACCATCATGACCCCCCTGCTCCTTGCCGCCTCGGGGGGGCTCTTCACCGAACTTGCGGGAACGCTCAACATCGCCCTGGAAGGGCTCCTCCTTACCGGGGCCTTTGCCGCCATCGTCTGCGCCCATTTTTCAGGCAGCATCCTTGGGGGAGTCCTGGGGGCAATCTGTTCTTCCCTGATCCTCTCGGCCTTCCTCGGCCTTGTCACCCTCAAACTCAGAGCCAATGTCTTTATAGCGGGCCTGGCGGCAAATCTCTTTGCATCGGGACTTACCGTGGTCCTCTCCTTCCGCCTCTTTGGCACCCGGGGGGTAACGGTCTTTAACAACATCCCCCCCCTCAGGACTATCACCCTGCCGGTCATTGACAGGATCCCCATTGTGGGGGACCTCCTTTCCGGTCACTCCTGGTTCGTCTACCTGGCCTGGGCGCTCCTCCTTGTGGGCCAAATCGTCCTCTCCCGGACCCCCTTTGGCTTCCGCCTGCGGGCCTGTGAAGGCCACGCCCAGGCCCTGGTCTCCATGGGCCTGAAACCCGGCGCCTACCGCTTTGCCGCCTTCCTCATCTCAGGCCTCAGCTGCGGCATCGGCGGCTCCTTCCTCACCCTCAACCTCGGAGCCTTTGTGCCCAACATCTCCTCGGGCAAGGGCTGGATAGCCCTGGTGGTGATCTTCCTGGGTAACCGCCGGCCCCAGGGCATCTTTGCCGCCGCCCTGGTCTTTGGCCTGGCCGAAGCCTTTTCAAACTATGCCCAGGGCAGCCTGAATGTCCCGGCAGACTTCATCCTCGCCATCCCCTACCTCTTCACCCTCCTCTTGATGACGATTGTTTCTATCTTCTCCAGAAAAGACGGGAGAGGCCGGGAATAACGGAAACAGCAGGCCCCCGCTATGCCCGGTTTGGCCGCAGGGGTGAAACTAAATATGTCCCTTCAAGCTCCAGAAGGGCCTTTTTCCGGTAAATACCCCCTGCATAACCGGTCAGGGATCCCCGGAAACCTACCACCCGGTGGCAGGGGATCACTATGGAGAGGGGGTTGCGGCCCACCGCGCCGCCTACAGCCCGGGCGGACATGACCGGCCGTTTCCGCTTAAGGGCGATCTGCTCTGCTATCGCCCCATAGGTACTCAGCCCTCCGTAGGGGATCGCAAGAAGCATGTCCCACACAGATCTCTGAAAATCCGTACCCCGGGGATCGATACGAAGGGAAAAATGGAGGTTCCGGCCGGCAAAATACTCCCCCAGCCATGCATACAGATCTATAAAAAGGGAATTCTCCTCCACGGGAATCCATTCACCTGTCCGGGGAGGATGCTTCTGACCAACAAACCACAATCCGGTAAGGGCCTCATCTTCAGCCGATGCCATCATAGTTCCCAAAGGAGTTTCAAAACTGCAAGAATACACCGATCCACCCCCCCCAACGCCGGATACGGCATCCTATGGCATTTTATTCTTATGCGGATCCTTAGCTATTTGTACATCTGCTGTTGAATATCATCGGTTGTGTACAGGGTTCCCAAATCTTCCCAGGCCGGCTCACGGGTTTGAGCGTTGGAAAGATAAGCCAAAGCGCCTGCATAGGTCGCAAAGCTCTTTATCGATTTTTCATTCACAATCCGCCACAGTCCGCCAATAAACCGAATCATACCATAACTCCTTTGAGCCGGTTCCAGGATCTGGCATTCCGGAACTGCCTCATTCATACCATATTGTATAAAACACGCTTAGTCAAGGGATCGGCAGGGCTTCAAAAGACGGCTTGAAGCGTCTACCGGAGGGCCAAACAGCCCGATGACACGGTACAGGTTCCCCTGATCATTCTCCCAAACAGGGGCATACAATCCGGCGATGCGCTCAAGCTTCCGGTTTATTAGCGGGTACGCCGGGGGGAGCGGCCGGGAACATTCCCGGCAGTACCCCGTGCTTTACATCCTTTCCCTCCCCGCCATGCCATAAACCTGCTTTTTTCAGAATTTTTTCCAGGCTTAGCGCGTTTTTAGCCGCCTTCCCTTTTGGATGATTGTTAAAGTACACCAAAATCCGCCGAGCCTGTTCCCCTATCCCTTTAATCCGGTCCGCCCACGCCTCAAGCTCCCGGTCCCCATAGAGATAATCGTACCGCGCCGCCCCATCGGAGCCCCACCAGGTTTCTTTATTCCGCCCATGAAGCCGGATATAGGCCGTGTCCGCCGTAACCACATCCATCAGCGGCGGAAGCCCCCGGAGCTCCGGCATATCCAGGGCTACCAGCGGAACCCCCCGGTCTTTCATCCCCTCAATAACCCGCCCGGTGTACCAGTCCGCCTTCCTAAACTCCACCGCCGCCGGAACGCCCTCAAAACATTTCAGCAACTTATCCAGATACCGCCTGTTTTCTCCCTCATACCCGAACTGATAGGGAAACTGGAACAACACCGCCTCAAGCCGCCCCGCAGGAAACCCCGGCAAAGGCTCCCGCAGAGGGGCAATCGCTTCCAGGTACTGTTTCGCCACATCGGGCCACCGTACCGGGTCTATCTTATGGGTAAGCCCCTGAAAGGCTTTTATCGAAAAAGTAACACGGGGCCCCCCGTCAAGGAGCATTTTCGCCAGGTTTTCAGCCTTCGGCATGGCATAAAAGGAAAAATCCAGTTCCACCGTGGGGAACAGCCCGGCATAACAGGCCAGATAAGCCCCCGGCTTCGTCCCCGCAGGGTACACCGGCCCCACCCATTCGTGGTACGAATACCCGCAGGTGCCGATTAAAATGTCCGCCATGTGTATACCATGAGGACTGTGAATCCGGATTACTCCCACACGTCCAGTTCCCTGTTTTTGAAAAAGTATTTTTTATCTTTTTCTCCAATTTCGCGGATAACCCGGCAGGGAACGCCAAGCGCAACGACATTTGCGGGAATATCTTTTGTAACAACGCTTCCGGCTCCTATTACGGAATTATCGCCTATGTTTATACCGGGAAGTATCTGGATGCTGGAACCAATCCAAACGTTTCTGCCGATATGCACCGGCAAATTGTATACATAATGGTTTTCCCGCAATACCGGCAATATGGGATGCCCCGATGTGGCGATCACCACGTTAGGAGCGATCATGCAATAGTCCCCTATGTAGATATGCTCGTCATCCACCATAGTCAAATTCGAGTTGCAATAGATGCCTTGCCCAAAATGTACATGATGCCCGCCCCAATTCGCCTGTACGGGCGTCTCAATGTGGCAGCCTTCGCCAATTTCGGCAAACATCTCCTTAAGAATTTTTTGCCGTTTATCCTGTTCCGTCGGCCTTGTGAGATTGTATTCGTAGAGCTTTTCCTGAAATTCAAGCTGGTTTCCCGTGATTGCCGGATCGTCATAATGATACGGCAATCCTTTCAGCTTTCTTTCGTTATTGGTCATAGGATGATCCTCTTGTATAGGTAGTAATCCACGATACTCTTAATTTATGGTATTGCCTATCATTATATTCTCTTTTTTTTATAACTATCGTATTTTTTCCTGGTACAATTTATCAATAGAAATGAGAGCATGAGCATCGGTGATGCAGCCTTAGCTTCAGGATTTTCCAATCGATTCAAGATATTGGTTAGCCGGTGAATGCCTGAGTATCAAACGACCCATGATCCGTTCTTTTGAACACTGAAGAAGGACTTCCACTGCCGGTCAGTTCATAACTAATTTCTTACAACATAAGGAATTACACTTTAGCAGAGCCAGGACTCGAACCTGGGACCTCCGGGTTATGAGCCCGACGAGCTGCCAACTGCTCTACTCTGCGTTGATGTATTAAAATATAATACAATCCAGGAAAAATGTCAATAGGCTGTAGTCGATTTATCATGCCCTGGAGCGAATAATCAGCAGGGAAGAAGCCATGGCGGAGAAGGCGATAAAAACGGGAAAAACCGCCGGGAGACCGGGACTGAGGATCATGAAGTTGTACATACCGTGGAGGATGACGGCGGTTAGGAAGCGGAACAGGGCCCGGACCGGTTCTGTTTTCAGGCTGATCACGGTGAGTCCCACCCGGGCTCCGCAGGCGCCATGGAGGAGCGCGGCGGTAAAGGCCCGGAGCAGGGCGAGGCCCGGGTTCACTGCGCTGTAAGACGCGGTTTCAACCACCGCAAAACCCAGGCCCGAGAGGAGCCCTGTGGCAGCCCAAAAGGAGGGAGGAGAATCGCAATTTCCGTCCCGGCGGCGCCTCAGTTGGAAGAGGAGGAAAAGCACCGGAAGACGGCTCAGTTCTTCAGTCAGGGCAATTTGGATAAAGATTTTGAATATCTGGGATCCCCAACCTATACTCCCCGGACGGGAGAAACAACTTTGCAGCAATGCGGCCAGGAACAGGGAAATGACACCGCCTAAAAGGGCGCATAGAAACCACCGGGGTCCCAGGGGATACTTACCGGCCCGGAACCAGATGAAGATCAGGAAAACCGGCAGGGCGGAGATTATAATAAGGAAGAACAGGATCGGGAATCCAATCATATTTATTCACAGGTAAACTTATTAATGGTTTTTCAAAATATCGAATTTGAAAAGCCCCTATGGTTTAATCTTAATGATTTTGCTAATGTATATCTATGGGGGCATCATATAGACCGGATAATTGTCCTTACAGGGCCTAAACATACGGGAAAAACCACCGCCGGCCGCATCCTGGCAGGACTCCTGGAGGCCGGTTTTGTCGATCTGGATGCCTGTATTGAAACCCGGACGGGAAAAAGTCCCCGTACCCTGTACCGGGAGGATCCCGGTGTATTCAGGGCGGCGGAAACCGGGGCGCTGCGATCCCTTGCCGGCGTTCCGGCGGATGTTTCCCCGGAGGGTTCCGGCATGGCGGATGAAGCAGCCAGGCTGGTCGCCGCCGCCGGAGGAGGGATCGTGGACAACGAGGAGGCCCTGGCGATCCTGAGGGGCCCGGAATTCCGCATGGTTTACCTGGCGGTTTCCGCAGAAACGGCCTGGGACCGGATTCGTGGGGAAAGTGAAAAAACCGGCGAGCTGCCCCCCTTCCTCAACACCGCCGATCCCCGGAAGACCCACCGGGAACTGCACGAAAGACGGGCGGCGGCTTACAGGGCTCTGGCGGACCTTACGGTTCAGGGGGATGGAAAATCACCGGAGGACATCGCCGGTGAAATTTTCCAAAATCTGCGTTGCAACGGGATTAAACCCTGCGGTTCACGCTTGTTCCGGTAAAATTCATTAAGCATCATTAAACCATATTCTAATCGGTTTTTCCGGCAGGAATCGTCCCGGCGGCCCAATCGGAGAGGAGCTTTTTTAAACCGTTGTCGATCAGCTTGAGGGATACGCCGCAGCGGACGCAGAGGAAACGGCCTTCCGGGTCCAGGTTTTTTTTGGCGCAGCCGATACAGTAGGTTTTGCCGCATTGAGGACAGGTCCCTGCGGGAAGCTCATCCGGGGGCATGGCGAAAAGCCGGATGGATTTTACCGGGGGAAGGTTCCGGGGAACCCGCCATGTTCTGCCGCAGCTCCCGCAGGATACGGTCCTGGTCAGGGCATTCTCCAGGCGGGATCGCAGTTCCTCCAGCCGGATGCGCAGTTCCTCCGGACCGGTGGCAAGGTTCCCCTCCGGGAGAAGGGCTTCAAGGCGGCGGATTATCTCCGCCAGATCATCCCAGCGGTGGGAGTTCACGTAGATCCACCCCAGGGAGAGGAGGGCGGGCGTATACCGGCCATCCGTATCCAGGGCGGTACGGCAGGCGGCTTCGGCCCGCTGGTATTCGCCCTTTTTAATAGCCACATAGGCAATACGCTCGATGATGCCGGCGTCCGGGGCCAGGCTGTAGGCCCGGGTGAGGACCTCATCGGCCTCTCCAAAGAGTCCAAGTTCGATGAGACAGGAGGCCCGGTTAGAGAGGTATTCTACGTTGGCCGGGGCAATAGAGAGGGCTTTCCGGTAGTATTCATCCGCCTCCTCATAGCGGCCGGAACGGACCAGAAGGTTTCCGGCGCAGTTGGCCATGATTCCCCCGGGATCCTCCGCCGGGCCGGAGGCCAGAATCTCCAGGGCCTGATCCGGAAAGCCCCGGAGATAGGAGAGGATCCCCCGGTTCACCCGGATGGCCGGAACCTCTCCCAGAAAGCGGCCTGCCCGTTCCAGGTGGTCTGCGGCTTCCTCCGTGTCCCCCCGGCTGAGGGCGACCTGGGCGGCAAAGTTCGCCACCCAGCCATCCTCGGGGGATAATTTCAGGGCCGCATCCAGATCCGCCAGGAGTTTTGGGTCCCGGGGATTCCCCGAGAGGAGGAAACGGTTTTCCGCCAGCTTAAACCGGAAAAGGGGATAATCCGGTTCCAAGGCGGCGGCGGCTTCCAGGAGGGGCAGGGCCTTGCGCCGTTTCCCCTCCCGCAGGAGGAGCAGGGCCTGCAAAAAGAGGATGGCCGGATCTCCAGGGTCATCTTTCCCCATGATGGCGCGGCGCTGTCTTTTCGCTGCGGCAAATTCTGCGGCGGCCATCTTCCAGTCCTCAATGCCAAAGGCCCACTTTCCCGCCAGGCCGTGAGCTTCCCAGGAATCGGAGCCCAGGGACAGAAGCCGGGGGACAATGGTTCCCAAATCGCCGTAGTTGTCCGCAGCGAGGAAGGCCCGGCCCGCCTTGAGGTACCGGTTCAGGGCCTCCTCCTTTTGTTCCAGGAGTTCGTAGACATTGGCGGCGTTTTTGGCGGAAAGCCCCTCGGTTTCATCCAGTTCAAAGGCCCTATCGTAGGCCGCCGCCGCGGCTTCGTAGTCCCTCCCTTCAAAGAATGCATGACCCAGCAGGGTCCTGAGGGTGGGGTTATCGGGCAGGATCCCCACCGCCCTATTCCCCCGCTCTATGAGTTCGGTATAACGACCGGCGGCGCAGAGGAGTTTCAGTTTCTCGATAAACCCTTCCCGGCCCTCAGGGGTCTCCGTTCCTTCGGCGATACAGGCATCGATATGGTCCTCCGCCTCATCCTGAAGCCCAAGTCCCAGGGCAAGCCGTCCTGCCAGGAGGAGTTCCCCCTGAGTCCGGCGGTATCCCGGCGCCCAACCCTTCTTGAGCTGTACCAGGGCTGCGGACGCCTGACCCATGGCTGCAAAAGTTTCGGCCAAACGCCGCCGGCTGGAGGGGGCCGCATCCGTTTCTTCCGTCCATTTCCGGTAGATCCTCTCCACTTCCTCTACCCGGGAATCAACGGAAAAGGCCTCCAGAAGAGCCTCCGCCGCATAGATTCCGGACTGTCCCCCGGCGGCGGTCTCGTAGGAGGCCAGGGCAAAGCTGAGACGGCCCGAGGGGATAGAGGAATCGTGTATCTCCGCCGCCCACCGGGAATTGATAACCAGGACCAGATGATCCCCAAAGGCAATGACCATGAGGGAAGCCGATTCGGCCATAAAGCCATCCGCCGGCAGATCCGGGGCAGAAGGCCTATCAGGAACCTCGGTCCAGCCGATAAGGGGTAAGGGGGTGCCGTTTCTCAGAAGATCCAGACGAAAATACCCCTTGCTGGAGACCAAAACCAGGTAACAGGTCCCCTCATCCACCATACGAAACATAAACCCCGCAGCAGCGTACCCTCCGTAGGGCTTCAGGCAAAACCGGCCTTCGATCACCTGATCCCCGTAGCGGTACAGGGGGTCCTCCGCCCAGGAAAGACAGTTAGTCTTCCGCAAACCCAAAACCAGGGCGTTCCGCTGTATATAGGCATCATAGGCGGCTTCCGAACCACAAAAAAAACGCCGATCCTGGGGCTTGGAAAAATCAGCGGTCCATTTTTCACTGATCAGCGCATCGGGATCGATTTCCCTTTTCCGGGCTTTACTACCCTGCAGGATTCTCCTTAAAATACCAAACATACTGGTATACTGTACCCCAGCGGGGAAGTAAAGTCGAGTTCTTTCTCCGCGCCGATCCTGCGGAGGATGTTCAACCCCGGGAGGTTCCTGAAATTGCTGAAGTTGTTGCGGTTGCTGAAATTTGATTACGATCCGGTGGACAGAAATCTTTGGGTTTCCGGTCTCGCAGTCCTGATCCTGGCCTTGATCCTGGCCCTCTCCGGCAGGGGGGTACAAAGTCCCGGAGAGTCCGGTTCTCCCCTGGTATTCACCCAGTGGTGGGAGGACGAGATGGAAGCCGGCAGTCTCCAGGCCCTTGTCGATGAATTCAGGGAACAATACCCGGAGATCGATCTCAGGCTCGACACCCGATCCTACGGTGAAATGCGGGATTGGCTGCTGTACGCCGGGGAAACCGGGGAGGAAGCGGGAGAATCCCCCCGGGGAGAAGCCGCTTCTTCCAGGGGCGCTCTCCAGGCAGATATTCTCGGCCTGGACCCCCGGTGGATTGGCGAACTGACCCAAAAGGGGCAGTTGGAATATCTGGATACAGACGATGCCGATTCCGAAGGGAGGACTATCAGTTTCTACGTTCCCCAGGGTACGGCGGCCCTTCCCCTGGTCTCCTTTATGACCCCCCTTTTCTACAATATCGAATTGCTGGAAGCCGCCGGCTTTGACCGGCCCCCAAAAAACCGGGCCGAGTTCCTGAACGCCGCCCGGGCCGCCACGAATCCCCGGCAGGGACGTTACGGTTTTGCCCTGGCCCTGAGCCCGGATAATCCCGGCGGTATAGCCGCAGATATTTACTCCTGGTTCCGGGCCGCGAATGGACCTCTCCTGGACAGGGGAAAGCCCCGGTTCAACACCCCGGAAGCCATAGAAGTCCTGGATTTCCTCGGGGAACTGTACAGGAAGTCTCTGATCTCCCCCTCCTCCTTTTCAAAAACCGAGGCTGACAAACGGGAAGAATTCATCAACGGCCGGATAGCCATGATGATCGCTTCTGTACGGGACATTCCTCTTATCCGGGAGCGGAATGTCCCATTTGGCATTACCACCGTTCCCGGGGCCGCTTCCTCCTTTGGGAGGCCTGCTTTCGGCCTCTATGGCTGGTATGTGGGGATAAGCGCATCCTGTACAAACAAGACAGGGGCCAGAATCTTCCTCAGTTTTCTCGCCGGAAAACGCTCCCGCATAGGAGCGGCGGCATGGGCAGTTCCGGGGGGCGGGGACGCCACCGAGGACTATATCAGCGACGATCCCCTCTTTTCAAAGGTCTACAGCATCTATGAGGCTGGGGAGGCTCTGGAAGAGTTCACCGGCCGGAGCGGCGCAACCAAAGAGGAAACCCTGGTCCGGGAAGCCCTGTACCGGATGTTTGAGGAAGGCCGGCAACCCAAAGAAACTGCGGCGGCAATTCAACAAGGCTGGGAAGCCCTGCAGAACCGCTGATACTATGCCGCTATTGGGGGGTTGTTTGTACCGGCCGGCGGCTCAGAACCCTTCGTAGAAGGCTTCTTTTACCCGTTCTACCGCGGTCTGCTGTTCCCGGGTCAGGGGGGCGTCGGTTTTTGTCCCGTCCAGCACTTCGTTTATCTGCCGTTCCAGAATCCCCTTGTCAATGGTGACGAGTACGTAAAAATCGTAGGCTTCCCGGTCTACGGTCTTACCGTCGGCCATGAAGTACCGCTTGAGCAACCAGTAATCGTTTTCTTTCCGGGCGCCGGAAAAACTGGCGGAAGCTACGTTCTTTACCACATCCTCAAAGTAGCGGCCGTATTCTAAATCCGGGCTGCCCGCCACGGCCCCTACAAATTTCGCCTGGACCCGGGTAGACACCATCCGGGCCATTTCCTGGGCCACGGTGAATCCCGAAGACCACTGCCTGAGGGCATTGAGGTTGGTTCCCGTATCCTCGCCTACAAAAACGTACTCATCCTTGAACTGATCCAGCCGTTCAACCCCGGGTAAACCATCACTGATATACAGGGTAACCCAATCAGGCACATCCTCTCCCACCGCCTTGGCCTTGTGATCCAGCACCACGTATGCTTCGGTCTTTTCTTCGTACTTGGGGGCTTCAACAGCCACCGTTTTTGGTCTACTGGAACAGGCGGCAAATACCAGTACCACAGCCAGGAACAACCAAACAAGTTTCTTCATAAATTCCTCCAGGATAATATGTTGAATTTAACACATCCTAATATACTCAAGATAGTATATAATTTCACCTTGATATATACTAGTTTGTACCATGCAACATAGCAAAACAGGAAAATGGCGATCAAGTCCTGCGGAGGGGGAGATCCGGTGCGTGTCCTGATCACACCCCGCCGTTTTTCCGGGACCATCCGGGCGCCGGCTTCCAAGTCCCATACCATCCGGCGGCTCCTCCTGGCCGCCCTGGGGGAGGGGGTTTCGGAAATTGACTATCCCCTGGATTCCCTGGATGCCCGGTCCTGTGTCAGGGTGTGCCGGGCCCTGGGGGCGGAAATAGAGGAGCGCCGCGCAGGGGATGAGATCTGCGTCAATCCCCCCGATTCGGAGGGGAAGCGGCTCGTCCGCTGGGTTGTCCGGGGTATCGGCGCCGGGAAAGCCGGAGGGCAGATCAAAACGCCGCCGGAGCCCCTGGATACAGGCAATTCGGGGACAACCCTCTTCCTTGCCCTGGCCGCCGCGGCTCTGGGCAGAGGGAAAATCACCTTTACCGGGGATGAACAGATCCGCCGCCGCAGTGCGGCCCCCCTTCTTGCGGCCCTTGAAGGTCTGGGGATTGCCGTGACTTCCGCTGAAGGGGGCTGCGCCCCCATCACCGTCCGGGGACCCTGGCGAGGCGGCCGGGTGAGCCTTTCCTGTCCCACAAGCCAGTACCTTTCGGCCCTGCTTCTCGCCGCTCCCCTGGCTCCCGGGGGGGCGCTGACCGAGATTGAGGTGCCCCTGCTTAACGAAAAACCGTACATCGATATGACCCTGTCCTACCTGCGGACCCAGGGGATCCCCCTGGAGGCGGCCACGGATTACTCCTCCTTCCGCATCCCCGGAGGGGCCTCTTACAAACCCCAAAGGGGTCCGGTCCCGGGGGATTTCTCCTCCGCCGCCTTTCCCGGACTGGCCGCCGCCGTTTCCGGGGGACCCGTGACCATTCTGGGCCTGGACCCGGCGGACCCCCAGGGGGACAAGGTCTTTTTTGACATCCTCGCCGCCATGGGCTGTACCGTGGAATGGAGCCCGGAGTCCGTCTCCCCCGCGGCCGCCGGGAACCAAGCGCCCCTCCGGAATCTTACGGTTTCCCGGACCGGACCCCTTAAAGGCGGCGTCTTTGACCTCAATGCTACTCCGGATCTGCTCCCCGCCCTGGCCGCCGCTGCTTGTTACGCCCGGGGGGACACGGCCCTGATAAACGTGGCCCATGCCCGGATCAAGGAGACCGACCGGATCGCGGTTATGGCAGAGGAGCTGGGAAAACTGGGGGCAGACATCGAAGAACGCCCTGACGGCCTCCTCATCCACGGGGGGATGACCGGGACAAACGGCGGGTCCGGCCCCTGCCTCTCCGGGGGGCGGACAGACAGCCGCGGGGATCATCGGGTGGTGATGGCCCTGGAGGCGGCTGCCCTGGGCGCGGCGGGACCGGTGGAGATAGACGGCGCCGAATACGCCGCCGTTACCTATCCGGGTTTTCCGGAACTGTTAAAAGCCGAAAAAATAACTTAAAATTAGATTATGTTTGTTGTGATCGTCGGGGCCGGACTGGTAGGCACCCAGTTGGCGGAGCATCTTATTCAGGAAAAACACGATGTCGCCCTGATCGAATCCAATGAGGAGCGGGCCCGGCACGTCTCTAACCGGCTTGACTGTCTGGTACTTCACGATGAAGGGAACAGCCTCAAGGCGCTGGAAGATGCGAGGATCGCCAAAGCCGATGCCCTGGTCTGCGTTACCAATTCCGACGAAGTCAACATGATCATCTGCGGCCTTGCCGCTTCCCGGTATCCGGATCTGTTAAAGATCGCCCGGGTCAGAAACGACGATTATGTACGCCTGTCACGGACGGAGGAGGGTTCCTTTCAGAATCCCCAAATCCTGGGAATCGACCGGTTCATACATCCCGATGTAGAGGCCGCCCAGTCGGTGTTAAGCGCCATAGAACACGGCGCCATGGGGGATGTGCTTGCCTTTGCGGACACCCCCTATGAGCTGGGAGCTATCAACGTCCTGGTTGGCAGCCCCTTTGACGGCCTGGTCCTCAAGGACTTCCGGGGCCTGGTAACAGGAGAAACCCTGGTTACCCTGGTAGAACGGAAGGGGGAATGTATCCTCCCCACGGGAGCCACGGCCCTTGCCGGCGGAGATCGCATCCACATCCTGGCAAAGGAAGCGGAGATGAACCATGTCTTTACCCTGGCAGGTCAGACCGGCCAGCCCCTGCGGAGGATAGGCATAGTCGGCGGAGGACGGGTGGGGGCCCTCGTTGCGGGGGGACTTTTAAACCGTGCGCCGGAAGAGAAGCGGGGGAATCTCCTCTTCGACTTCATCAAAACCCTGATCCCCCGGAACGCCCGCAGGATCATCATCATTGAAGAGGATTACCGGCTCTGCAAGGAGCTTTCCGCCCAGTTTCCCGAGGCCCTCATCCTTAACGAAGATATTTCCGACGAGAGTTTTGTCGCCGAAGAACGGATCGATGACCTGGACCTCATTGTCACCGCCACGGACAACCAGGAACTCAACATGATAGCTGCGGTGTACCTCAAATCCCGGGGGGTCCACCGGGCCATCGCTCTGGTAACAGGTTCCGGCTACGCGGCCATCGCCCGTCAGTTGGGGGTGGATGTGGTGATCCCCATGAAGTCGGTGGTGGTGGACTCCATCCTGTCCCACATCAAGAGGGGCGGCGTTAAGGGGGTTCACCGTATCGGCGATGGTACCATCGGCATCATCGAGATCGAAATCGGCGCCGGCGCGCCGGCAGCGGATAAACCCATCACCGAATTCAGCCTCTCCGGGAAGGGTCTGCTGATGTTGGTAAACCGCGGGGGAAGCTCCTTTATCCCCCGGGGGGATTATGTCTTTAAAGCCGGAGACCGGATCATCCTTATCGCAAAAAACGGAAATGATATGGAAATAGAACGCTTCTTTGGTATATCCAAATCCTAGGATGCGGCAGATGGACGGGGAAAGACGCCAAAAAGCAGGCTCTGCATGAAGGAAGGTCGCTGGTGAAACAGACCCTGGTCCTCAGGCTCCTCCTGGCGCTCCTGGGACTCATCGCAGCGGCCATGCTCCCGTCCCTGCTCCTGGCGGCGGTTTACGGTGAAGGGGAGATGATTCGGACCTTCGGCATCGTCACGGGACCGGCCCTGGTTATCGGCCTGGCGGCGGCGCTCTCTCTCCGGAAAGGGGAGATCCGTTTCCGGGTGGGAGAGGGCTTTCTCCTGGTGTTCCTGGCCTGGGTTTGCGCCTGTGTTCTGGGGTGCCTGCCCTATTACCTTTCCGGCTGCATCCCCCATTTTTCCGATGCGGTTTTTGAAAGCGCCTCAGGCTTCACCACCACCGGAGCGACGGTTATAGCCGACACGGAAAGCCAGCCCCGATCCCTGCTCTTCTGGCGGGCGACGACTCACTGGCTTGGCGGTATGGGGATAGTGGTCCTCACGGTGGCTCTCCTCCCCCTTTTGGGCGCCGGGGGATCCCAGCTCATGCGGAATGAAACCACAGGACCCGACAAGGATACGCGGATAAGTCCCAAAATAACGGCCAGCGCCAAGATCCTCTGGATCCTCTACGTGGTCCTCACCGCCCTCCAGACGGTACTGTTACTGTTTGGGGGTATGAACTGGTTCGACGCCCTGATCCATTCCTTTTCCACCCTGGCAACCGGGGGTTTCAGCTCCCGGAATAACAGTATTGCTGCCTTTGATTCCCCCTGGATTGACTGGGTCACCATAACCTTCATGCTCATTTCTAGTTTCAACTTTACCCTCATCCTCGGAATACTTCAGGGAAAGTACCGGGAGGCTTTTCAAAACAGTGAGATACGGGCCTACGGGCTGATTGTCCTCCTTTCGGTTACGATTGTTACCCTGTCCCTGCTCTCCCGTCAGACTCTCCGGGGTTCCGAAACGTCCGGGCTTTCCGCCCCCGCTACGGTGGAACTCTGTCTCAGGCAGGCGTTTTTTCATACCGCATCCATCCTTAGTACCACGGGTTTCACCATCACAAACCACAACGAATGGCCGGTTATGGCACAGGGGGTCCTCTTTTTCCTCCTGTTCATCGGCGGTTGTTCCGGTTCCACCGCCGGGGGGATCAAGGTGATCCGCCACGTGGTACTCTTCAAGCAGGCGGGGAATGAGATGAAGCGGCTCCTCTACCCCCGGGGAATCTTCAACATCCGCCTGAACAACCGGGTCGGCAGGAAAGATGTGGTATACGGGGTTGCAGGTTTTATATTTATCTACCTGGTCCTGGCAGGGGCAGCGGCCCTCCTCCTGAGCAGCGCCGGCATGGAGCCCCTCTCCGCCATCAACGGGGCCCTGATCGCAATAGGGAACATCGGCCTGGGGCTTGAACAATTCGGCCCGGGGTCGGTACTGGGGGCTCTTCCCGGCTATACCAAGTGGGGGCTCTCCTTTGTTATGATAGCGGGACGGCTGGAACTGTGGACCGCCCTTGTCTTTTTTTCCCGGGAATACTGGCGGCGCTGAAGCGGCGCCGGAGAACGCCGAAGCGGAAGACGGCAGCGCCGGGAAGCGGTTTTCCGCTATGCCGCAGGGATGGCTTTGCCTCCCCGTATCTTTTTGAGGTTTTATGTTGTGAGAGCACTAATACTGCTGCGGATACTAATACTGCTCCTGGGCATGGCGGCCCTCATGATGATCCCTTCCCTTATACTGGCCATTGTACTGGGCGAAGGGGCAATGATCCGGGCTTTTGCCTTGCCTGCGTCAATAGTCCTTGCGGTGGCCCTGCCGGCTCTGTTCTCCTTCAGAAAAAGCGTCCTCCGCCTCAACCACCGGGACGGTTTTTTGCTTGTCTTCCTCACCTGGGTTTTTATGAGCCTCCTGGGCGCCCTGCCCTACTATCTTTTGAGCGGCGGCCCTTCGGCCCCCATCAGCTTCACCGATGCGGTCTTTGAAAGTAGTTGCGGTTTCGCCACCACCGGGGGTACCACCATAGACGATATCGAGGCCCTGCCCCGGTCTCTCCTCCTCTGGAGGAGTACAAGCCACTGGGCCGGAGGCATGGGGATCATACTCCTGTCGGTGGCCCTCATGCCCCTGCTGGGGGTCGGCGGCTTTCAGCTTATCAAGGCCGAAACCCCGGGACCGGACAAGGAGAAGATTAGTCCCAGGGTCACCGCCACCGCAAAAGTCCTCTGGCTCAGCTACTGCGTCCTGACAGTGGTACTGTTTCTGTTCCTGCGGCTGGGGGGGATGAATTGGTTTGACGCTCTCTGCCACAGCCTTACCACCATGGCCTCGGGAGGGGTGAGTACCAAAAATGCCGGTATCGCCTTCTACAACTCCCCCTTTATCGACTGGGTATGTACCGTTTTTATGCTCCTGGCGGCCCTTAACTTCAACCTCTACTATCGCCTCCTCAAGGGTAAATTCAGGGACATCTTCACCAACTCCGAAGGCCGGGCCTACCTTGGCATTTTTATTGCCGCCGCCGCGGTTGTAACCATAACACTGATACCGGTCTACGGTTCTCCGGGAAGGGCTCTGCGTTACGCCGCCTATCAGTGCGCATCCATCCTCTCCACTACCGGCACGGCCATTGCAGACTACGAAACATGGCCAAGCCTTGCCCGGATGATCCTCCTCTGCCTTATGTTCATCGGCGGCTGTTCCGGCTCCACCGCCGGAGGCATCAAGGTGATCCGTCTGGTCGTACTCCTGAAGCAGGGAGGAAATGAACTACGGCGGGTCATCTATCCCCGGGGCATCTTCAGCATCCGGCTGAACCGGAAGGTCGGCCGCAGGGACGTTATCTACGGAACCGCAGGTTTCGTTTCCCTCTACTTCCTGGTGATCCTTATCACCACCCTTCTTGTTGCCGCATCCGCGGAACGGACAGGAATAGATCTGTTCTCATCCTTCAGTACGGCCGTATCGATCATCGGAAACATCGGGATCGGTTTCGATGCCATAGGACCGGGCCGCAGTTACGCCGTTTTTCCGGATTACCTCAAATGGCTTTTTTCCTTTGTAATGATCGCCGGGCGCCTGGAACTGTGGACGGTATTTATCCTCTTTAGCCCGGAATACCGGAGACGGTAAGGGGCCGGCGCAGGCGGTAACGCGCAGTACGAAATGCCTCATTATTAGAATGTAACTTTAGGATAGTATTTACCCGGCGCCTCCTTTGCGGTATAATTATGCTATCTATGGAAGAGCAAAACGAAGCGGCGGAGCAGGGGAACCCGCCGGTAATGACGCCAAAGACGGCGGTCCGGGAAACATCCCAGGGGACAGTGCCCCACTGGGCCGATGAAACCGCGGCCCGGATCATCCGGGAAAAAGGGGACAAACCCTGCTACACCTGCGCCTCAGGGATCACCCCCTCGGGGACGGTGCACATCGGCAACTTTCGGGAGATCATCTCGGTGGAACTCGTGGTCCGGGCCCTGCGGGACATGGGCAGGAAGGTACGGTTCATCTACTCCTGGGACGACTATGATGTCTTTCGCAAGGTGCCGAAAAACATGCCGAACCGGGAAGAACTGGAACAATTCCTCCGGTTTCCCATCACCATGGTAAAGGATCCCTGGGGCCGGGACGAAAGTTACGCCCGGCATCACGAGGTTGATATAGAAACAGTGCTGCCCCGCCTGGGGATCTACCCTGAATACCTCTACCAGGCCGAGCGGTACCGGGCCTCCCGGTATGCGGAGGGGATCCGCAGGGCCCTGGAACACCGGGATGCCCTGAAACGGATCCTGGACACCTTCCGGGACGATGAACACAAAATACAGGGCGAGTGGTGGCCGGTCAGCGTCTTCTGTGACAACTGCAACCGGGATGATACGGACATAGACCACTGGGACGAGGAATGGAGGCTCTCCTATCACTGTAATGCCTGCGGACACCGGGAAACCCTGGACATTCGTGCCGCCGGGGGAATAAAACTCGGCTGGCGGATCGACTGGCCCATGCGGTGGGAATATGAAAAGGTCGATTTTGAACCCGCCGGTAAGGATCATCATAGCCATGGAGGTTCCTTCGATACAGCCCGGCATGTATGCAGGGATGTGTACAACTGGGAGGCCCCGGTAAGTTTTCGCTATGATTTTATCGGCAGTAAGGGTTCCGCGGGAAAGATGTCCAGTTCTTCAGGGCAGGTGATCACCATTGAGGATGTCCTGCGGGTCTATACCCCGGAGGTCACCCGCTACCTCTTTGCGGGAACCCGCCCCAACACGGAGTTCACCATCTCCTTCGATGTGGATGTGATCAAGATATATGAGGACTACGATAGGTTGGAGCGGATCGCCTGGAAAGCGGAGCCCGCCAGGGACACGGGGACCTACAACCGGCTCAGGCGGATCTACGAACTCTCCCAGGTTTGTCTTTCACCGGAGGGAAAAACGGAAATGCCCCCTGTTATGGCCTATCAGGTCCCCTTCCGGCACCTCTGTAACCTCATCCAGATAGCCGATGGAGACATCGAAAAGACCATTGAGGGCCTGCAAAATACCGGCCCTGGGGTAAGGCCGGAACAGCTTCCGGGATTACAGACCCGTTGCGCCTGCGCCAAATACTGGGTCGTGGAATGCGCCCCCGATGAATTCCGCTTCCGCCTGCGGCCGGCAGGGGAGAAGGCGGACCTCAGCGGCAGTGAAATCGTTGCGATTCGGGATCTTCGGGACAAGGTTATCAGGACTATCAAAGGGTACAAGGATGACAAAAGCTGCGCCGAAGCCATCTACCGGGTGGCGGAGGGAAACAACCTGGAGGGGAAGATCCTCTTCAGCGCGGCCTATCAGGCCCTAATCGGCAAAGACCAGGGGCCCCGGCTTGCAAACTTCCTCAGATCCATAGACCGGGAACGGCTTCTGGGGATCCTCGCAGCCTATTAAGGGAGTGACTGAGGATAGATCATGCGGATCATTGCCGCCCCGGATTCGTTTAAGGGGAATATGAGCGCCGTTGAAGCCTGCGCCGCCATTACCGAAGGGATACTCCGGGCAGCGCCTGAAGCGGTAGTGTACAAGCTGCCCCTGGCGGATGGCGGGGAGGGAACCGCCCGGATTATCACCGAGGCCGCAGGGGGGTGTTTCCTCCGGACCCTCGTTACCGGCCCCCTGGGGGACCCTGTGGAGGCGGAATTCGGCCTAATCGGCGACGGCCGGATCGCCGTGCTGGATCTGGCCAGCGCGTCGGGCATAGAGCTTGTCCGCCGGGACCGGCTGGATCCGATGCGGGCCACCAGTTACGGAACCGGGGAACTCATCGCCGCAGCCCTGGATACGGGAGCCCGGGAACTGCTTATCGGCATCGGGGGAAGCGCCGTCAATGACGGGGGGATAGGCATGTTAAGCGCCCTGGGCTTCAGGGTTCTGGATGGGGATGGAAAACCTGTAGGTCAGGGGGGAGCCGCCCTGGCGGGGATAGCCGCCTTTGACGGCGCCGGCGCGGATCCACGACTCAGGGGTCTTTCCCTCAAGGTTGCCTGCGACGTAACCAATCCCCTCCTGGGAAGGGAGGGCGCCTCCGCCGTGTTTGGCCCCCAGAAGGGGGCGACGGAGGAACAGGCCGGCATCCTGGATCGGGGGCTGGCGAAACTCGCCGCCGCCTGGATCAGGGCGGGGCTCACGGAGGATGTAGAGCAGCCCGGGGACGGCGCTGCCGGCGGCGTGGGGGCGGCCCTGCGGATCTGCCTTGGGGGGATCATGCAATCGGGGGCCATGCTCGTCATGGGCTATTCGGGATTCTTCGACCGCCTCAGGGAAGCCGGCCTCGTCATTACCGGGGAGGGTAAAACCGACGGTCAGACCGGCGGGGGTAAGCTCTGCTCCGTAGTTGCCCGGGAGAGTCGCCGGGCGGGTGTGCCGGTGGCCCTCCTTTCAGGGGCCCTGGACGGGGAGGTATCGGCCTTGCTCGATTCCTTTGATTACGCTGTTTCGGTTTCCTGCGGACAGGAGGGCCTTGAGGCTATGATCCGGGACAGTTACCGGGATCTCTCCTTTGCCGCAGAAAATCTGATCCGGGCTGTGGGGCTTGGGGGACGGCGAAAACAGCGGGAACCTACCGTATAAAGAAGCTGTGTCAGGAAGTTATTTTATGGAACAAAATTGGCAGGATCTCCGGGGCATGAGCGCCGAAGACGCAAAGGAATATCTCTTCCATCATATCAGCGCCTTAAAGCTGACGGAAAAAAAATACCGGGACTTGGATGGGGAGATCGCCAAATGGGACAGCCGGGCAGCCCTGGCCGCATCCCGGGCATCCCCGGACCTGGCCCGGGAAGCCGAAGCGGAGGCTCTCCGGTACCGGGAAAAACAGACCGGACTGGAGGCGGAAATTGGGGAACTCAAAGGGCAAATTGAGCGGATTCGACGGCAGATCCCCGGTCTTGCCGCCCGGGAACGGAGCATTGATCCCGGCCTCCTTGAACAGGAGATCCTCATCGCCCTGGGGGAAACCCCCGGCGATGCCGATGATGCCGGAGATGGGGAAACCGCCGGTTCAAGCGTCCGGGCCATAGAGGGCCTTGCCGCCGACGCCGCTCTGGAAGTCCTGAAGGCCAGGATGGGGATGGGGAAAAAGACCTCCGCAGAGGAAAACGCTGCCGGGGCTTCCGGCGGGATTTCCGGTGGTGGCACCGGGGAAGGGACAACGGCATGAAATCCGTCCCCCTGCTCCCTGACCGGCCCAGGCCCCTCCTCTTTGCCCACCGGGGCTGCTCCTCCCTCGCCCCGGAAAACACCATGGCGGCTTACCGGAAGGCCCGGGAAGCAGGCGCGCCGGGGATAGAACTGGATGTCCACATCTCCGCTCCTACCGCCGGAAACAATGGGGAGCTGGTGGTAGCCCATGACGATACCTTTATCCGGACCGCCCCCGGGGACGCAAACGGCAATGGACGGACTATCGAGGAACTGAGCTTTGCGGAGATACGGACCATCGATGTGGGTTCCTTTTTCAGCCCCGCCTTTTCCGGAGAGCGGCCTCCCCTCCTTGCGGAGGTGCTGGAGGAATTCTGTCCGGACATGTACATCGATATTGAACTCAAGAGTCATAAAACTACAAGAGACCCCCTGCCCCGGCTCGTTGCGGAGACCTTGAAACGGCTGGGTCCGAAGATTGACGGGGCGGTGACGGTCTCTTCCTTTAATTCCCTCTGCCTCCGGGCCTTCAAATGCTACAATCCCCGGATACCGACGGCAGCGATCTGGTGTGATGCTCCGGAAGTTCCCCGGATCTTCCGCCGGGGCTTTGGGCGGTTCATCGCCCGTTCCAATTATGTAAAACCGGTACACCTTCAGGTAAACCAATCCTTCTGTTCCCGTATGGCAAAGGAAAGACGCCCCCTGGTTCCCTGGACCATTGACGATCCCGCCCTGGCGGAAAAAATGCTCTCCCTGGGCTGTGAAGGGATCATCTCCAACAGACCCCAGGATATGCTGCAACTGATCCGGACCTTTTTCCATGGCTGAATCCTCCCGTGCCCTGGTGAGGCACGGATCGATCCTCTCCCTCCTCACCCTTGGCTCCCGGGTGTTGGGACTGGTCCGGGAAATGACCAAGGCGAGCCTTTTGGGAACCAGCGCCCTGTCGGATGCCTTTTCGGTAGCCTTTATGATCCCCAACCTCTTCCGCCGCCTTTTTGCCGAAGGGTCTATTGCGGCGGCCTTTATCCCCACCTTCAAGGAGTACCTTCCGGAAGGGGATCAAAAAAAAATTCGGGAATTCCTCTCCGCCACCCTTACCCTCCTGACATTTTTTGTGTCATTGGCCGTGGCAACAGGAATACTGCTCACTCCCCGGATCATCCCCTTCTTTGGCCTGGAAGAAGCGGAGGAAGCAGTTTTCCTTACCCGGCTGATGTTTCCCTTTTTGGCCCTTATCTCCCTGGCAGCCTTCTTTCAGGGGATTCTCAACAGCGTTTATGTTTTTACCCCTTCGGGGCTTGCGCCCATACTGCTCAACCTGGCTACCATCCTCTGCGCCTGGGGTCTAAGTCCCTTTACGGAAAATCCCGCCCGGGCCATGGCGGCGGGGATCCTCCTGGGGGGATTTCTGGAGGCGCTCATCCAGTTTCCCTTTGTTCTGAAAAAGGGCTTCCGATTTTTCTTTACCGGCCTCGGAAGGGCGATAAAAAACCCCGGCACCCGAAAGATAGTCCGGCTTATCGGCCCCACGATTGTCGGCATGGCGGCCTATCAACTCAACGACCTGGTCTCCACCGTCCTGGCGGGGAACGCCGGCGAGGGTGTGGTGTCCAGTCTACAGTATTCCCTGCGGATACAGGAACTGATCCTGGGGGTGTTCGCCGTGTCTATCGGAACAGTATTACTGCCGGACCTTGCGGAGTATGCCAAATCCTCCCGGTGGGAACTTTACAATGATCGGCTCCGTTCGGCCATAAACATCATCGCCCTTATCACCATTCCGGTAAGTTTCTTTTCCCTGGCCCAGGGAGAGATCCTGATACGGCTCCTCTTTCAAAGCCGGAGCTTTGATGAAACTTCCGTTACCCTGACCCGGGAAGCCTTTACATTCCACATGCCCGGACTCTTTTTCATCGCCCTCAACCGGATCCTCGCTCCGGCCTTTTACGCCCAAAGCGATTCCAAATCCCCCACCCTGGCAGGGATCGTCTCCTTTGGGGCGAACATCGCCCTGGCAGCTTTTCTGTCGGGCCCTCTGCGGGGCGCCGGAATCGCCCTGGCCCTGACCCTGGCGAGCGCAGTTAACACGGTCCTTCTCCTCGTCTTCCTCAGGCGGAATCCCCGGATATCCCTGGGACCCACCATCCGCTCCATCCTGGGCTACGCCCTCAAGCTGGTCCTCTTTTCCGGCATGGCGGCCTTCGCCGTCATCCGGATAAACCCGCTGTTCATGTCCCTGTTCGCCGGCAGGGGCCGGCTCATTAGTTACGGACTCCCCCTCCTGATCACCGCCCTCATCTTCGGCGCGGCGGGGACGCTTCTCCTCCTCATTACCGGGGACAAACAGATCCGCTCTATTGGAAGGATGCTGCACAGGAAAAGGGAGCCATCATAGAGAACATGAAACAGCAAGCAGCCGGCCATGCCGTTTCTCCACGATAACTACGGACTCAGAACTGCAAGCCTCCAAAGAATCCAATCCGGTGGAGGTGCCGGTTGTTCTCAAAACTGTAGAGGTAGAAATATTTTGAGCCGCTCCTAAAACTGAAATTCATGAATTCATTTTCAGGTTACTGCTCTGTTCCATGTCTTATTATCCTTCCTTCCGTAAAGTTACTGTTTTTAATTTATATCTTTTGAAAACCAATCGGCTCCGTTCCACCGCCGTACCGGGATTCCGGACAAGTCCTTGGGCGTCGTTCAGGATGGACTGGGAATCCAGGGGTTTGCTGTCGATGACAAAAAAGAAAGCTTCAAAATCCGGCGCATCATCCAGGATATATGCCTCCGCCAGGGGGGTCTCTTTGCCCGTGACCAGCCGGGTACTCTGCCCCGGAGCGTATGGATAGTGCAAGGTAACAGCGGATCTGCCGTCTATTGAAAAGATCACCCCGTACCGTTCTCTGCCGCTTACCGAATAGGCAAGCTGAATGGTGTTCCCCGCCCGGAGCGCCGTCCCCTCATCCAGGATGACATCGATACTGCCGGTTTTCAGGTAGATGCTTAATGCTGTGGGCAGGGCAGTCCAGGAAGCCTCCGGGACATCGGCGCTGCCCTTGGCGTCGGTAAGGGATTCCCCGAACTGCCTCAGGGCGATGGACAGGGAGGGCAGGACAACCACCAAAACCAGGGCCGCCGCACAGAGCCCCCAGACCAGGGGGACCTTATTCCGGAAGAAGGGACTCTCTTCATATTTACCCGCTCTGTTCCAGATGTAACGGGATCGGCGGGCCCTTTCCCGTATCTTCGGCAGAATCCACCCCGCGGGATACCGGCCGCGGATATCCGCATCGGACTGCCGCAACTCCACCAGGGTTTTCGCCACTTCTCTGTCCGATGCAACCGCAGCTTCAACAATACGTTTCTCTTCATCATTTATATCACCCAGGTTGTATCGTTCAAGCATCAATATCGAAATAGATACCGGCTCACTCATAACCGCTCCTTTTCTCCAATTTTTTCCGTACCTCAAAACGGATATCCCCACAGCCGCGCCGATCTCTTTCAGGGTCATCCCGCCGGCGTGATACATACAACAAATACCCCGGGATCAACCCGGATTCAGTTTCCAGGATCTCCTCCACGACAAGCCGCGCCTCCGTGCACTCCAATTCCTGGTCTTTTGACGACAGCACAAATTCGCCCGGGCCCCGGACCTATTCCCGGCGCTGTTTTTGCCAGTGAAGCCGATTCAGCAGATGTTGGTTGCTATAGTGTAGAGCAGGCTGGAGGGAAACTGCCCGTGGAATCTTGTCTTCGTCTTGATGAGTTTAACAAACACGTCCTACAGGGCATCCGGGGCGTCTTCCTCACTGCCGGCCATCCGCCTACAGCGCCGAAGGATCATGGGCCCATATACGGACATGGGGTCCCTTTTCTCATTTCCCGGCCCTCTCCTGTCTCGAATTACCAGCTCCAGGAGATATATATACTATAACGCCAAGGCACAGAGAAAATGTACTTTTATTAAAAGATTACATCAGATCGTAAGGTAGTCTCCTGAAAGCACGGATTTCAAGACGGTTTTCACCAAACCATGAACTGGGTAAACCTGCCCTTAGCGGACAATGATCCGTAATATCAGGAAGTATACCCCGGCCAGGGGCGGATGGATCCGGCTCTGGCATACCGGGGAGTCTGTGACATTATCGAAATTACACCCCTTTGCCCGCAGGAAAAATATGCTTCATCTTTCCTGCGAACCATGGGGCTGCGTGTCCCGAATACCTACGATATCCGGGATCATCAAACTACTTTCCGAGATTGTAGAAAGCCTTCCTGCCGGCATATTCTGCGACACCCTCAAGCTCATCTTCAATCCGCATCAGTTGGTTGTATTTGCATATCCGGTCGGTCCGGCTCATGGAACCGGTTTTAATCTGCCCCGTCTCAAGACCCACCACCAGGTCGGCGATGAAACTGTCTTCGGTTTCACCGGAACGGTGGGAGATAATGGCGGTATACCCCGCCCGCTTGGCCATTTCAACGGCCTCGTAGGTCTCAGTCACGGTACCGATCTGATTCACCTTGATGAGGATAGAGTTGCAGGACCCTTCCTTGATGCCCCGTTCCAGCCGTTTGGTATTGGTCACAAAAAAGTCATCCCCTACGATCTGGATTTTGGATCCCAGAGATTTGGTCATCTTCACATACCCTTCCCAGTCGTTCTGATCCAGGGGATCCTCTATGGAGATAATGGGGTATTTGTTCACCCATTGGGTGTACAGGTCAATCATCTCATCGGCGGAAAAGAGTTTGTCCGGATTGGACTTCCAGAACTTGTAACCCTTCTTGCCTCCTTCATCAAAGAGTTCGGAACTGGCGCAGTCCAGGGCGATGGCAATCTGCTCACCGGGCCTGTAACCGGCCTTCTCGATGGCCTTCATGATGTACTCCAGGGCTTCCTCGTTGCCGATGTCCGGGGCAAAACCCCCCTCATCCCCAACGGCGGTATTCTTCCCCCCGTCCTTGAGGAGCTTCTTTAAGGTATGGAAGATCTCCGCAGTCCACCGGACCGCTTCCCGGACAGAGTCGGCTCCTACAGGCATAACCATAAATTCCTGGAAATCGATCTTGTTATCCGCGTGTTTACCTCCGTTAATGATATTGGCCATGGGTACCGGCAACAGGTTGGAATGAAAGGTCCCCAGGTATTTGAAGAGGGGTACATCCAGAAAAGAAGCGGCCGCCCGGGCGGTAGCCATGGACACCCCCAGGATGGCGTTAGCCCCCAGCTTACCCTTGTTTTCGGTACCGTCCAGTTCTATCATAGTCCGGTCAATGTCCACCTGATTCTGGGCGTCAAGACCCTGAATCTCCGGGGCAATGATATCATTTACATTTGCCACAGCCTTCTGAACACCCTTCCCCTGGTACCGTCCTTTATCACCGTCCCGGAGTTCCACCGCCTCATGCTCACCGGTGGAAGCGCCGGAGGGAACCGCCGCCCGCCCCAGGGAACCGTCTTCCAGCATCACATCCACTTCTACCGTCGGATTCCCCCGGGAATCCAGAATCTCACGGGCCTCAACATATTCAATAATACTCATTACCACTCCTCCGCAAGGTATAATTTACTATCTATATCTATTGTCCGGTTTTATGAACCGCTCGTCAAGTGAGGGGAACCCGCAGAAGGGCCGCCAGTTTTGCCTCTTCACCGGGAGAGAGAAGTCCCGGCAAGATCAGGGGTATGTGCAAACTTGGGGGGGCAAGGAAACCCGCCTCCAGGAAACGGCGGAAGAGGAGGGCGTGATTCTCCCCGGTATGCACCGGAACGGGGGAAAAGTAGATCCCCCTTCTGCACCATTGGTCCCGGGAAAGGGCCTTCCGCAGCCTGGAGAAGGGGACGGCGCCCCGCTCCGGAAAGGCGGCGATAAGATCGTAAACACAGCGGGCTGCGGCGGCCAGGATCACCGGGGAGAGCAGATCCGAGGGGGGAAACAAACCGGCGGCGGCCTTCTCTACCACCAGGACCCGGGGGCTTCCGGGCCAGGGCAGGGGCAGTACCGGGACAAGGACGGGAATATCCGGAACAACCGGGAGACTCCTCCCGGAAAGGCCCTCCCGGTCATCGGTAAAGGGCCGCCAGAGGGACAGAGTCCGGCCCGTTTCCGGAACAGAAGCCGGCATCCCGCCGGAGAACAGGGCTGGGTCGGGGAAGGACAGATCCGAAGGATACCCCGCTGCGCCCAGAGCCCGGCGGAGGGAATCGTCATCGGCGTAGAGCCGGAAGTCCCGGCCGGGGAAGAGGCAGGCCAGGGCCTTGAGCAGCCTGGCTTCGGAAAAACCCGGCAGAGGGGCGGCAAGGCCCCGGGCGGCGGTGTTTTTGATCTCCCGGAAGAGGGCCGGGGGCGTATGACCCAGGAGGGCCCTGCCTCCCTCCTGCCAGAGATCGACGAGCCGCCCTCCCCCTTCGGTGTAGAGCCGGAAATCCCGGGCACGGCGGATACGGGGGAGGAGCCGGAGCAAAAAAAACTCCTCCATCAAACGTCATCCCCCACTTTCATAAACCGGGAGCTCTGATGACGGCTGAGGAACCGCAGTTCCCTGCCGGTCTCGAAACACACCTGGACCAAGGGACCTTCTTCGCCTTCCTGAATCTCCGTTACCCAGCCGTACCCGTGATCATCATGAAAGAGCCGGTCCCCGGTTTGCCAGCGGCCGTCGGATGACCGGCGCCTCTGCCGGGAATCGGCCGTTCCGGCGCCGGACTTACCGGAACCACCGGAATGCCGGTCCTGACGGGTGAAGCCGTAGGGAACATCGCCGATGATCCGCAGGGAGGACTTGCCGGCTTCCCGGAGGAAGATGGATGGCTCCATCGCCATGGTACGACCGAATATCCGGCGCCGGGCACAGGAGCAGAGGTAAAGCTCATCCATTGCCCGGGTTGCCCCCACGTAGAAGAGCCGCCGTTCCTCCTCAAGGTCATCGTCCTTTTTATCATCCCGGGGAAAGACCCCCTGCTCGATGCCCGTCATGATCACCCGGCGGAACTCAAGACCCTTGGTGTTGTGGAGGGTGATGAGGGTAACCGTATCTTCGGCGTCTCCCGCATCCTCGGCGATGGAACGGTCAAGTTCGATATGTTCAAGAAAATCCAGAAGCCCTGCCCGGGTCGCCGGGTAGAGGCTGGCGGCATTGGCCAGCTCCTGCAGATTGGCGATCCGCTGATTCCCGGCAATTTCATCGTGGGACAGGTGGTATCCGGCTATCCCCGAATCCTCCACGAGTCTTACCACACAGACCGAAAGCCCTTCACCGGCCCGGAGTTCCTCCCGAACTTTCGGAGCGTCCCCCTTCCCCCGGGGCTTCCGCCCGGCGCCGGCTTGTTCCAAAACCGGCTCTCCTTTCCCGCCGGGGACATCCCCCAATTCCTCCCCCGGCAGATCACCGGCAGGGGAATCGGAAACCGGCTCCGGGACAAGGGCGGCAAGGCCGCTCCCAATAGCCTCCAGAAAGGCGATTAACCCGGCCCGGGCCTTGGCGGGCAGATCCGGCAGCATTCGCCGGGCCGTTACGGCGAGATCCCCACCGGCGCCGGAATCCGGGGAGGTAAATCCCACGATGCGGTCCACCGTAGCGGCCCCCACCCCCCGGGCGGGTTTGTTCACCACCCGGCGGAAGGCGACTTCGTCCCGGGGATTCACCAGGAAGGAGAGCAGCGCCAGGGCATCCTTCACCTCCTCCCGCTCATAGAACTTGAGGGACCCCACCACCCGGTAGGGTATCCGGCGGCGGAGCAGCTCCGTCTCAAAACCCAGGGACTGGGCGTTGGTCCGGTAGAGGATCGCCCAGCCGGCGTAGGCCCCCTTTCCGGAGGCGCCGGCGCTTTTTTCGATGAGGGCAGCGCAGAAGTCGGTTTCCGCGTCCTGATCAGGCAGAAAAACCAGGGTGGGAGTCTTTCCCCCCCCCCGTTCAGCCCGAAGGGTCTTCCCCAGGCGGCCCCGGTTGTAATCCACCACAGAGGAGGCTACCGCCAGGATGGGAGACGTGGACCGGTAGTTCCGTTCCAGCCGGACAATATCGGCGCCGGGAAACCGATCCGGGAATTCCAGGATGTTCCGCACCTCCGCCCCCCGGAAACGGTAGATGGACTGATCATCATCTCCTACAACACAGACATAGGTTTCCGGACCGGAGAGCTCCTTCAACAGGGCGAATTGGGCGACATTGGAATCCTGATACTCATCCACCAGAATCACCCGGAAACGCTCCCGGAAACGCCGGGCCACCTCCGGCATGGTCCGGAGGATCTCCACAGGCTTCTTGATCAGGTCTCCAAAGTCCACATTGCCTATCTGCCGGAGCCGCTCCTCATAACGGGCGTAGAGATCCCGGAATTCCCGATGATAGTTGATCCGGTCCAGCTCCGGGTCCTCCGGCGAAAGAAAATAATCCTTTGCCCGGGAAATATACTGGGCGGCCAATTTTACCTCCGCCCGGGAAAGATCCTCCATGAGGGTCGAAAGCAGGGAGACCGTGTCGTCATCATCATAGATGACAAAATTCGGGGCAAGCCCCGCCAGGGAACCGTTACGCCGGAGAAACCATGCGCCAAAGGAGTGGAAGGTCCGCAGCATTGCGTCCCCCGCCCGGGGGTCGATAAGCCGGGCCCGGTCCGCCATTTCCCGGGCGGCCTTGTTGGTAAAGGTCACCGCCAGGATGGACCGGGGATCCATGCCCCGCTCCCGGATAAGCCATGCTATCTTGGTGGTAATCACCCGGGTCTTCCCCGACCCGGCTCCCGCCAGGATGAGCAGGGGTTTCCCCGTGTGGAGCACCGCCTCCCGCTGTTCCGGGTTGAGGACCGCAAGATAATCGGGAAGGGGAGAAGCCGAACCTGCCGCCCGGACCTGATATTTGGATCTATTGCTTTCCATATTGTATACAAACGCCATGTCATCCACAGAGCGCCGATTCGATTCTCCCCAATATACCGCCCTTGTCAAGAGACCGAATTGCGCCGTGTAAAAATCTAACCATGGGGACACACTCTATCCAGACTGAATCCGGAGGAACAAATGGGGTTTACCATGGCAGAAAAAAAATTGCGGCACAGTCCCCCTGCGTACATAAATTTCATCCCCTGTCGCGCCAAGGGCGTTTATTTTAATACCGAATTCGAAAGCGGCATCGGCCGCCGCCAAAGTAATGTCGCCGCGCGGTTGAGCGTTAGACGGGTACAGCATATCAAATTCCGCTTTAAGACCGTTTTTTTCAACAATCCCGTCATTGTTTCTATACCGCCCCTTTATGCAAAAAATTCACACCTGCAACAGGCTCCCGGGGCGCTTATAAACCACCAGGCCTTTTCAAAAAACTCCGGCCCGGTATTTGGTTTGTGCTGTTCGTTTTACAAGAGCAGGAGGGTTCCCGCGGTCAGGAGGCTTAACCCGGCGGCTGCTTTTTTCGATACCTTCTCCCGGAAGATAAGCCGGGAGAGCAGAACGGTAAAAACAATGCTCA
>JAITJI010000073.1 GCA_031279015.1 Spirochaetaceae bacterium
TTCTGCGCCGCTACGGATAAATTCGTTATAGCCGGCTGTTGTCCGCGGCCCTTTGAGCAGCTTCAGTTTATCCGGGGCACGGAGCAGCTTTTTATCGACCTTGCCCTCCATTCCGCGGGTCTTATCAAATTCATTCAAAGGATGCATCAGTTCTACTGCGAGCTCCTTGAAAAGTGGGCAAAGACCGGTGTTGACGCCCTGAGCATAATGGACGACTGGGGAACCCAGCGGGATTTGTTGATCCATCCCGATACCTGGATCGAAATTTTTAAGCCCCTGTACAGGGATTATATCAATATCGCCCACCGGGCGGGAAAGAAGATGTTCATGCACTCCGACGGACATACCCTGGCTATCTATCCCCACCTTATTGAACTGGGCCTCGATGCCTTCAACTCCCAGATCTTCTGTATGGGGATCGACAACCTGGCGCCTTTCAAGGGAAAGATCACCTTCTGGGGTGAGATTGACCGGCAGCATCTACTGCCCGAAGGAACCACCGATGACATCCACCAGGCTATAACCAAAATTCATGACACCCTCTGGCAGGACGGAGGCTGTATAGCCCAGTGCGAATTCGGCGCGGGGGCCAGGCCGGAAAATGTCCGGCAGGTGTTTGCCAGTTGGGATGAACTAACCGGGGGAAAATCCTCATGACCGGGAGAGAATCCTTCAGTTTTACCATTTGGAGTTAATACCGTGATAACCATTACCGATCTCAGTCTCAGCTTTGGCGAGCGTATCCTCTTTAAGGATGTAAATTTAAAATTCACCCCCGGAAACTGTTACGGCGTTATCGGCGCTAACGGCGCGGGAAAATCGACCTTTCTCAGGATTCTTTCCGGCGAAACCGAATATGACCGGGGGGAAATTACCATAAGTCCCGGAGAACGGCTGGCGGTCCTCAAACAGGATCACTTCGCCTTTGAAGAGTATCCGGTTTTGGAAACCGTGATCATGGGGTACCCAAAACTGTACAAGGTCCAAAAGGAACGGGAACTGATCTACGCCAAAGAGGATTTTACCGAGGAGGACGGGTTCAAGGTCAGCGAACTGGAGGCCGACTTTGCAGATCTGGGGGGCTGGGAAGCGGAGGCTCAGGCGGGACAGATCCTCTCGGGATTAGGGCTGGACGAGGCGGATCACGACAAAACCATGGCGGATCTGGATGAATCAAAAAAAATCCGGGTACTCCTTGCCCAGGCCCTCTTTGGAAACCCGGATATCCTCCTCCTGGATGAGCCTACCAACGGCCTGGATCTGGAATCCATCGCCTGGCTTGAGGAGTTCCTCATCGATTTTCCCAACACGGTAATCGTGGTATCCCATGACCGGCATTTCCTCAACGCGGTCTGCACCCAGATCTGTGATATCGACTTTGGCAGAATCGCCGCTTATTCGGGGAACTACGATTTCTGGTATCAGATGAGTCAGATGCTCCAGCGTCAGGCCAGGGATCAGCTGAAGAAGCGGGAGGAAAAAGCCCGGGATCTGAAAGAATTTATCCAGCGTTTCGCCTCCAATGCCTCAAAGAGCCGCCAGGCCACCAGCCGTAAGAAGGTTCTGGAAAAGCTGGACCTGGACAATCTGGTGGTAACCAGCCGGAAATTCCCCTATGTAGGTTTCAAGCCTGACCGGGAGATAGGGAATAATGTTCTCAGGATCGAAAAACTCTGTTACTCCCCGGCCGGTCAGGGCGCCGGGTCCGCCGGTCAGGCGCTGCTCAGGAACCTTTCCTTTATGGTTAACCGGAATGACAAGATCGCCTTTGTAGGGATGGAACACGCATCAAAAACTTCCCTTTTTGATATCCTTACCGGAACCGTAACGGCCGGCGCGGGGAACTATTATTGGGGACAGACCACCAAGGTTTCCTACTTTCCCCGGGAGAATAGTTCCTTTTTTGACTCCGGCCTGTCCATCACCGACTGGCTTAAACAGTATTCCCCGGATGGGGATGAAACCTACATCCGTAGTTTTCTGGGACGGATGCTCTTTTCCGGGGATGAAGCCCTCAAACCGGTAAATGTCCTCTCCGGGGGCGAAAGGGTCCGGTGTATGCTGGCCCGGATGATGCTATCCGGCGCTAATGTGCTCATCATGGATGAACCCACAAACCACCTGGACCTGGAGGCCATCACCGCCCTCAACAACGGCCTTATCGCCTTTCCGGGGGTGATCCTCTTCAATTCCCATGACCACGAATTCGTCAACTCTGTGGCAAACCGGATCATTGAAATTCTCCCCGTTCCGGAGGAATCCTCCGGCGAATCTTCATCCGGCGGCCTTGATGGCGGCATCATCGACAGGATAATGCCCTTTGACGACTATCTTGTTGACGAATCTGTCAAAGCCCTGCGGGCCGGAGCCTACCGTCATGTGGAACGGCTACAGATATAGGGATGTTTGTACTTCATAGGGATTAATAGCGAATCATGTACAGCAAAATAGGAATTGGCATTGATACCGGAGGCACCTATACCGATGCGGTAGTGTACGACTTTACGGAACGGAGGATTCTGAGTTCCGCCAAGGCCCTTACCACCAGGCAGGATCTGTCCATAGGCATCCTGGAAGTCCTGGACAAACTGCCCCCGGAATTCCTCAAATCGGCGGAGCTAATCGCCCTGTCAACAACCCTGGCAACCAACGCCTGCGTCGAAGGTAAGGGCGGCAGGGCCAAGCTCATATTCCTGGGGGGCGATAGAAAGGTCATCAACGAGTTTGGCGGGAAATACGGGCTTCCGCCGGCGGAGGATATGTACATACAGGAGAGTTACACTAAATTCTCCGGTGATATTGAAAAAGAACCGGACTGGGAACTTTTTACCAAAAACATAAAAGAGGGATTCAAGCATCTGGACGGGGCGGGGATCCTGGAAATATACGCTATGAAGAACAACGCGGTACTGGAGAAGAAGGCGAAGGAGCTGTTTCAGCGCAGTCACAACATCCCCGTGGTCTGCGGCCATGAACTCTTTTCCGATCTCAACTGCCTGCAACGGGCCTCCGGCACCCTTTTGAACGCCAGGCTGTTCCCGGTGATAAAGGAATTCCTGGGGGCCATAAAAACGGCCATGGCCGAACGGAACATAAGGGCCTCGGCGGTGATTGTCCGCAGTGACGGAACCCTTATGTCGGAAGAATTTGCCGCCCTGCGGCCGGTAGAAACCCTGCTCTGCGGGCCGGCGGCCAGCATTGCCGGAGGAATATGGCTTGCAAAGGCGGCAAATTGCGTGATCATTGACATGGGGGGAACCACCACCGATATGGCCCTGGTTAAGGATACGGTTCCGGTTAAAGCGACGGATGGTATCAGTGTGGGCAAATGGCGGACCTTCGTTCAGGGTTTCTCTATCAAAACCTTCGGCCTGGGAGGTGACAGCGCCGTCCGCTACACTGACAACCGGCTCTTCCTGGAAGACTTTCGGGTTGTTCCCCTCTGCATCCTTGGGGCAAGGTATCCTTCCGTCACTGCCGGGCTGCAGAGGCTGGTGGACAACCGGACCCTCCACGATATATATCTGCATGAACACTACCTGCTTATCCGTGAGGTTGACGGGGAACGGTATTCGGAACAGGAGAGGCGCTTCTGCGAAGCCCTGCGGGGAGGTCCCCGGATACTCCAGGATGCTGCCGCTGCCGCCAATACGGATATCTACAACCTCAATGTTTCCCGGCTCTTACAGGAGGGGGTGGTGCAGCTCTGCGGCCTCACCCCTACCGATGTTATGCACATCAGGGGTGATTTTTCCGGGTATTCACGGGATGCCGCCTTGCTGGGGGCGGAGTATATGGCCATCAACCTGGGTATATCCGTAGAGGAACTCTGCGAAAAAATCTACGATGAGGTAAAGCGGAAACTATACCTCAACGTGGTGAAGATCCTCCTTGAAGATCAGGACAGACACTATATGACAAAGGGGATCAGCCCGGAAGCGGAAGCCTTTATTCTGCAGGGTTATGAATCCGCCAGGAAGGGACAGGGGAGCAAATCCCTTTCCCTGTCTTTCCGGACAGACTTTTCCCTGGTTGGCATAGGCGCCCCCATCCATATTTTTTTGGCGGATGTGGCAAAGATGCTGGGAACCCGGGCAATCATCCCCGATCATTTTGAGGTCGCCAATGCCCTGGGGGCGGTGGTCGGAAGGATCTTTGCCGCCTATCCGGTGGAGATCCATCCAAACTACAACATGGGGGGCATTGATGATTACACGGTTTTTGGATTCACCGGAAACCGGCTCTTTGAAACCCTGGCGGAGGCGGAGGGCTTCGCAGTCCGGGAGGCCATGGCGGGAGCCCATGCGGAGGCGCTCAAGCGGGGCGCCCAAGGGGAAATTACCCTCAGCTACAACTCCAACAGAAAGGACACCGATGCCAAGGGTACACAGGTATACTTGGGAACCACGATAACCGGTTATGCCGCTGCTGCTGCCAACAGCCCGGCGCCGGCAGTCCTCACTGGATGTTGAAATAGTACCGTTCCAGGTAGGCTATACGCCTTTGGGCATCGGCATAGAGCGGGCTCTGGGGATACTCCCTGATAAGCCGGCGGTAATACTCCAGAGCCGACCGTATGTCCCGGCGGGGGCTGTTGGCCTCAAGCAGCTGCCCGTACAGCCACCATGCCTCATCACTCCCCCAGGGATACCGTTGCCGGGCTTCATCCAGTATGGCAATTCCCGAGGGGATCCGTCCTGCCTGATACTCTTCCCGGGCCCGGCGCAGATAACCGGAGTATTCCCCGGACTCGCCGTCTCCGGTCATTTCCGTGCCTTCGGCCACCGGACCGGAACTTCCCGGAACGCTAGGGGGGATAACCGGCACTATACCGTCATCCTGAAGACCAGGCCGCAGCCGGGGCGGCGCCGGGGCGGCAGGACTCGCCGGGACAGCTTCCCCCGATCCGGCGACCCTGCCGGAGGTCTCTCCAACGGCTCTGTTGCCGCCAGCAGCCGGGGTTTCCCCGGTATCAACGTCTCCGCCGATCTCATTGCCGGCGGCAGAGCTAACGGCAGGGCCGGCGGCAGGGCCGACGGCAACTTCCACATCAGCCGGGATCTCTGGCGGGGCAGGAACTTCCCCTGATCCGGCAGAGACCGGTTCTTCAAGAGGCGGCCATCGAGGCTCGGCAATCACGCGGCCCCTCTCGCCGGACAGAGCCAGGGGGCCCCGGGATTCCCCGGAAAACTCCGCCCCGGACTCCGGCGGATCGGTCACCTGAATCTGAATATAGTCGTTGAGAATATAATCCTGGATAAAATCCTGTTTGTAAAATTTAAGCTCAAAGGTTCCCGGCGCATCAGCCCGGAGGATAAAACTCTGTCCCGCCGGATCTAAGCGCCGGGACACATAGGTCATCCCCCTTCGGGATTGCAGATCCCCCAGATAGACCCAACCGGTTCCCCGGAAAGGAATCTCCACAAGCTGCCCGGTCATGACGGAGAGGGTCCGGGAAAAAAGCGGCCGCTCCTCCACCGGAATGGGGGGTATACGGGCGGGGGATTCCGGAAGCACCGGTATCTGCGGCGGCTCCCGCTCCGGGGGAGGCGGCGGTTCCGTCTCCGCAGGTCTGATAAACCGGGGCGGCTCCGGGGGAGGAGGCTGGTCGGCCTGGGGAGCTTCCCCCCCGGAGGAATCGGACGGAGCAGCCGCTACGGGGGGAATTACCGCGGGAACCTTTGCGGCGGCCTGCGGAGCTGCGGACTCTTCCGGTTCTGCAGGTTGCAAGGCCGGCGGCCTCGCCGGGTCCAGGGGCGGCTCCGCCGGCGGCCCAGCGAGATCAGGAGGTCCGGCCTCCGTCCCTTCCGGGAATATCCCGGCCGGAGCCGGTTCCGGCAGAACAACCTCAGGGGTTTCCCCAGCCGGCATGGCTTCGGGGAAACTTAACTCCACAAGGTCTGAGGCAGGTTCGGCCAGAACCCCTTCAAAATAATCCGGCGGGTACTCCCGCTCGGAAACTTCCGGAATGTCCTCTTCCTCCGGAATATCCAGGGTCGCATCGGCCCCTTCCGGGGGGCCATCCCCTCCGGTATCACCGGTGTCCCCAGGCTCCGTCCGCTCAACCGGAAGATCCGGCCCTGCATCTTCCCTCGTCGTCCCTGAATCTTCAGAGGGGAACGTTTTACAAGCCAGGATACAGAAACAAAACAGAACGATCAGGGAAAAAATACCGTTCTTTTTCACGGGATACGCTCCATCATCTCATCAACCACCCCGCGTATCGAGTCTACATACCCTTCCGGCCCTGCATTCATGGGGTCCGTCCAGAAAGGCGCAGCGTCTTCGGCGGTCCACCCTTCCCGCCGTTCCCGCTCCAAAACCACGCCGGGAAGAAAATCCGGTTCCCCGGGCAGGAAAAGCTCCTCCGCCGGAATTGGACTAGGCTGAAAGGTCTTGCTGATTTCATCGCCCGGCGCCGAAACCCTCCGGGAACTCCGGTTTACCAGTACCACCACCAGGAACGTAACCAGGAGCGCCAGGACCAGGACGCTCAAAAAGATCAACCCCCTTTTATGCCGGCCCCCCCGCAATTCCGCCACAGAGGGGAGGAATTCCCGCAATTTTGCAATCGCCCGGTCGAACAGACCCCTGACCGGATCAAGCCATCCCATAATTATATTGTAGCAGAGAAAACAAAATCCGACAGCTACCGTATGTCATTCCGGTAAAAATACAGCAGGTGCAGTACCGTATTTCAAGAAGCAACCTACGGGTTGTTATAAATCGTATCTTTGTATAAATTGATAGTAACGGAGATAAAACAGGTGAATGAACGGCTGGAAGCCCTTTTGCACAGGTACGATGAACTTGCCCTCCTGATCCAGGACCCCGATCTGGTTAAGGATCAGTATAAATACCGGGATCTGATGAGGGAATACTCCCAACTCACCGCAGTTGAGGCGGCTCATCGGGAATTTCTGGGACTTTCCACCCAGATTGATGAGACAAAAGCCCTGATTCAGGACGAAAAGGACCCGGAAATGCGGGAATTGGCCCGGGAAGAACTGCGGGATCTGGAACAACGCTGTAAAGACGCCGGGGATCGGCTTAAATTCCTCCTCATCCCGAAGGATCCCCTGGATGAAAAAAACATCATCATGGAGATCCGGGCCGGGACCGGAGGTGAAGAGGCGGCCCTCTTCGCGGCGGACCTCTTCCGGATGTACGCCCGGTTTGCGGAAACCAAGGGCTGGAAATTCGAAATCATGAATGTCAATGAAACCGAACTGGGAGGTTTCAAGGAGATAGTCTTTTCCATCAGCGGCGGGGGGAGTAACGGCGGTATCGGAGGTAACGTCTATGAAAACCTCCGGTATGAATCCGGGGTTCACAGGGTTCAGCGGGTCCCCGCCACTGAAGCCTCCGGCCGTATTCATACATCGGCGGTAACCGTGGCGGTTCTCCCCGAGGCGGATGAAACGGAGGTCGATATCCGCCAGGAGGATCTGCGGATAGACGTAATGCGGGCCGGCGGTCCCGGCGGTCAATGCGTCAACACCACCGACTCCGCTGTACGGATCACCCACATTCCCACGGGGATAGTGGTCCATTGCCAGGATGAAAAAAGCCAGATCAAAAACAAGGCCAAGGCCATGCGGATCCTCCGGGCCAGGGTTTATGAGCTGGAAGAGACAAAGGCCCGGTCCGAACGGGCAGAGGCCCGTAAAAACCAGGTAGGCAGCGGGGACCGGTCCGAACGGATTCGGACCTACAACTTCCCCCAAAACCGCGTGACCGATCACCGGATCAACCTTACCCTCTACAAGTTGGATCTGGTCATGCAGGGCGATGTGGCGGAACTCTTTGATGCCCTCAAATTGTCCGCCCGGGAGGAACTTCTCCGTTCAGGAAAACCCGAAGCCACCGCATCATGACCGTTGGGGAGGCCCTTTCCCAGGGGGCTGCCCTGTTGAACCAGGCCCTGGCAGCAGGGGAGGAAGCTCCTTCCTCCCGGACCGCCCTGGTAAGTCCTGCCCTGGACGCCGCCCTCCTGCTGGGGGATATCCTGGGGATGGACCGGGCCGGACTGATCCTTGCGGATCGCAGGCCGGTTTCCCCGGAGGTTCTTGCCGCCTATCAGCGGTCCCTTAAACGCCGCTACGCCGGGGAATCCGTTGCCTACATCCGGGGCCGCAAAGAATTCCGGGGTCTGGATTTTTCCGTCACCGCCGGCGTTCTCGTTCCCCGGCCGGATACGGAGACCCTGGTAGAGGCCGCCCTGGCCCGGTTGGATTCCCGTTTTCCGGCGGGGCCCCTTTGCCTGTTAGATCTCTGTACCGGTTCCGGAGCCGTCGCTATCTCCCTCAAGTATGAACGTCCCGTTCTTGCCGTATACGCCTCAGACATTTCGGAGGCGGCGTTGCAGGTTGCCCGGGCCAATGCCCTCAGGCTGCTTCCGGCGGAATCCGCCCCGGGGTCCCGGCCCGGAGTTCTTTTTGTCCGGGGCGATCTCTTTGCCGCCCTGGAGGATCTGCCGGCGCCGGAACGGGTCTTTGACCTCATCACCGCGAACCCTCCCTATATTCCCTCCGCTCTTATAGGCAGTCTGGCGCCGGAAGTGCAAAGGGAACCCCGGATCGCCCTGGACGGAGGAAGAGACGGCATGGACCTTATCCGGCGTATTATCGGGGAAGCGCCAGGGTATCTCAGACCCGGCGGCGATATTCTTCTGGAAGCCGATCCCTCCCAGATGCAGAACATCGGCGATCTACTTGCTTCCAGGGGCTATAAGGATATACAACTGTACATGGATCTGGCGGGCAATCGGCGGGTCATTGGCGGCAGGTTTGGAAATTAGCCTTGTATAGTCAGGAAAACCATGATAAAAAAGTGCGGATTAGCAGAGAGGTTCAGGGAAAAACTTCAACCTCGTGAAGAGGCGGAACGGGATCGAATCCTCCTGGCTCTGGACCGGATGACGGTTCCGGAAGCGGGCCGGAAAAACGATGAGGCCGCCCTGTCCCATGCCCTGGGAGTTGCGGAGATACTGGCGGAACTGAACCTTGATGCGGACACAATCGCCACCGCACTGCTGTTGAACTTTCCGGATCGGGACAGCCTGAGGGAACAGTTCGGTGACAATGTCGCCCTCATGACCGAAGGAATCGCCCGGATTGCCGATATTTCAGCGACCAATAAGACCATCCACGAGGCAGAGAATATCCGGAAGATGCTTTTTGCCATGGTGGATGATATCCGGGTGATCTTCATTAAGCTGGCGGACAAACTTCACACCATGCGGACCCTGGAGGACTTTCCTCCGGAAAAGCATAAACCCATTGCCCAGGAATGCCTTGACATCTACGCCCCCCTGGCGGATCGGCTCGGGATCTCCTGGATGAAGGATGAACTGGAGGACCTTGCCCTAAAACACCTCAACCGGGAGGTATATCTGAGGATCAAGGAAATTGTCGCCCTGAAAAAAAGTGAACGCCGGGAATTTCTTGACGCCATTCAGCAGGATATCACCCGGGAAGCCGCGGCAACAGGCATTCCGATTGCGGTAGAAAGCCGGGCAAAACACTTCTACTCCATTTATCAGAAGATGCGTAAACGAAACAAGGGTATTGAAGATCTGTACGATCTCTTTGGCATCCGGATACTCTGCGACAAAATTGAAAACTGCTATACCCTCCTGGGCCTGGTTCACCACTCCTGGAAACCTCTGGAGGGACGTTTCAAAGATTATATCGCCATGCCCAAATCAAACGGCTACAGGAGTCTCCATACTACGGTGATGTCCACCGGAGGTCAGCTTCTGGAGATTCAGATCCGCACCCGGGAGATGCACCACGTTGCGGAATACGGCGTTGCCAGTCATTGGTTGTATAAAAAGGGCACCACCAAAGAAATCGTACACACCCGGGACATCCCCCTGATAAACCGCCTCAAAGACTGGAAGATCACGGAAACGGAAAACGGAGAAAACCGGCCCTCCGAATCATTCCTGGAGGATATTAAACGGGAACTCCTCAGAGATTCCATCTATGTCTTTACCCCCAGGGGCAAGGTTATCGAACTCCCCGTGGGGGCCACGCCCATCGATTTTGCCTACCATATCCACAGCGCCATCGGAGAGCATTGCGGCGGCGCCAAGGCCAATGGGGTTATTATTCCCCTTAACTCGGCGCTGCAGAACACTCAGGTGGTAGAGATCCTAACCTCTACTAATGCCCATCCCCACATCAACTGGCTGCGGATAGTAAAGACCGCCAAAGCCCGCAACAAGATCCGGGCCTGGCTCCAGCAGAATGACGATTCCGTCATTATAGAGAAAAATGTTGTAGCCAGAAAGAAAAGTCCTCCCCCGGCCCAGGAATCTGAAGCCGCCAAGGGCAGGGAAGGCTCCGGAGACCGGGATAAAAACCGGGACACCGATCTGTCGCTCCAGCGTGTCCTGCCCCATGAAGGCCAGGACATGGGTGTTATCGCCGTGCGGGTGGAAGATGAAAAGAACATGATGATCCGTTTTGCAAAATGCTGCAATCCCGTAGCGGGGGACGCCATCGTCGGTTACGTTTCCCGGGGAAGGGGGATCATCATCCACCGGAAAAACTGTAGCAACCTGACCAATATCCCCGATTTTGCGGAACGGAGGATCGACACCCAGTGGGAAAACGCCGACCTTTTGGTTAGGCGCTTTAAGGTCGAATCCCGTTTACAGGCGGATCTTTTTGCCGCAATTGAAGGAGCAATCCGCAAATACCAGGGCCACCTTCTTGAAGGCCGTCTGGAAGAAACGGGGGTCAATCATCTTACCGGCTTCTTCACCATGCAACTGGAACAACAGGAGGATCTGCGCCGTATTCTAAAAAATATCCGGGGAATCCCCGCCGTGTACAGTATCCTGGAATTAACGGGAACGGAAGACCGGGACTGAAAAGCTCAGGACGCCGGGGCAAGACTCTTCTTGCCGTGCTTCAGGGCGGCCTTGCATATCTTGCAGATCTTGACCTTTTTCCCCTCCCCCGCGTCCTGCTCGTAGAGGAGCTTTACATTGTTCCGTTTACATACGGGGCATTCACCCCGGCTGCGGGAAAGAAACTCCCTCAGACCTTTACCTCTATGCGATTTCGACATCTACCTTCTCCTTGCGTAAGATCCCATCCGGCTTCGTCATCCACAACGGCCCGGGGGCCGCCCCGCGGCAAAAAAAAACCGGGCCCGGGGCGTTTACTCCGCCTTTCTCTTTTTGGGAACCTCTTTTTTAGCGGGCTTCTCTTTTTGGGCAGCCTGGACATTTTTCCCGGACTTGGAATCTTCTCCTCCATCCGGCTTATAATCCACCAGTTCCAACAAAACCATCTCGGCGGCATCGCCATACCGTTCCCCCAGCTTTATGATCCGGGTATATCCGCCGGGGCGTTCCTTCATACGAAGGGCAATATCGGTAAACAGTTTGGCCACGATGCCCTCATCGTAGAGGCGGGCGGAAACAAGCCGCCGGTTGTGAACCGAATCAACCTTGGCTCTGGTAATCAGCTTTTCGGCGCTCCGCCTGACTTCCAGCGCCTTTGCCCTGGTGGTCTTGATCCGTTCATATCTAAACAGGGATGTCATCATATTTCGATGAAGGGCCTTCCGGTGGGCCGCTGAACGTTCAAGGGGGTTGAATCCTCTTTTATGCTTCATCTTCTTCTTCCTTCTGGTTTTGAGAGGTTATTTTTACCGCATTCCTCAATACATTGATATCGGTAATACCAAGGCCCAAATTCCATTCCTTCAGTTTTTCCTTTATCTCCTGGAGCGACTTCTTCCCAAAATTACGGGTCTTGGTAATATCATCTTCAGTCTTTCTGGTTAACTCGCCAATGGTCTTGATATTTGCATTTTTAAGACAGTTGGATGAACGAACCGACAATTCCAGTTCTTCCACCGGGGTGTTGAGAATCTGCCGTATCCGTTCGTCATCCTCATCCATATCATCTTCAGAACCCAGATTGTTTTCATCAAAATTGATAAAAACAGAAAAATGATCCTTTGCTATTTTAGCGGCCTCCGCCAGGGCGTCATCGGGCTTAATGGTCCCATCGGTCCATATTTCAAGAATCAGCTTATCATAATCACTCCGTTGTCCAACCCGGGTGGGTTCCACGGCAAATTTCACTTTTTTTACCGGTGAAAAGATCGTATCCATAGGAATGGTCCCTATCACCTCCAGATATTGCTCATTCACCTCCGAAGGGACATAACCGCGGCCAAGATCTATCTGTATCTCAAATTCCAGACGAGCTTCATCCATAAGGGTCATGATATGCTGACCGGTGCTTAGAATCTCAACCTCCCCGGTACGTTCAAAATCATCACTTTTTATCTCCTGCTTACCCGACCATTCATAGGTAAGAACATTCTGTTCCATCTCCTGGGAAAGCCGCAGACGAATCTGCTTCAGGTTATTAATCACCTCCAGGGTGTCCTCAACAATATTTGGAATGGTCTCAAACTCACTGGATATATTATGAGCTATACCGTCTGCATCGTAGGAAGTTATTTTCACCGCGCTAATCGCGTACCCCTGAATGGAAGAGAGGAGAACCCTCCGCAACGTATTACCAACGGTCGTACCAAATCCTGGTTCAAAAGGAGCGACAATGAACTTACCGTAACTCGGCTTCAGTTCAGCATGCTCAAAGATAATGCTTTTCGGGCGTTTCAAGCCTTTAAGCAGATTCTTACGGGCCATGGCAACTCCTTATTTAGAATATAATTCGACGATCATCTGCTCTTTGATATCCGCGAGATCCGTAATATCGCCCCGGCGGGGATTGGCAAGGAATTTACCCTTCATAGCATCGGGATCGAGCTGAAGCCAGGGCATGACCCCGGATTTCCCAAATTCCTTAAGAGCCTCTTTTATCACCACAAGACCCTTGCCGGATTCCCCTATTTCAATGACATCCTCGGGACGTACTAAATAAGACGGTACATTTACCCGTTTTCCGTTTACCATAATATGACCATGGAGTACAATCTGCCGGGCCTGACTCCGGCTTACCGCAAAACGAAACCGGTACACCACATTGTCAAGCCGCCGTTCCAGTAACACAAAGAGATTCTCACCCGTAATCCCCGGCATCCGCAACGCCCGTTCAAAAAAGAGGCTGAACTGCCGTTCCTGCATGCCGTAAATCCGTTTGAGCTTTTGCTTTTCCCGCAACTGTATACCGTAATCAGACCGTTTCCCCGGCCTGGCTTTTGGGTCCTTGCCCGGCGCCGGACGTTTCCGGTTAACAGGGCATTTGTCACTTCTACAGCGTGCACCCTTGAGCATAAGCTTTTTTTGTTCAGCCCGGCACAGACGGCAAACAGGACCTGTATATCTTGCCATATCCTTCTATCTCCCTTGTGTACGCTTAAATACGGCGGGTCTTCCGCGGCCGGCAACCGTTATGCGGTATCGGCGTTACATCGTTGATTGACTTCACCTTGATGCCAAGAGCGCCAAGCTGCCGTATAGCCGATTCGCGTCCAATCCCCGGGCCCTTCACGTACACATGAACCTCCCGAAGCCCCACCTGCATGGCCTTTTGGGCCGCCGTTTCGGTAACACTTTGGGCGGCAAAAGGGGTCGATTTTTTTGCGCCCCTGAACCCAAGTCCACCGGAACTGGCCCAGGAAACCGCGTTACCCATAAGATCGGTGATGGTTACAATGGTATTGTTGAACGTAGCCTGGATATACACGTTCCCTTCATATACAGATTTTTTTTCTTTTCGCTTTTTCGTAGTGGCAGCCACTCTTTCCTCCGCTTATAGTATAATACACTCAGGGCCCTTTCAGAATCCTGCTTATAAAGGAATCCCCTCTTATTTCTTTTTACCGGCGACAGTCTTTTTCTTTCCCTTGCGGGTCCGGGCATTGGTTCTGGTCCGCTGACCCCGAAGAGGCAGGCCCTTGCGATGCCGGAGCCCCCGGTAACAACCGATATCCATCAGCCGTTTGATATTCAGGGCAATTTCGGTACGTAACCGCCCCTCAACCTTGTAATCGTTTTCAATGAGCCGCCGGAGTTCATTAAGTTCCTCCGG
>JAITJI010000083.1 GCA_031279015.1 Spirochaetaceae bacterium
AAAGACGCAAAAAAGGCGGAAAGAATAATTGTTGACGCCAGAGATTATGCCGAAAGGGGCATCAACGAAATACGCCACATACTGCGCAATATCCGCGGACATTCCCAGGGCTTTCTAAGCCTGCAAAACACACTTTTTGATCTCAGTGATTCATTCAGAAAAGCAACAAATATAATGCTTATAATTGAATATGGAAACTGGCCCCGGACATTCTCAAAAACCATTGATTCTTTCTTTATTTCTTTTACGCAGGAATGTCTTACCAATGCTCTAAAACATGGTCAAGCTACGGTAATAATCATTATGTGCTGGCTGAGAGGTTCCAGAATTTTTATGCGTGTCACCGATAACGGCCAGGGTGCGTTGATGCCCATAAAAAAGGGCATTGGGATTTCCGCCATGGAAGAATTTGTCACGCTTTACGACGGAAGCATCGTCATTCAGAGCGATGCGGGCGGCTTCAGAATAACCGCTGAACTTCTCGCGGACAAAAAACCCCTTTAAGGAAAGCTCTGAAAACCGGCGCCTTCTTTCTATAGGGGGAACTGGTTCCCCGGCCCCTCCCTTTTGGATGCCCCCTTTACCAGGCCCGCGATGTCCACAAAACCCACTGTGGCGGGGAGCTCCACGATACCGCAGTTTAACGCCATACCCCTCTCTTCATTCCCTATCTCAAAATGCAGGCAGCTCGCCAGCAACGTCTCCTTGCTGTCCCGTATCTCCACCCCGTCCAGGGTTGTAAGAACCCCGCACTCCAGTACCCGGCACTCCTCCGGCGCCCCGTACATTTTCACCGGCTTGAGGTTATTGTTGAACGAAAAGGCTAAAGTCCGGCGACGCAACCGCTCTTGATGGCGCCGCATAACCGTATTTGAGGTCGTATTTTCCCCGCCGGGGCTGGACCACACGGTCAGCCCGCCCGCCAATATGGTCAAAATTGTGCAAATTCCCCCTCCCATGCCCCATTTTAGTACATTTTCCTAAATGTAAAATTGCTGCCTCACGTTAAATCTGACCATAAGGGAATTTGATGCTGCCCTTCCGGCCGGAAAGACGCCGGAGCTTGCCCTTATAAAACGTGAGACATCACCGTAATCCCCCAGGTTTACATATTGAAAAAAAATACAAAAATTCTGCAAATTTATACAAAAAAGGAGAGATGTCTTCTTGACATTTTATGTCAAATATTTTAGAAGAGAAAAATGGTTCTTTTATAAAGGAGGAATTTATGAAAAAAACCATTATTTTTGGATTGGCGGTTCTTCTTGCGGCGAATGGCTTTGCCGGCGGGAAGAAGGAAACCCCGGGTGAATCCGGTGAAATCAAGGTCGGATTTGTCTACGATGCCAGTATACACGACCAGGGTTTCTCCGAGGCTCATGACAAGGGGCGCCTTGCCCTTGAAAGACTGGGGTACAAGACGGCCTATGTGGAAAATGTCGCCCAAAACGCCGATTGCGAAAAGGCGATCCGGGACCTTATCGACCAGGGCTGCAATGTGATTTACACCACGAGTTTCGGTTTTATGGACTGGACGCTGAAGGTCGCCGAGGAATTCCCCAGCATCAAGTTTGCCCATTGTTCCGGTTACAAGCGGGCGGCGAATATGTCTACCTTTTATGCGAAGATCTACCAGGCCTGGTACCTTGCGGGCATCGCTGCGGGTTACAAAACAAAGTCCGGCAAACTTGGCTATGTGGCGGCCTTCCCCATTCCCGAAGTTATTCGTCATATTGACGCCTGGGCGCTGGGCGCCCAGTCGGTTGACCCGAATATCACCGTTGACGTTATCTGGGCAAATACCTGGAACGATCCCGGCGTGGAGCGTCAGGCCGCCACGGAACTGTTAAACCGCGGCTGTGACGTGATCACCCATCACCAATCGACCGCCGCGTCCCTGCTTGCCGGCGCCGAGCGCGGCGCGGCGGCGGTGGGTTATGCGGCTTCCACACCGGATATTGCCGGTTACCTGACGGCGCCGATGTTCAACTGGGAAGCTTTTTATATAGAAGATGTGGAGGCCATAAAGGCCGGAACCTGGTCAAGCCGGGCCTACTGGAAGGGGCTGGAGGCCAATGCGGTGTCCCTTGACGCCCTGACCGCCGCAAACGACAGCGGAGCCGCTGCTGCGATAAAGGCCGCCCAGGATCGAATCGCCTCCGGCAGTTTTGATCCCTTTACCGGTCCCATCGCCGATCAGACGGGGGCTGTCAAAATTCCGGCGGGAACCACCCCCAGTGACGATGAACTGTGGAATTTGGGCTGGTTTGTCAAAGGCATTAACGGCACAATAAACTAAGACCAAGGGGACAAGGGCCGGATGGCTTTTGTCCCCGTCATTAGGGGATTAAATTGTGCCAATAGGCAACCACGTAGAGATGAGGGGGATCTGTAAACGTTTCGATTCGGTCCTCGCAAATGATAATATTACCATTAACATCTTGGGGGGTGAGATCCATTCGCTCCTGGGGGAAAATGGATCGGGGAAAAGCACCCTCCTCAATATCCTGTCGGGGATTTACCGGCCCGACAGGGGCGCTATTTTTATCGACGGAGAAGAACAGTATTTCCGCTCGCCGGAAGATGCAATTGCCGTGGGCATTGGCATGGTGCATCAGCATGTGATGTTGATTCCGGTCATGACGGCAATGGAAAATATCTGCCTGGGGGAAAAAGATTCCGACATCCGGCGGAAAGTGAACACCGCGGTTTTTCCGAATCCTTTTCTGCGGAAAAAATATGTTCGGACAAAAATCGATACCATCATCAAACAGTTTGGGCTTTATGTAAATTCCAATCAGAAAATTTACGATATGTCGATTGGTGAAAAACAGACGGTTGAAATAGTCAAGGCCCTCTACCGGGGCGCAAAAATCCTCATCCTTGATGAACCAACGGCGGTACTGACCCCCCAGGAAACTGAAAAACTGTTTGCCGTCATGCGGAACATGAAAGCCTGGGGATGTGCAATCGTCATTATTACCCACAAAATGCACGAAGTTATGGAAATCAGTGACCGGGTAACGGTGCTCCGCAAGGGAAAGGTGGCCGGGACGGTGCTTACCAAAGAGACTAATCCCCGGCAGCTTACCGAAATGATGGTAGGTGAAAGCATTGAAATGGAGATAAAACGGGAAACATTTGAAGGAAGCAGCCTTTCACTGCTAGAGGTACACAATTTAAGCTACAAAAATACGGAAGGGGTCAAAGTTCTGCATAATTTTTCCTTTACGGTACAGGCCGGTGAGATTCTTGGAGTCGCCGGAATTGCGGGAAACGGACAGAAAGAATTATGTGAGATCATCATGGGCCTGCGGAAAGCGGACGGCGGGTCCATTACCTTTTTGGGCGAAGATCTGATTGGCCTTTCACCGGTAACCATTAAAAAACGCGGTATCAAGCTTAACTTTATCCCTGAAGATCGGCTTGGCATGGGGCTTGCGGGCGGCATGAGCATTACCGATAACATCATGCTGAAAAATTACGGCGAAGGGAAAGGGCCCTTTATTGACCGGACAAAATTCCGGGCGGCGGCGGCACATATTACCAAACGCTATGCCGTATCCACTCCTTCGATAAACCATCTGGTCCGTAAACTTTCCGGGGGCAACATTCAAAAGGTCCTTCTTGGCCGGGAAATAGAGATGAAACCGCGGCTCCTTATTACGGCGTATCCGGTACGGGGGCTGGACATCGGCGCATCCTACAGCATTTACGATATGCTGAACCGGCAAAAACGGGAAGGGGTAGGGATTCTCTACATCGGGGAAGACCTTGATGTACTCAGGGAACTCTGTGACCGGCTGATGGTAATTCACGGCGGGGAAATAATGGGGATTCTTGATCCCCGGGCGGTGAGCAAAGAAGATATCGGGATGATGATGCTTGGAGGCAGAGCGAAAAATTTCACCACCGGGTATGCAATATGATACGCATCGTAAAACGCCCGGAAACGGCTTCTTCAAAATTTGACAACATAAAGCGGACCATCCTGGCTTCTCTTGCCGCAGTTGCGGCCTCGGCGGTTGTTATGCTTTTTATGGGCTATAATCCGCTGGACATCTACGGGAAAATAATTCAGGGATCCCTTGGGACGGCCTACCGGTTCCGGGAAACAGTGAACAAGGCGATTCCGCTGGCAACCCTGTCCCTGGGCGTATTGGTGGCCTTTAAGATGAAGTTTTGGAACATCGGCGGTGAAGGGCAGTTTTACATGGGCGCTTTTGGCGCGTCCCTGGTGGCCCTGTCATTTCCGAAACTTGCAGCGCCCTTGCTGCTGCCCCTGATGGCCGCGGCGGCGGTTCTTTTTGCCGGTATTTGGATATTGATACCTGCCCTGCTCAAGGCACGGTTTTCCACCAGTGAAACCCTGGTTACCCTGATGTTGAACTATGTCGCTTCCCAGTGGGTTTCTTACCTGCAATACGGCCCCTGGAAAGATCCGGCGGCTATCGGCTTTCCGAAAATTGTCGCCTTCAGCAAAAATGCGGTTCTGCCAAAGGTGTTAGGCATTCATATCGGCTGGATCATCGTGTTGGTACTCACCCTGTTTATATACGTCCTGCTTAAAAAGACCAAACTGGGTTTTGAAATTGAGGTGGCCGGTGAAAGCGAAGCTACCGCGCGGTATGCCGGCATGAATATGTTAAAAATCACGATTATCACCGGCATGATCTCCGGAGGGCTCTGCGGCATAGCGGGCATGATGCAGGCATCGGCCATTGAACGCTCCCTGTCCGACCAGCTTTCGGGGGGGCTGGGTTTCACCGCGGTGATCACAACATGGCTTGCCCATCTGAGTCCTCCGGGCATCCTGCTGACATCCTTTCTGTTTTCCATGCTGATACTCGGCGGGATGTTTCTGCAAAGTTCCCTGCAAATTCCGGCGGCAATTTCCGGTATCTTGCAGGGAATTATTCTCTTTTTTGCTGTGGGCAGCGAATTTTTTACCCGCTATACATTTACCAGGGAATGAAAAGGGGAAGAGAAACAATGCTAGAGTCACTCACATTTTTTTTACAGACGGCGGTGCAGACCGGAACCCATATTCTGTATGCCATACTGGGGGGCATCCTCTGCGAAAAAGTCGGCAACATGAACCTTGGCATTGAGGGGATGATGTTGATGGGCGCCTCTGTCGGCTACTTCACCGCCATTACCAGCGCCAACCCTGCCCTCGCCGTTTTTGCCGCCGGACTTGCCGGAGCGGCAGGGGCGCTGATCTACGTCATCATCACCGTGAATCTGCGGGGGAATCAGGTTGTATGCGGCCTTATCCTGACGATATTCGGTACCGGGGTCTCCGGTTTTCTCGGAAAAAGCCTGGCGGGAAAGCCCCTTCCCGAAACGGTGCTGCATGCGTTTTCACCGGTCTCCGTTCCGCTGTTCAGCAAGATTCCGCTTATCGGACAGGTTTTTTTTGTCCAGAGCCCTTATGTACTCGCGGGGATCCTGCTTGCTATGGTGATTTATGTTTACCTGAACTATACCCGCTTTGGGCTTTCCGCCCGTTCGGTCGGGGAAAATCCTGCCGTGGCCGACGCATCGGGGATCAACGTTACCGGTTACAAATATACGCATATCCTGGCCGGAGGTTTCCTCTGCGGGCTCGGCGGCACATACCTTTCCCTGGTTTTTGTACCCCGCTGGCAGGAAAATATCACCGCCGGAGCGGGTTGGATTGCCGTGGCCCTGATCATTTTCAGCACCTGGAATCCGCTGAAGGCAATTTTTGCGGCCTATGTGTTCGGCGCGCTGAAGGGCGTGGGTTTCAAGTTTCAGTCCGGCTTTATCCATCCCAAACTGCTTGACATGATCCCCTACCTTGCAACGATCATCGTGCTTGTTTTCATCACCTTCAGAAAACGAAAAGAAGACCTGGGACCCGCAGGGCTGGGAATTCCCTATTTCCGGGAAGAACGGTAGTCTGCGTAATCTTAAATCCGACACCTCCATCCATAACCCGGTTCCGGAAAACCCGGATAAGCGCTGTAGTATACCGGCGGCCTTAAATATAGCCTAAGGGGTCTTGAAACAGCCCCATAGACTGAAGTTTTGGGAAAGCCTCCCTTGATTTACTTATCAAATGTATTAAATTAGAAATTGTCTTTATTTTACTTATATCTATGTTTTTGGAGGAAAAAGATGAAACGTTTGGTCTTGTGTTTTTTGGCGGGTACTCTTGTTTTGGCGGGGTGCCAATCTCCCGGGGGCTCCCGGGGCGGGAGATCCGGGGCATCCCAAAACTTTTTAAAAAGTATTTCATGGGATGCGGAATACGACGTGGTGGTCATAGGTTTTGGCGGGGCGGGCGCCTCAACGGCAGTGTCCGCTGCGGACAGCGGGGCCAAGGTGCTGCTGTTGGAAAAGGCCCCCGAAGGGGAGGAAGGGGGAAACACCCGCTACGCCCTCCAGCTGGTCCTGATTCCCAAGGATAAGGAAGCGGGGATCCTCTATTTTAAGGGCCTCCGGGGCTTGTACGAAGATCAAAGCGACGAGGTTATCGAACTTATCGTTACCGAAACTATGGCGAACCAGGATTGGCTCATTAAAACCATGGGGGCCAATCCCGATACCATCACCCACCGGTTGATGCGTGAATACCCCGAATTGCCCGGCGCCGAAGAAGCGGTGGACGGTATTTTTGTGGAACCCGGTTTCTGGAATTCCAGCCTCTGGAATCTGCTCCGCAAAAACGTCTATGACCGGAAAGATAAGATCGACGTATGGTATGAAAGTCCGGCGGTAAGGCTTATCCAGGATCCGGTTACCAAGATAATTCACGGCGTAGTGACCGAAAACAAAGGCAAAAGATACAATATCCGGGCAAAGAACGGGGTGGTCCTGGCCTGCGGCGGTTTTGAGAATAACGACGCCATGCTGGAAAACTACGCGCAGCTTTCCAACGCGTACAGCAAGGGGGCTAAATACAATACCGGCGACGGGGTCAAAATGGCCATCGACGTAGGGGCGGACCTCTGGCACATGAGCACCCTGGCCGGACCGGATGTTAATTTTGTCAATCCCGAAACCGGCAGGGCCCAGTTCTACGGGCTTCAGCTTCCGGCTGAGTCCTACCGTATGACCGGCTTTATGGGCCAGTCTGCCATATTTATCGGCGGCGACGGGACTCGTTTTACCAACGAGGCGGGCTTCCCCCGGCACGGCCACTACAACTACGGCGGCACCTGGTTCAGCCTGCTGGTTCCCAATAATTCCTGGTGTGTCTTTGATGAAACCGCCAGGCTGGGCAGGCCTGCCTATTTCCAGTGGAGTCAGGGCATGGAAGAAGAAATCGCCAAGGGCTGGATCATCAAGGCCAATACCCTGGCGGAACTGGCTGCCAAGATGAATGTTCCGGCTGAAAACTTTGCCAAGGAAGTGGCCGAGTACAACCAGTTCTGCCAGAACAAATACGATGTCAGATTTAAGCGGGCGGAGCCTTTCCTTAAGCCCATCGCATCTTCCGGCCCCTACTACGCCTTCCCCATCCGGGCTACCCTGACCAATACCCAAGGCGGCGCCAGGCGTAATATAGAATGCGAAGTCCAGAATGTGTGGGGAGAAAGCATCCCCCACCTCTACAGCGCCGGGGAATTCGGTTCCTTCTACTGCGATGTGTATAACGGCGGCGGTAATTTAAGCGAGTGTCTCTTTACGGGCCGTATTGCCGGCCGCAATGCCTCGGCAGTCAAGCGGGATACGGACCAGGGTTCCATATTGGACAAAACTCCTCTGGACCTGAGTTCCGCGGCCCTCAGCTATACCACAGGACCCAATCAGTACCTGGGCCGGGCCATGGGCATAGGCTCGGAACTGGTGGTCCGGGTTACCTATACCAATGGCAAGATCGAAAAGGTGGAGATCCTTTCCCACAATGAAACTCCCTCCATCAGTGACCGGGCCATTGCGGAAATTCCCGCGGCCATCGTAAAGGCCAATTCCACCGAAGTTGATGCAGTTACCGGGGTAACCACTACCAGCAATGCCATTAAAAAGGCAGTGGCTGAAGCCATAGCCGGAGTGCGTTAAAGACTCCCCTCCCCCCTGCCGGCGCAGGGGGGATCAACATGCACGGCATGTTTTGGTGATTGTTTCTTCATTGTTCCCTAACCGGTCTCAGGAAGCTTAAAACCTCTATCAGCCGTCTTTCCATACGGATCTGCGCCCCGGAACCGAAAACACGATTCCCCCTTTCAAGATCCGGAGTTTCGTCAAAGACAAACCCGGCAGGGGGCTTCCCCAGCACCAAAATCCGCTGCCCCAGATAAACCGCCTCCCGGGGATCGTGGGTCACGATGACAGCCAGCCGGGGAGATTCGGCCAGCAGGGACAGGGTCAGATCCATAAGCTGTATCCGCAGGGGAATATCCAGGGACTGAAAAGGTTCATCCATGAGGATCCCCCGGCCCGGAAAGGCGAAAGCCCGGGCAAAGCTGACCCGCTGTTTCTGTCCCCCTGAAAGTTCACCGGGAAACGCCTGAACCCTGTCCTCCAGTGAAACCTGGCGGAGAAAATGCCGGGCCCGCTCCTCCGCTCCGGTTTTCCCCAGACTCTGTTCCATCGGCAGCATCACATTTTTCAGCACGGTTTTCCAGGGGAGGAGCCGGGGTTCCTGAAATACAAAGGAACAGGCGCCGGTTGCGGCAGGACCGGTTTTCACAGGGTCTGCCGGAAGGGGGAGATCTCCGGCGACGGAGACACCGGCGGACCGGATAAAATTAATTTCCCCCGCATCGGGCCGGAGAAGCCCCGCTATTAATTTGAGCAGCGTGGTTTTGCCGCAACCCGAAGGCCCCAGTATAACCAGGGGATTCTCCTTTTCCGGGACAAGGGTCAGATTTTTAAACAGGGGCGTATCGTTATAGGCAAAGCTGAGATATTTTATCGATATGCCCAAAACAGATCCCCCGGCGAAACTCACGCCGATCTCCGTTTCAGTCCCGTGATGATGAGACTCAGGATGCCCTGTGACAGGGCCGCAGCGCAGACCGTTCCCGCGGTCCAGGCAAAGAGTTCCGCCGTTTCAAGCTGGGCCTTGGCGTTTTGCATCCCTGTGCCCAGGGCACGGAAGGGCTGAACCAGCACTTCCGCGGCGACCACCACCTTCCAGCAGAGGGAAAGGCCGCTCCGCAGGCCCCCAAGGATGAAGGGGAGAATCGAGGGGAGGTACAGGGAAAAAAGTTTTTTCCATCCTGTGATCCGGTACGCCTGAAAAAGTTCAACCAGCCCCGGGTCCACCGATTTGATGCCCTCAATGGTATTGGCGGCCATGACGGGAAACACCATAAGAAAGGCGGTAAACACCGGGGTCCGCTCCTGGCCGAACCAGAGAAAGGCGATGAGGATCACCGACATGACCGGCGTGGCGGATATAACCGAAAAAAGGGGGCCCAGCATGGAATAAACCCGCCGGTTCAGGCCCGAACCGATTCCGGCGGCGATTCCCAGAGGAGCCGAAATAAGCACCCCCAGGATAACCCGGATACAACTATGTCCCAGGGCGGTCAGGAAGTACCGGGTAGTCGCCAGGAAAAAAAATTTTTTCAACACCAGCAGGGGACCGGGAAGAAGCAGGACTCCCCCCACATACCAGGCAGCAACTTCCCAGGCAACAAGGAACAGGACAATACCGAAGAAAAACCAGGGGAAAGCCACCGGGGAATCCCCCGCCTTTTTTCTCACTTGAGGTAAAAGCTGTCTTTGGGCAGGGCCCCGCCTATGGAGACGGGGGAAAATTCCAGAAAAGCTTTATACAAGGCCTCCAGGGAAGGCCGCGCCTCCTGTGCGGGAATAAACACATAGTTGCTCCGGGGAACCGCGGCAGCCACCACCGGCGCCCGTAAACCCAGGTCGTGTTTTTCCACCAGGGTCCCCGCAGCGGCGGGATTGGCCCGGACCCACTCCACCGAATCCTTCAGAGCGTCCAGAATGACCCGGATAACTCCGGGCTGGGCGGCAGCAAAACCCGCATCCACCACCAGAAGCGTCATGGGGTAGTTCCCGGTTCCGCCGGCTTTTACCCATTCGTTCTGGATATCGCCTACCACCGTGAGGGCCGGCTTTCCGGTCCTGGCCATGGTGGCAAAGGGTTCGGGCAAGAGGGCCAGGGAAATCCGGCCGGCTATGAGGGATTGGGCAATCTCAGGGTATGCCAGGGAATACCCCAGGTTCAGGTCCTTATCGGGATCGATTTTCTTTGAGAGAAGTATCTTCCTGAACACATAATCCGGCGTAGCCCCCTGACCAGCCACCTCCACGGTTTTTCCCTTCAAATCCTCAATGCTCTTAACCCCCGGATCGGAGGAGAGGAGGCTCAGCATCCCCGTTCCGGTAACCGCCGCCACCTGGACGGCCTTTCCGGAGGAGGCGATTTTGGCCGCCACATTGGGCGGCAGGATCCCCACCTTCGCTTCCCCGGCGATAAATTTTGCCGCCATCAGATCCGCCTGGGCCAGAGCCTCCATCCTGATATCAAAGCCCGGCGCCCGGGGAGGATTTTCAAAAAGCCGTATCATCCCAACCCCGGAGGGCCCCTTGATGGCGTATATGGTCAGGCTGTTTGATGAACTTTGAGCGGCAGAAAACCCCCCAAGGATAAAAACAAAAACAGAAAAGAATGTCAACTTTTGCATATAATTTTTCATAATTTCTCTTATACCATATTTTCTGTTTTATAACAGTACCGGTACGGGGACATCAACGTTAACATTGGTCCACCCGACAGTGCAGAGGGCTGACCCACACTGACCGTTACCGTATGGGTTATGGAACCGTTGAAATTCCGGACAACCCTAACGTTCCCCCCAGAGTCCCCGCCGGCCTTCCCGGGCCTGTTGTTCCAGGGTACGGAATTCTTCCATAAATTGAAAAGTATAACGGGTATAGGCATGGGCATAACCTTCCCGGATAAGGGCGGCGTTAAAGCAGTCTCCGTCAGCGGTATAGATGTAGGCCAGAAGCCGGCCGTAGCGATCCCGAAGGTCCCAGTCAAAGGCAAGGGCCACCCTTTGCCCCAGGAGCCGGCTTTTGGTAAAATCACCGGCCTCCCCACCGAAATACTCGACCGGCCTGCGGGGATGGACCGTTTCCGGGGTGTCCACGCCGATCAGCCTGACGGTCTCCACCGCCCGCAGTTCCGCCGGAGGCCCGGAGATCCGCACCCGGACCGTATCGCCGTCAATGTGATCGATCACCTCCGCAGGAACCATCCTGGCCGGGTCTGCAACGCTAAAGCTCCGAAGCTTGAGGATATGCACCCGGTAAAGGGGTGCAGACGGCGGAAGCTCCGGGAACACATCAGCCTCCGGATTCAGGGTCTCCGCCTGAAGCCGGGGCGGATCGCAGACGGAGCAGGGTTCATAACCGGAACGGACGGCATCGATCAGGGACAGGGCGATCCGGGACTGCCTAAGGAAACCACAGCCCTCCCGGTGGTACCGTTTCCCGGAATTGGTGACATAGACCGCCGGATCCCCCCGTTCCCCCGCTAACGGCAGCAGAAAAAAAACAGATAAAACAAAAAGGCTGCCCCAAAAAAAGAAAACCGCCTTCGGTTTGATAGATGATCTCTTCATGGAATCCAGCGGGTCCTTTGCCATAGCCGGCACTGCCGATCTCTGCCAGGCACACGGCTAACCGGGAATACCCTCCGGACAGCCCCCTGTCTTATGGCCGCGTTTCTTCCAGTATATTTACTTACCGGCTACGCTTCAATGAGCCGAATTGCGCCACGTAAAAAAACGAACCATAGCCACCTTGTATTTTGTTTCACTTGAGCCTGTTCCAAAACCACGGTTTTTCATTTTTTTCACGTTTTTTTCCCGTCCGATTAAAGCAAAACGGCGAGTCAATCCCCTGTATACTGTATGAGAAAGAAAAGAATGTTAGCGCAGGGTGTGTGGTACGAGGTAAGGACGGCGGTCAATAATCGTGAGATGCTGTTCCGGCTGCGGCAGGCGGCGGCGATCTTCTTCCGGGTGTTCCGTGAGACGCGGGAGCTCTTTGCCTTTGAGATTTGCGGGTTTGCTCTTGAAGACGAATGGTTGTCGTTCTACATCAGGCCAGCCGACGGGTTCCAGTTGCCGCAAATAATGCAGTGGATGAAGCAGACGTTTGCGGTGCGGTTCAACGCATGGGCGGGGAGGACGGGACACATTTGGGGAGACCGGTACTGGTCGCGGGTGGTGGTTGGGGAGCCGCCGGAGCGGGGGGAGGTGGATGCGGCTGCGGCGGAGACGCGGATACCGGCGGCGAGGACACGGACACGGACACGGACCCGGCCGAATGGGGTCAGCCCCCGGAAGGCGGGAAAGGCGGCGAGGACCTGTTTTTCGCCCAAAATCCCCCTGCGTTCTGCGTCACCCCCCGGCTAACCGGCAAAAACCGCCCCGAAACCCCGCCGGAACAACATGACAGACAGTCCCGCAACGCCGTACAGGGACGGCTGGGGGAGAGGTCTGCCCAATACCGCACAGGGAAAGAGGCTCCTCCAACGGGAAGTTTTGGAACGGCCTCACAGGACTATTATTTCTTATAAGCCCATGCTTCCGGTGGCGGCCATTCCTGCTTTGATGGTTCCGCCACAGGACAAACCGGCCGGCACTGCCGTGAAGCTCCCCGGCCACGGGGAAGGAGGGGCGGAGAGAAAGGCCGGGCCTTCAGTGTCCAATCAGCTCTATACCGATGTTCTTGAGTTCAGGCATCTGGGCATAGATAGGCATACGGCCGTGGGCCTGGGTTTTGTCCAACTCAACCAGATTGATGTACAGTTCGTTAACCAGATCGGCAAACACCTGTAGGTTTGAATTGAAGTTGTTCACCGCCATGTTCCGCATCACCTTATCCGGCCCGGAAATATGGGTAGCGGCGACCCGTTGCCGTAGTCCTGGTACCAGTTCCCGGCGGATCAGGGCGACAAACCGGGCTGTAGCGATAATTTGCCGGTAAAGATCATCCAGGTCAAACCCCTGATACCGGTACTGGTCCACTTTTTCCGTCAGAACTTCGACCAAATCCCAGGCCATCTTATCCATAGGCAACTGCAGAAGCAGGGGACGAATAAACCGGTTTGCAATATTTGCCCGGTAATGTTCACCAATGCGTTCAATCATTCTAATAATATGAGGATCTCGAATCTGCATTACTATAACTGTAAACTTTTTCAAACGGATTGACAAGCAATAAAGAGCAACAATAGGATACATTTATGTCAAGAGTGTTTATTATGGGGGCAGCCTGCCTTATCTTTCTGGGAGCCTGCGGACTCTTTGAACCCAATGTTGCTGTACTGTGGACCGACAGGCCTGAATTTGCCATTTATGCAGAATATTTCAATTCAAGCCAGGATCAGTATAAAATTGAAGTCCGGTATTACCCTTCGGTGGCTCAAAAACTCACCGATACCCGGGAATATCCGGATATTGCCACCGGAAGCTGGTTGAAAAGCGCCTCTACCCGGAACCTTTTCAAGCCCCTGGATTATTTCTTTAAGAATTCCCTCATTTCCCGGGAGTCTTTTTACCCCCGGCTTCTTGCTCTGGGCCGAATCGATGATAAACAGTACCTTTTCCCCGTATCCTTTAACCTGCCGGCCCTGGTCTTTGCCCGGGAGAAGGGTGAATTGCTCTCCAATCTGTTTATCATAGAGCTTGAGGAGATAAAGGCCGCAGGAAAAGCCTACAACGTAGAGAACAACGGGGTCTATTCCCGGATGGGTTTTTCTCCCGCCTGGAACGATGAATTCCTTTTTGTAACCACCACCCTCTTCAATACCTCCTTTAGGGAGGCCAATCCCCTTGCCTGGGAATCCGATGCCCTGGAGCGGACGATACTGTACATCCAGGAGTGGATCCGGGACGCCAATACCAGCATCACCGCAGAGGACGATTTTGCCTTCAAGTATTTTTACGATCCTCCATCCAAACTAACCATCTCCGGTCGCATCCTCTTTACCTACATGAAAAGTTCCGAATTCTTTACCCTGGCAGAGGAACAGCGGGCCAACCTGAACTTCCGGTGGATAGCGCAGCATAATACCATCCCCCTGTTGGAAGATACGATCTACTACGGCATCTATAAGGACGGCAAGGCAAAAAAGGCGGCCAATGCCTTTACCCAGTGGTTTTTCCGGGAAGAAACCCAGCGGCTTTTCCTTGAAACCAGCAGGGCCATGCGGATGAACGAGACTCTCTTTGGCATCGGCAACGGCTTCTCCGCCCTTAGAACCGTCACCGAGCAGATCTTCCCCCAGTTTTATCCCGGCCTTCTGGGCCACATGCCCCCGGAGGCCTTTCTCTCCCCCCCCAACATCCTGCCCCGGAACTGGATGTCCCTGAAGGAACGGGTTATCCTCCCCTACCTCCACCGGCGGATCCGCTCTTCCAACCGGAATGAAACCCAGCCCCTGGAAAAACAACTCCTCGACTGGCTCCGTCTTAACCGGGGCTCCTGATGCTTTTCAAAATATGACATTTTAAAAAGCCTTCCCTTATTATTTTTTTCCTCCTTCTTCCGATATTAAAGGCAGAAGGAGTCAATAAGGATGAGAGTTCTGTCAGGCGCTGCACTTCCCACCATGGGATACGCCATTACTGCGTCCCGGGCAGGGCGAATGACTATGCCGGTAGCCCCCGGCAATGTTATCTATTCTCACTTCAGGCATGTTTCCGGGGTAGCCGCCCCGGAGGGCAGCCGGGGGGTAACCATTAGCAAACTCAAAATCCTCGATGTCCTTATCGAACAGCTTGCGCAGATCAAAAAGAACCCCGAACCGGCCCTGAGCCCCGGCATGTCCCATTCCGACAGCCAAATAGACGCCCTCATAGAACAGTACGAAAGTCAGATCCGCCAGGCCAGGGCGGCAAGCGCCGCTATGCCCTACAGTCCTAACCCCCAGGCCCCCGCCGGAGCGGTTTTTAACCTGGTAGCATAGCACTGCCGTTCTATATACCCCGGCCTTCTCCCCATATACCGCGTTGTATCCAGGCCCTGCCAGGAGCATCCGCATCCGCCATTGCCGTGTAAGCTGATAGAGGATCACTGAAACTAGCCCGTCTCCAATATCCGGAACAAAAAAACGACCGGCGCCCCCGGAGAGGCGCCGGCCATGGAATAGCTAACTGAGGCGCTCCAAAACCACCCGGGTTTTGGAACAGGCTCAACTATTTGGTAAGAGCCGTGGACAAGGTGTAGTCGCTCCATTTTGCGGTATCAGTCTGTTTTACATCCTCTTCCAAGGCATAGGCGTGGGTAAAGCCCCTGCCGCTCTTGTTTGCCTTTGAGAGATTGTCTATCCCGTAGATGGTACCGCCGGTCTTTATGAAATTATTGGTACCGGCTTCCCGGGCAACACCGCCGCCGGAACTGAGCTTATCGGTGCCGATTGTTTGATTTGAATAGATCTCACCACCGGTCATCTTGAATGTGGAGCTGGCCCAGGGGATACAAACACCGCCCCCCGTTTCCTCGGTCCTGTTATTGTAAATAGAACCGCCGTTCATGGTCACCGTACCGCCGTGATTTATATAAACACCGCCGCCGTCGTTTAGGCTATAATTCGAATGAATCTCACCGGAGTTTATGATAGCCTCGCTATAGTGAACCTCTAAACCACCGCCGCCGTCAACCTTATCATTGACCGTATTATTATCAATAACGCCGCCGTTTATTGTGACAACGCACTTGTCGTATGCCGCTATGCCGGCGCCGCGCAGGTCGGATACATTGTAGCTGATCCGGCTGCCCGCTTCCATAATCACGTTGCTATGATTATAGGCATGTATCCCGCCGCCGTAGGAGTTCTTTGACGTATTCTTGGTAATGTGGCTGCCGGATTCCATATACAGGGTACTGTAGTCGTACACGTAGACCCCGGCGCCATAGGACGTTGCTTTATTATCGGTGATAAGGGCGCCGTTCCCCAGCCATAGTGTACTCTTGTCCTTCACAAAGATCCCGCCGCCATGACCTGAGCGCTCACCGCCGGTAATGGTAAGGTCTTCAATCCGTATGAAGGACTCTTCTATCTCAAGTACCCGATAGCCGCTCTTTGCTCCTCCCTGAAGCTTCCCATTCTCATAACCCTTAATAGTTACGGTAGCGGAAGGCTGGGCTTTGTTGATGACTATGAATAAACTCCCACTCGTAGGTTTATCATCACTGGTCAGAGTTCCTACCACATAAACTGTTTTGTGAGTCGTAACAGCCGCCTTGTTTACCGCCACATTGAGGGTTTTCAGAGGGCGCTCATAGGTACCGGCGTTACTATCGCTTCCCGTGGCCTTTACATAGAACCCCTCGGGATGAGTGGTATCCGGCGGCTCCGGTGTATCCGGCGGATCCGGCGTATCCGGCGGCTCCGGTGTATCCGGCGGCTCCGGTGTATCCGGCGGCTCGGGATCCGGAGCATCAGGAAAGGAGTTGAGATCCGTATCCCAGTTTACCGTGGCACAGCCGTTAGTAAAGGAAACGTTGTTCTTGTATTTTGTCACCCCACCCTTGGTTACCACCACGGTATAATTGCCGCTTTCGTCAAACCGTATGCCTGATCTGTCAAAGAGGGGGACCCCATCGGCGGAACCCAGCCCTGCGGCAATCAAATCGGCGTCATTCAAATCAACCTTAGTGCTAATGTTCCCGGATATCACCAGGGCGTAAACCGTACCGCTTTGATTTTGAACAACCAGGGTCCCGTTCCCGCTGGAGGGAGGAGGAGGAGTGCCGGTGGCAAGATCCGCCGCGTTACTCATAGATGTCCAGTCTACCGTGGCAGATCCCCCGGTAAAAGAAACATTATTTTTGTACCTTATCTCCGTACCGCGGATTACAATAACGTGGCGGGAGCCGGTCTCAATATAGGGAGCGCCCGAGGAGGTAAACAGAGGAATTCCGCTGGACTGCCCCAATCCCCCGGCGGCTACATCGGCGCTGTTTAAATCTGCTATGGTCGATATGGAAGAGTCTTTCACAAAAACGGTAATGAGACCGGGGAAATTAATATCCGTAACCGTCACCTGGCCTCCGCCGGGGAAACTGTTCGGATCGGTGGGATCGGTGTTCTCCTCAATCTCAAACCAGTCGGGGAAACCATCTCCGTCAGTATCGGTAGTTGAACCGGGATTATTGATAGGGTGGCTGTCCGGATCGGTGGGATCAAAACCATTGTTTTTCTCCCAACCGTCAGGGTAACTGTCCCCGTCGGTATCTCTGTCTTTCGGATTGGTATGGGCCTCTTTCCATGCCGGGTCCCCATCATATTCCTGTTTATTGGTCAAACCGTCATGATCCGGGTCGCCGTTAGCGCCGTTATCTCCCGTACCGTCGGCAGGATCAAGGCCATTGGCAATCTCCCACGAATCCGGAAGCCCGTCATTGTCGGTGTCCTGTACTTCGGTTACCACGGGGTGGCTATTCGGATCGGTAGGATCATACCCGTTACTTGCCTCCCAACCGTCGTGGTAACCATCGCCGTCGGTATCGGCATTGCGGGGATCGGTCCTCCCATTAAGCCAATCGGATTTTTCATATTCCTGTTTATTGGTCAAGCCGTCATTATCCGGGTCGCCGTCGGCGCCGTTGTTTCCCGTACCGTCGGCAGGATCAAGACCGTGGGCAGTCTCCCACCAGTCCGGAAGCCCGTCGTTATCGGAATCAGAAGACCCACCGTTATTGTCGGGTACGTGCGGATCGGTCCCACCGATAAACTCCTCCTTGTTGGTCAGGCCGTCGTTATCATCATCCCCATTCGGGTCCGGGTCCTTCGGGTCCAGCGGATCATACTTGTTATCTATCTCCCATTTGTCGGGAAATCCGTCCCCGTCACTGTCCTTAACCAGGGGATTGGTGCCATGCTCATGCTCCTCCCAGTTGGTAAGACCGTCCTTGTCATCATCCCCATTCGGGTCCGGGTCCTTCGGGTCCAGCGGATCATAGCCGTATTCTACCTCCCAGCCGTCCTTAAACTTATCACCATCCGTATCAGGATTCTTCGGGTCCGTTCCGTTTACGTATTCTTCCAGGTTGGTAAGATAATCCCCGTCAGGGTCTCCGTCCCGGGGCGGGTCCTCGTTGTTCAACGGATCGTAGCCGTACTGTACTTCCCACCCGTCGTTGAATCCATCCCCGTCCGTATCCGGCTTCTTCGGATCGGTATTCCGCTCATACTCGTCCTTGTTCGTCAGCCCGTCCTTGTCCGGATCCCCGTTCCGGCCATTGTCCCCGGTCGAATCCTTGGGATCAAGGCCGTGATCAACTTCCCAGCCATCGGGCAGGCCATCCTTGTCCGTATCGGAATCCTTCGGGTCCGTACCCCGGTCAAACTCCTCCTGGTTCGTCAGGCCGTCGTTATCATCATCCCCATTTGGATTGGGGTCATTGGGATCATTCTTGTTGTAACCGTTTTCATCTTCCCAATCATCCGGAAACCCGTCATGGTCCGAATCTTCTCCCGGGTTCTGCGGGTCCCCGGGGTCATAACCGTGCTCGTCTTCCCACCCATCGTCGTATCCGTCACCATCACTATCGCTATTGTCAGGGTCCAACCCATGCTGCTCTTCATAGTCATCCGGCAGGCCGTCACCGTCCCGGTCACCGTCCGGCTTCGTCGGGTCCGTCCCGTGGTCTACCTCCCACTTGTCATCCCACCCGTCACCGTCCGTATCAGGATTCTTCGGGTCCGTCCCCCGATCTACCTCTTCTTTGTCGCTCAGTCCGTCACCGTCCGTGTCCGGATTCGTCGGGTCCGTCCCCAGATCTACCTCTTCTTTGTCGCTCAGTCCGTCACCGTCCGTGTCCGCCTTATTGGGATCTGTCCCCAATGCGATCTCTTCCTCGTTGGTGAGCCCGTCCCCGTCCCGATCAAGGGAGACGCTGCTGCTCTCCCCTTGCTTCCCGCCCCCGGGAATCGGTTTTCCGGCAACGGTGGAATTACCCCCTTCGCTTCCCGTACCCAGGCCGCCCTGACCCGGAATACCCAGCTCCTGGTGCATAGGACAACCGGCCATTACCAGTCCCGCTATCAGTCCACATACCAAAGCATACGCCAAGATACCGCTTTTGATCTGCTTCATTCCTATCTTCCGTGTCTTTCCGACAGAGAATAACTTCACATCCTTTTTGTCCATGACAAAACTCCTATGTCAATTTGAAATTTCTGCGGTCGGAACCGCAAACAAATGCTTTATAAAAATTTGAAATTTCCGGATATAAAAAAAAAGGGGCTGGTAGGCGGAAAACGGACTGTTTTCCTGTATCTTTATTCCTACTAAACCAATCGACATGCGGGAAAAAAGGAATGAGACATCTCTGGAAAAGACCTGCCCATCCGGCAACGCACCAGGACATGCATCCCCATCTGTTCATGCAGCTTCTCTCCTTTATCAATTCCCGCTTAACGCAACAAAGCTGCGTTAATAAAATCTTTTTTAAATTCCCATTCTTTATATAAAAAGGGGATAATTAACCTATAATATAAAGATAACACGTTTTTTAAAAAGATGCAAGTTTCATCACCGTAATTTTAAGATTTTTACTATATTGTGCGCTCCGGTTGGCATCCATACCACGCGCCCTATTGTATCTTATCTTCCTTTTTTATACCTTATTAGTATGAAAATATGGTATTTTCTCATTCAGTTATTAACAAGAGTATTCCAGGAGGAGTCGCAATGAAGGTAGAAGAACTAAAACACGCTGGTTTGAAAAAATGGGTGGCGGAAGCAGCCGCCCTGATGACCCCCGATACGGTGGAGGTTTGTGAAGGAAGTAAGTCCGAATATGACCGGATGATCCAAATAACCATTGACGATGGTCTTGCCACGGTACTGAATAAAGATAAACTGCCGGGCTGCGTCCTTTACCGTTCCGACCCCAGCGATGTGGCCCGGGTTGAGGCCCGGACTTTTATTGCCTCGGAGAAGGAAGAAGATGCCGGTCCAACCAATCACTGGATAGATCCCAAGGGGCTTAAAAAGACCATGTCGGATATGTACCGGGGCAGTATGAAGGGGCGAACCATGTACGTGATCCCCTTCTCCATGGGGCCGGTAGGTTCGGAGATCGCCAAAATTGGGGTACAGATCACCGATTCGCCCTATGTGGTGGCCAACATGCACATCATGGCCCGGGTGGGAACCAGGGTTTTAGATGTTTTGGGAAGCGACGGGTTCTACGTGCCCTGTTACCATTCGGTGGGTAAACCTTTGGGGCCGGGTGAAAAGGACAACGGCAAGTGGCCCTGCGCACCCATAGAGAAGAAGTACATCTCCCACTTCCCTGAAACCCGGGAGATCTGGTCTTACGGCTCCGGTTACGGCGGCAACGCTCTTTTGGGTAAGAAGTGTCTGGCCCTGCGGATCGCCAGCGTGCTTGCCCGGGATGAAGGCTGGCTTGCCGAACACATGCTTATCCTCAAGATCACCAATCCCCAGGGGGAGGTCAGGTACATCACCGGGGCCTTCCCTTCGGCCTGCGGTAAAACAAACCTGGCTATGCTGATCCCCACCCTTCCCGGCTGGAAGGTGGAAACCGTGGGGGACGATATTGCCTGGATGAAGTTTGGTGCGGACGGACGGCTCTACGCCATCAATCCCGAGGCGGGTTTCTTCGGCGTTGCCCCGGGGACCAATAACGATTCCAACCGGAACGCTATGGAGACCATTAAGCGGAATACCATCTACACCAACGTTGCCCTTACGGAAGACAAATGTGTCTGGTGGGAGGGCATAGGCTACGATGCGCCGGGAAAACTCATCGACTGGACCGGTCAGGAGTGGATCCAGGATAAGGGCAACAAGGAACAGAAACCTGCGGCCCATCCCAACAGCCGGTTTACCGGTCCTGCCAAACAGTGTCCGGTTATCGCCCCCGAGTGGGAAGATCCCAGGGGTGTGCCTATCAGCGCCTTTCTCTTTGGCGGCCGGCGGCCCAAGACCATCCCTCTGGTAAACCAGGCCAAAAGCTGGGTCCATGGGGTTTTTATGGGTTCCATCGTAGGCTCCGAGGTGACTGCCGCGGCATTGGACCTCAAGGCCGGCACCATCCGGCGTGATCCCTTTGCCATGCTCCCCTTCTGCGGTTACCACATGGGGGATTACTTCAAACACTGGATCAAAATTGGGCAAACCCACGACGAATCAAAGCTTCCCAAGATATTCTTTGTCAACTGGTTCCGCAAAAATGATGCGGGTAAGTTCATCTGGCCCGGTTACGGCGAAAACTCCCGGGTTCTGGCCTGGATCTTTGAACGCTGTGGCGGCGGCGGCAAGGCGGTGGACACTCCCATTGGTTTCCTTCCCACCCCGGACGCCATTCTACGTCCCGAGGGGGTTAGTGAGGATGACATGAAGGAGATTTTGAAGGTAGATATTGAAGGATGGAAGGCGGAGATCGCCGATGTCCGACAGAATCACTATCCCAAATTCGGCGATAAGCTGCCGAAGGAACTATCCGGTGAGCTGGACGCTATCGAGAAGCGGTTGAACGCAGTCGGCTAAGCAAGGGGCGGCGGCAGGAGACTGTTCGCCGCCCGTTGTAAGAGCAGGGGGCCTTTTCAGTCCGGCGTTCCGGTCTCCGCCGGTATCACCCGTTCGTTCATGCGCCGTAGCCGGCGGGAGAGATCCCGGGCAAGGTTCATGATGATCAGTGCAAAGGATGGTGTGTCATCCTTGTAAATTTGACGTAAGCTGCGGTTAGAGATGGACAAAACCCGGGTAGGGGTCAGGGCCTTGATCGTCGCCGCCGAAGGCATCACCTCCAGAACCTCCATCTCCCCAAATTCATCTCCCTCGCCAAATTCCGTAAGGAGGATTCCCTTTCCAAGCACCACCACCCGGCCTTCCAGAATAAACCGAATCCGGTCGTTGGGGGCGCCTTCCGTGACAATGAATTCCCCGGGAGAAAAGGTTTCCTGTTCCAGCAAGGGCAAAATCCGGTCAATTTGATCCGTCATGAGTCCGCCGAAGAGGGAATACTTTTGCAGGGTCGTTGATTCAACCATGATATTCCTCCAAATAGCTTAGACGTTGAATTTAAAAAACATCACATCGCCGTCCTGAACGATGTAATCCTTCCCTTCAATCCGGTATTTGCCGGCTTCCCGAATCTTCGCCTCCGTGCCGTAGAGGACAATATCATTGAAGGAGTACACCTCCGCCTTGATAAAGCCCTTTTCAAAGTCCGTGTGGATAACCCCGGCAGCCTTGGGGGCGTTGTCTCCGGCATGGATGGTCCAGGCCCGGCATTCGTCCTCTCCGGCGGTAAAGAAGGTCCGCAGCCCCAAAAGCCGGTAAGCGGCGTGTACCAGGGCGTCAAGCCCTGACTCTTTCAGGCCCAGTTCCTCCAAAAAGGCGAGTTTTTCCGCCTCATCATCAAGGCCCGCCAGTTCGGCCTCAAATTTACCGCAGATAACCACTGCTTCGGAACCCTCTGCGGCGGCCCGCCTTTTTACCGCCTCAACGTAGGGGTTCCCCGCAGCCCGGACTCCCCCCTCATCCACATTGCAGACGTAGAGCTGGGGCTTCAGGGTGATAAAGTGGCAGTCGTAGACCGCTTCCCGTTCTTCCTCCGTCAGATTGACTGACCGGGCGGGCTTTCCCTGCTCCAGAGCGAGCCCTATCCTGTCCAGGACGGCAAGGACCGTTTCCGCCTGCTTTTGTTCGTTCTTTCCCTGAACCTTATGGCTGCGTTCCGCCCGTTCCCGGCGTTTCCCCAGGGTTTCAAGGTCCGCCAGGGCCAGTTCGATGTTGATGGTCTCCATATCCGAATCCGGATCGATCCGGTTTTCCACGTGGATGATATCGGGGTCATCGAAACACCGTACCACCTGGGCAATGACCCCTACCTCCCGGATGTGGGAGAGGAACTGATTCCCCAGCCCCTCCCCGGTGGAAGCCCCCTTTACAAGACCGGCAATATCGACAAATTCCACCGTACCGGGGATACGCCGCCGGGGTTTAAAGATCTCCGCCAGTTTGAGGAGCCGCCGGTCCGGAACATTGACGATCCCCACATTGGGATTTATCGTACAAAAGGGATAGTTTGCCGCCTCCGCCCGGGCTCCGCTCAGGGCCGAAAAAATGGTGGACTTACCCACGTTGGGCAGCCCCACGATACCGCAGTTAAGTGCCATAAGATTATTGTACGGCACGGCTTAGCGCCGGTCAACCTTATTGGTATCATTTTAAAATGAGGCATTTCGCCGCTAAGGCCGGCCGTCCCGGGCTTGTCATGACCCCGGAGCGCCCGCGGGATTATGGCAGCGCCGGAGAAGAATCGGTACAATGAAACCGGTACGATACAATGAAGAGGGAGGGCCCATGTCCCTTAACTGGCGTGAAATCGATCTCATCCTTGGGGAATTGGACTTGCCGGGTTCCCGGATTCAGCGGGTGGTGCAGAGCTCATACGATGTGCTCATCCTTGAACTCTACGGCAAAGGGCGGACCCGGCGCCTCCTCATCGCCCTTAGTCCCGGGGCCTGCCGCCTCCATGAGACCAGCCGGGGGCTCGTTAAAAGCGAGAAGCCCCTGCGTTTTGCGGAATTCTGCAAATCCCGGCTCATCAATGGCTACATCGAAGACGCTATTCAACTGGGGGATAACCGCATCGTCCGCTTCACGATCCGCCAGGGGAAAAACCGGTTCCGGTTTTACATCAGGCTCTGGTCCAATGCGGCCAACGTGATAGTCACCGATGAAGAGGGGACGGTCCTCGACGCCATGCGGCGCAGTCCCCGGCGGGGGGAGATCACCGGGGGGCGTTACGCTCCGGAGGGGGAACTACCGGCAGAGGGCGCTAAGGGGGAGTACCACATCCGGGAACTCCCGGGACCGGGTTCGTTTAACGAACGAATCGACGCCTGGTACGCCGAACGGGGGAGCGCCCTGTCTCTGGAAGCCCTGCGGGAGCAGGCCCGGCGGATCTTTGAAGGCAGCATGGGGCGGCTTCAGTCCTCTCTGGAACGGCTGCGGAACAAGGAGGCGGATTACGCATCGGCGGACCGGTTCAGGGAATACGGGGACATCATCATGGCCAATATCGGCGTCATCCGGCAGGGGGATTCCTGGCTTGAAACGGACAACTTTTATACCGGGGAGCGGATCCGTATAAAGCTGGATCCTGAAAAGAATCCCGCCGCCCAGGCGGAGCAGTATTACGGGCAGTACCGGAAGGCAAAAAACGGCCTTACCGAAGTCCGGGAGGAGATCGCCGCCGGAGAACGGGAACTTGCGGAACTTAACGCAGCCCTGGAGGACCTCCTCAGGGAAACCAATCCTCTGGTCCTCCACAAACGCCTCAGAACCCGGGGATCACGGGTCTCCGGCGCGGTAAACGCTTCTTCGGCGGACCGGAAACGGCCGGGCCTTAGCTTTCGCCGTAAAGACTGGCTTATCATTGTGGGGCGGGATGCCGCGGAAAATGACGCTCTGCTCCGGAACCAGGTAAAGGGACGGGATCTCTGGCTCCACGTCCGGGATTATCCCGGTTCCTATGTGTTCATCAAACAACGGTCCGGAAAAACCATTCCCCTGGACATACTCCTGGACGCGGGGAATCTGGCCCTCTTCTACTCAAAGGGCCGGGGCAATGGCGAGGGAGATCTCTTCTATACGCCGGTCAAATTCCTCCGCCGGGTCAGGGGCGGTCCAAAGGGACTGGTCATCCCCACGCAGGAAAAGAATCTGCATATCCGGATGGACAAGGAGCGGCTTAAGGAACTGGAACGCTGCCGTATAGAAAAATAACGGCCATGCCTTGCACCGGAACACGGGGGATCTTACAGTTATAGTAATGAAAAACGGTGAGGTTTCTCTAAAGGGCAAGGGCCGTTCGCCTGTGGTGGCTGGTTTGTTTTACCCCGAAGACCGGATCGATGCGGAGGCGCGGCTCTGTTCCTACGGATTGCTGGGAGGAATCGGAGACAGCGCAGCGGCTATTGTCGCCCCCCATGGGGCCTGGGATATCTCCGGGGCCATTGCGGGGACCGCTTTTTTCGCCGCCGCAGGGAGGATACACCGGGTCCCGTCCCGAAAAGAGGGGAAGGGCCTCTCCCGGGTGCTGATCCTTGGCTGCATCCATGAGCCGGCGGAAGAAGGCATTTTCCTTTCGGACTCCCATTACTTTGAAACCCCTCTGGGCAACCTGCCGGTGGATCGCCGGCTCTCCGCCGAACTGGCCTCTTGTAATACCCTGGTTGAAATAAACGACATCCCCCATCTCCGGGAACATACGGTAGAGGTACTGCTTCCCTTTATCAAATTCTGTTTTCCCGGGGTAAAAATAATCCCCCTGTTGCTGGGAGGTTCCCGGCCCATCCTGATCTCCGCCCTGGCCCGGTCCTTGTTCATAGTCTTCAAATCCCGGATGGAAGATACGTTGTTTGTGATCTCCGCCAATATCTCCAAAAACAACGATGAAAAGAAAGCCCTGGATCAGGCCGGGGAATGTATCCGGCTCCTGGAAGAGAACAATGCCGAAGCTTTCAACGCCGCCCTGAGGGATGGCCGGATAAACCCCTGCGGCGGCGGCGCCCTGGCGGCGCTCCTGGAAAGCGGCCTCTTAGCCGGCCGGCCGGGCAAACTGGTCTCCGGTTCTCTGGTAAAGGCCCGGGGAGAGGAAGATAAGACCGTTTACTATGGCGGCGTATCCTTTGAATAGTGGAAAAAATTTGATATCATCATAAACCGATGAAAAAAGGTATACGGCTTTGGGGATTCCTCTTCTGCCTCTGCCCTTTGCTACCCTGTTCCGTACCGGCCCAGGAACCGAATGCCGAACTGATCCTGAAAAGCTATCTCTACACCTACCCCGGAAAAGTGCAGGACGTGAGTCGGTCAGGGAGGGACTGGACCATCCGCATTGGGGATGAAACCTTTTACTGGGCCCGGGGGAGGCTGCTCCCGGAGGGGCTTCGGGACTCCTGGGAAGATTACCGGCCCCATACTTTCACCATCTACCCCGAAGCCGTTCCCGAGCCGGGGAATCTCTCCCCCGAACAGATCGAGGATCTGAGAATCCAGGGCAGCGCCGCCGCCAGACTTGACCGGGAAGATCAGCACCACGCCTTTCAGGGAGCCCTCTACGGCGGGGTGACAAGGCCGGAGATTGAGCGGAACCTGGCGCGGGAGCAGTTTCTGGGACACCCCGTTACGATCCACCGGGACATGACCGAACCCCTCAGGCGGGTGGCAAGGGCGATCAACGCCGCCGCCGAAAGGGATCAGGAGATTGCGGATTTTATCGCCGCTATCCGCTCCGTGGAGGGCTACAACTGGCGGGAGATCCGGGGAACCCGGCGGATGAGCTACCACAGCTGGGGCCTGGCGGTGGACATCCTCTGCGACCAACAGCAATCCTCCGGCCAAAGGTCCGGCGACCCGGCGGCGAACCGGGGGGACAGGCTCGTGGTGTACTGGCTCTGGGAACGGTCCCATAATGACAACTGGATGCTGGTCCCCCTGGAAAAGCGCTGGATGCCCCCGGCGCCGGTGATCCGGGCCTTTGAAAACGAAGGTTTTATCTGGGGCGGGAAATGGGCCCTCTACGACAACATGCACTTTGAATTCCGTCCGGAACTCCACGAACTGAACCGCCTTCAGAGGGGAGACCCCGGCGAAACCCGGATCATCAAATCAGAAAATCTGCCCAATCTGCACCACCTCTATCCGGTTATCCCGGCCCGGTAGACCACCCACGCTCCCGCCCAACAGCCTGCCGCACTATTATCCGGCGCGCCTTTGGAATTTGCAGGGTAAAAAACCATGGAGGATGCGGAGTTTTGTTACAAAATCCGGAGGATCCCCTTCTCTCCGTGTAACTCCTTGTATAGACCCGCCTTCCAATGAACCTCCTAGCTGCTCAGGGCGGCCACGGCGGCGCCGAAAAGAGATGCCTGTTCAACCGGGGAGATCGCGTAGAACCGGGGCGCGGCGGCGTTCAGCATGGTGTAGAGGTTGGACTCAAGGGCTTCCCGCATACCCTTGTAGACAAGGTAGGTGGTTCCTTCCACGGCTATCCGTACCGGCACAAGGGGATCGCAGCCGGCGCCCATCCGTTCCACCATGGCGGCAACTACGGCGGCGGAGAGGAGCCCCGCCCGTTTGGTCACCATAGAAGCCAGATAGACCGCAGAGGCCAGGGCATCCCGTTCATCAAGGCCAAAAAACTGCCCAAAGAAACCCTCCGCCGCCAGGGGGGAGCACATAGATACGTTGAGGTCCTTCGTTTGCAGACCGGGAAGGGCCAGGAGCTCATCGGACTTTCTGAATCTGAGCAGACCCTCCTGTATGGCCTGCTTGAAGATATGCAGGGTAAGGGGGCCCAGATACGCCCCGGCGCAGGCCTTTTCCTGGGAATAGGCGCCGGGATTCTTCGTGGTAGCGTCGTATTCCCGGTCCGGAAAACCGAGGAACCGCGGATGGAAATTCCCGGTCTCACATACCACGATCTGAGGGGCCGATTCGGATTCAAAGCCGATCTTGGGGATCCGCTTTTCCGGATAGGCGGTATTAAAACCGGTTCCTAAAATAACGCCGATTACCGGACCGCTTTCAACCCCGTAACGGTCCGCCCCCTCACCCCGGCCGCTGTCAGCCCTTATTTCAACCAAACCCGAAAGCAGAGTCGCCACGGTATCGTTGAGGAGGACAATCCGCTCCGGCGCCTTCAGCTTCCGCCGGGCCAGGGCGTCCCGGAGCCCCGCCCCGATCCGCCTGCCGATTACCTCCGGGGCCTCCACCTCTTTGCTGAACTCCATGAGGATGCCGTCGGAATCTTTGGTGATCTCCATGGGATAGGAAAAACAGAACCCAATACCTTCAATAGCCTTCCCCGCCTCGATTAGGGGCGCTACAAGGCCGGCGATCTCGTCAAAAAATACCTCCGCGGAAACCTGGCCTTTGGTCCCGGGCATGGGGGCCTTCCGGGAACCCTCAGCCTGGGGATTCCCCTCTCCGTCAAAGCTGACCAGGGCGGCACGGAGGTTGGTTCCCCCTGCATCAAGGGCGATCACCTGCTTCCCCGGCGTTACCCGGGTAACAGGACTGATATAGGCGGGAATCATGGGTAGATCCGAAGGCCGCCCCCGGAGACCCCGCTCCATCTCGTTCAAAACATCCCGTATTAAAACAACGGGATCGCAGATCTCGTAATGAAAACCATAGTACCGGGCAAATTCAGCCAAGGCCGCGGGATTGAAGGAACTCATCTATCTACCTCCTGCCTATAGTATGTCCCCCTTAATCCTTTCCCGCAAGCCTTGAACCCCTGGAAAGCCTCCTATACCTGACCGGTAATAAAGGACGCGTCAAAATTGGTAAAGGGCTTGCCATAGATAAACTCAAAGAAGAAACGCGTATCCTCGGGGACCATGTCGAGAAACCGGCACCCGAAATACCCCATGGTGGAGTCCTTGTAGCGCCGCACAATCTCAGCGTTGGTGTTGATCGTTCGGTTGGGGGTAATAAGCCGGACGGAAAGTTCACTTTCCGGCAAAAGAATTACGGATAGGGGCGAATGGGGGTAGGCAAAGAGCAAACCCGAAACGCTGACATCAACAACCTTACCCTGGAAGGCTTCATTCTTCAGACGGCCCGCTTCAAAATACCCGTTTTCCTTCAGTGAAAAGGCCAGAACCTTAGCAAACTGATAGAGGGCGTCAATGAGCTCATAATTAAAAGGCGCCTTATCGGGCTTGCTGATCCATACATGAATATAGCCAATCACATACTCCTGAAAGAGGATGGGCACCCAGATGTCGGAAAAAATACCGCTGTCAAATTTTGATTTGAGAAACCGGGCTATTGCATCATCAATATAGGACAGAGGCGTACCGGTACTTTCAAGATACCGGCGGAAGGTCTCTTCAAGGATCAGCCGCTTGCGGGGATAGGGATCCATCTGCGGCAGGGAAAGCCGGGTAGAAGGGATGAAGAGGGTCTTGCCGGTTTCGGCGAGGAGCCGTTCTTCGGTGGCTTCAGGCTTCACGTCCTTAAATATGACAAGCCTGTACCCGCTGGCAAATCCCTTGATCCAGGCCGCCATCTGGGCTATGAGCCCGGTCAGATTCTTCGGATCCAGCCGCTGCATCATTTCACCGATGTCATCCAGGGGCTCAAATTCGCTGATCTTGGGAAAGGTCAGGGAATACCGATCCCCCAGGAAGGAAAACTGGACACGGAGATCATCGGGAATACTTACCCGGGAATAGGACCTGTCAAGATTCTTGTAGAGCATCTCCGGTACATCGGTGACGATGTGATCATCCCTAAAGGAAACAACCTCCACGGAAAAAGAAATCACCTTTCCCCGGTAATCAAAGAGCAGATCCAGCTTTTTTTTGGGGCGTAATCCCGGAATCAGCTGATCGGACTTAAAATACATCTGATCTTTGGTAGGTTTTTCCAAAAACAGAATATACTCATTCCGGTTTTTCAGATACATAACCGGTATCTCTTCATCATATAGAAGCTTGAGTAAAAAATCCTTTTCAATACGTCTTATCGGTGTCGCCATAAAATCTTGCTAGAAAAATCGTTCATAGGGTGAAAAATCAAATTGATATGCATCCTTTCCGTCCGCCAATCCACGGGGATCCTCCAATATAATTTCATCAAAAAACCATTCCTGTACCTGCTGTTGTTCCTGTTCCTGTTCCCCCGCCTCACCGGGCCGCAGGTACAGCTCCCCGGCGACTCCCTGATCCCGGCCAATAAAACGGAACAGGAAAGAGACGCTTCCGTCGGGCTCCTCCCTGCCGCCGCCAATACGGAATTTCCGGGGCGCCACCGGTTCAAGACCGGAAAAAATATCCTCCTTTAGGGCGGAGTCCTGAATGTTCAGGTATTCGGAGTCCTGATCCTTCATCAGTATGGCCTCCAGACAAGTCCGGGCAAAGGCGTAGGCTTCCTCCGGCGCGCTGCCCCGTCCCAAGGTTCCAATAATCATGTCCCGGGGATACCGGGGGGCCTCACCCTTCCGGGGCCGCCGGACCTCCTCAGGAATCATCTCAAGCCCGGCGGGACCGCTTTCAAGGGCCGCCGGCGCTTCCGTTTCTTCTCCGGCCAGCTCTGCAACGGACGCTTCCTCCGCCGGCTCTTCGCCGGCCGCTTCCCCCAGGGCTGTCTCCCCAGACTCCGCCGGGAGGGCCCTTTCTTCCGCGGTCCCCGTAACCGGATCGGCAGATGCCGGAGCTTCCTCCTCCTGTCCGGGCTCCGCCTGGGCAAAAACCGTAAAACCCAGGGTAAGGCCAAAGAACAACAGCAAACAAGCCCCGGTTATACGCAGGATAACCCCATACCACCCCCTTGGGGAATTCATGAAAAAACCGATCATGATATTACTCTAACATAGTTGACAAAAAAAATAAAGAACCCAATCAACCAACACTTCAGACGTTTAACGCTGCATTGAGCTTGTTCCAAAACTAATTGACTGTGCGCTAAACGCGCAGGGTTTTGGAACAGCCTCTTATAGTTTTTCAGGCTAAAGCCCCCAAACCAAAGGATCGACAAAACTACGTTTTTTACAAGGCTAAATTTGCATCAAGAATCCATACAACTACATTAAACCGCCAAAGCCCCGGAATCAGGCTTCCTATTCCACAACATCTTCGTACTCCTCCCCGCCTAAAGGGAAGAGGTACAGGTCCGGTAGTTTGAAGGTCCTGCCCAAAGAAAAGGTATCAACAGTCTGGAGCTCACTGACAGCCGGGACTTTGAAGAAATGGTGGAGAATTTCAAACCCCGAAGCTTCAACCGTAACGGAATACTCAAAGATTTTGTGAGTGTTTATCTTTTCAGCGGGTATGGAGATTGGCCAGAAGGTAAAGGTCCCCATGGTATTGGGGATGAGGTTGTAGGGATTCTGCCAGTTGGCATCCTTCATCTGCACCAGATCTCCGTTCCTGCAGAGTTCCACCGTAACATCCGCTACGGGAGCAAAATTGATGCCGTTAAATAAACGCCCTACAATGGTGGGAATGTTGAACATAGGAGTATTGTGGTTCTTGACAATTTCCCTGTTGGGGACGGAATGCTGAAAATTGGGCCGCTGATTATGGTTGACCCGTCGAATCCCCTCGTAAATCAGGGAGGCGATATCCGCTATCTTCTGCTGATGTTCAATGGCTTCCTGCTCAACCCGGGCAACACCCCGGTTTGAAATAATATACCGGGGAGCAATACGGTTCAAAACATAACAGGCCGTATCCATACGGCATTGGGAACAGGTACATATCTCATTGCCCTGTTCCTTTTCAATAACGTCACAAATTTCTCCCACCTGAACTAAAACAAGATCCTCAATTGTATTATGAATCTCCATAGCATGCTCCCTATTCTATAAATGTAGCCATTTTTTCTTTATATGCAATATCTCCGGAAGCCATTTATTTGATTTTAAGGGAATTTCGTAGATCGGATCCACAAAGATCCGGATAATACGCAAAGATTTGATAAAGCCCTCAATGGTTTGGGTCGTAAAAACCCCAAAGTTGTCGTAGGGACCATCGATCTTACCATTCATGGGGCTGCCGGGACCATCAGGCCTGAAATCGGCGGAGGCATCCCCTTCATCAATAACGTGGAGGCCGGTTTCAAAGGAGACCGGTTCGGGGACATCGATGATGATCTCGGCGGGACGGATGGTTCTACCCAGGGACTCCGAAAGCTCCGCCGCCAGGGCTTGTTCATAACGGGAACGATTCCCGATATTCTGGAGATTCTCATGCAGGGTCTTATCAAAGGGAAATTCCGCCGCGGCGGGGTAGTACTGTCCCTCGCGGACGAGGAAGGCCAGAGGAAAGAGGGGATGGGATCGGGAGGAAAGAAGGGCAAAGAGCCCCTGATCGTCCAGATCGTAGAGCTCCTCCTGGGTAATGGCTCCATCCGCAAGGCCGGCCAAAAGGACCTTTTTGATCATCGCCGTGGCGGAGCGGACGGAACGGTGCCAGTAGACCGTGCGGTACATGAGGTATTTGGAGAAGAGAATCGATTCCACACTGGGAACACCCCGGGAATAGATATCCACCCCCCGTTCCTGGTTGGGCCGGAGCTGATTATAGATAAAGTCCACATCCTGCATACCGTAGGGAACCCCGCAGTACCGGGCATCCCGGTTAAGGTAGTCCAGCTTGTCCGGGTCCAGGACGCCGGAGAGGAGTTTCCGGTAGAAGATCAGCTCCCCGGAACCCTGGCTGGGGAGTTTGGTATCCACGATAGCGGCGGTCAGATAGGGATCCGCCCCGGTTCTGCCAACCAGACTCTTCAGGGGCTCCTGCAGGATGAGGCTGCCCGTCAGTTCCTCGTGGGAACGGAGGGGCAGATCTTTCAGGGAGTGGGTATAGGGAAAATGCCCCAGATCATGGAGGAGGCTTGCACAGAGGAAGGAGCGCACCCCGGTGATGCTGAGCCAGGAATCGGCCCCCTTTTCGGCAAGATCGAGGAGGAGCCGCCGGGACAGGTGGTATACCCCGATGGAATGGCTTGCCCGGGTATGGGTTGCCCCGGGGTATATCCCATAGGCCGGTCCCAGTTGAAAAATACGGGAAAGCCGGATAAACGCCGGGGTCCTGATCAAAACCGCCATTGCCGGGGTAAGGTAGATATGGCCCCATAAAACATCCCGGACAGGGTCTGTAAAACCTTCCCAAAGACCCGCCCGGACCGTACCGTTCATGGATACCATGGTATCCGGCGCCGTTGTTCCTGTCTATAGAACGCATTGCCCGGACAGGGCCTGTGCCTGTTTACCGCCGCCCATCCGGTAACCGGACCCCCCTTTAGGCTGATCCGTTCAATTGACCGGGGTTTCCTTTTCGGCTATGATATTCTTTGCGGGATGTAGCCTAGAGGCTAAGGCGCTTGCTTTGGGAGCAAGAGATCGGCGGTTCAAATCCGCCCATCCCGATGGAGCCGTTATTACTTGTGTACAAGGGGAGTATGCCGTGGGAAAAACCTTAACAGACAAGATATTCGACACTCATGTGGTGGATCGGCCCTTCGGTGAAACCTGGGTACTACGGCTGGACCGGGTCTTCTGCCATGAGATCACCACCCCTATTGCCATCAACGATCTGGTCTCCCGGGGAATGGACCGGGTATTCGATCCCTTCAGGATCAAAGCGGTGATTGATCATGTGAGCCCCGCCAAGGACAGTAAAACCGCGGAACAGGGCAGAATCCTCCGGGACTGGGTCCGGCGGCATGGGATCCGGGATTTTTTTGATGTAGGCCGGAACGGGGTCTGCCATGCCATCTTCCCGGAAAAGGGTTTTGTCCGGCCGGGCTGTACGGTTATCATGGGGGATAGTCATACCTGTACCCATGGGGCCTTTGGCGCCTTTGCCGCCGGGGTAGGAACCACGGATCTGGAGGTGGGTATCCTCAAGGGGGTCTGCGCCTTCCGGAAACCGGCGACGATCCGGATAGACCTGGAGGGGAAGCTCCGGGCCGGGGTCTTTGCCAAGGACGTGATCCTTGGGGTAATTGCCCGGATCGGTGTGGCCGGCGCCACAGACCGGGTAATTGAATTCAGGGGCCCCGTAGTGGATGCCATGAGTATGGAAAGCCGGATGACCATCTGCAACATGGCGGTGGAAGCCGGGGCAACATCGGGCCTCTGTATGCCCGACCATATCACCGTGGACTATCTCTGGCCCTTTATCGGAAAACCGGCGGGCGGCGGGTCCGGGGAGGAGGAGAAAACCTACCCGGCAAAGGAAGCGGCTCTGGAGGACTTCAGGGCATGGCAAAGTGATGACGATGCGGTGTACGACCGGATCGTCAGCCTGGACTGTTCAGACCTGGAACCCTCCGCCACGGTGGGGTACAAACCGGATCAGGTTAAAACCATCCGGGAACTTGCGGGGACAAAGGTTGATCAGGTCTACATTGGCTCCTGCACCAACGGCCGTATCGAGGATCTGCGGGAAGCCGCCGCCGTCATCAGGAACAGAAGAGTCTCCCCCACGGTCCGGGCGATCCTCGCCCCCGCCACACCCGGGGTGTATAGCCAGGCCCTGCAGGAGGGACTCGTCGCCCTGTTCCATGAGGCGGGGTTCTGCATTATCAGCCCGGGCTGCGGCGCCTGCCTGGGGATGTCCAACGGGGTCCTGGCGGAGGGGGAGATCTGCGCATCCACCACAAACCGGAATTTCTACGGCCGCATGGGCCGGGGCGGCATGGTCCACCTCATGAGTCCGGCGTCAGCGGCGGCGGCTGCCGTGGCGGGGTATATCACCGGTCCCGGGGACCTCTGAGGACGCCCGGCGGGGAACAGGAAGGAGCATACCATGAAACAATTCGGCGGTCCGGTACTCTTTTTGGACAGAAACGATATCAATACCGATGAGATCATCCCGGCCCGGTATCTGACCGAGAATTCCCGGGAGGCCCTGAGGCCCTACATTCTGGAGGATCTTAAACTTGAGGGCTTCGATCCGAAACAAGACATCAGCGGGAAGGGGGCCATCCTCACCAGGGCAAACTTTGGCTGCGGCAGTTCCCGGGAGCACGCACCCTGGGTCCTGGAGCTGAACGGCATCAACATCGTCATCGGCGAAAGCTTCGCCCGGATATTCCGGCAGAACATGTACAACTGCGGCCTTATTGCCGTGGAACTCCCGGCGGCAGCCCTGGAGGAACTCTTCCGGGAATTCAAGGGGGTCCAAACGACCCTGGAGGTGGACACGGAGGGGGGGGTCCTCAGGTTCAGCGGGGGTGAAAAAGAGAAAACCTTCCCTTTTACCCTCAGGGATTTTGAGCGGGCCCTGGTAAATGCCGGGGGCTGGGTAGAATATGCAGCGGCCCGCTATTAGGAGCCTTCCCGGGACCGGTAAACCGGATATTGGGCCGTAGCCGCAGGTCACCGGAGCCGCGCTTCACATTGATATTATTTAAGCTCTCACGTATACTGAACACACCATGTTTACGACCACTGTAACTCCCCGGTTCGGTGATGTGGACGGATTGGGGCATATTAACAACGTAGTCCTGGCCGCCTGGTTTGAATTGGCGCGGAATCCCCTGTTCAGGATATTTGAACCCGATTTGAACCTTTCCCACAATCACTGGCCCCTTATCATGGCCCATACGGAATACGATTTTACGGATCAACTTTTCTTTCAATACGATGTAGAACTGAGAACCTTTGTGGAGCGCGTCGGGACCAAATCATTTACCCTGTACCATGAGGCCTGGCAGCAGGGCAGACTCTGTTCCGTTGGCCGGGCGGTGATCGTACACTTCGACTTTCTCAGGAATCAAAGCACCCCCATTCCGGAGGACAAAAAACGGCTCCTGGAGGAACATCTCCGCCTGCGGGCATTATAACTCCTCTTTGATAAAATTGATGATGGTGTTTATCGACTCATCATACTGATCAAAAAAGACAAAATGGCTGCTTTCTTCCAGAATCACCATCCGGCAGCAGGGAAGATGTGTCGCTATTTCCCGGGTACATTCAATGGGCGTTACCCAGTCATGCCTGCCGCCGATAAGCAGAACCGGGCAGCCTATGGCATGCAGATGCGGGGTAAAATCAAAGGTCCTCAGATCCCCGCCGAAACCCCGGTTCAGGGCCCTGTAGGACAGGATCTCCCGGGCGACGCTTTCCTCAAAGGCATCCTGGGGGACCTTCTTGTAGGCGTAGAGATCGATAAAAAGCTGGTAATAGGCCAGACAGGTTTCATTATCCGGGAATTTTCCCGGCCAGAGGTAGGTATCGGCCATCCTGATCTGTTCCGGGGTTCCGCGCCTGTGCAGCTCCTCCTGAGCCCTTCTGAATAACTCATGACTTGGGGCGGTTGTTATGAGGATCAGGGCCTGTAGATTCTCCGGAAAGGCGATAGCATAGGCCTGGGCCACGATGCCGCCATAGGACTGCCCCAGGAACACAATTTTTTCAAACCCCAAATACCGGCGCAACGCCTCCAGGTCATTAACATTCTGCTCTATGGTGTAGGTTTCTTCATCGGGGTAATCGCTGCGGCCATTGCCCCGGTAATCGATATATACAAGCTGCATAAGATCGGTCAGGGGATCGAGGGCCGGCACATAGGCGCTGTGATCGCTCCCCGGCCCGCCGTGCAGAACAAAGCAGACGGGCTTCTTCTTCATCACCCTCCCCTCCGGCACGTATTGCTTACCGTCTACATCAAAAAAAATTCGGGTTCCGTTTACGCTGGCAAACATCCATTCCTCCGTTGTGTAACCCCGCAGTTGCTGTTGGGGAATTTGGGGCTTAGAATCCGAAGAGCACCCCCGCCGCCCCGGCAGCGGCTATATAGATCACCGGATGTTTTTTAAATCGGCGGACAAAAAAGAAGATCAGGACAAACAAGATCAGTTCCCGCCACCGGAATCCCTCGTACCAAACCAGGGAATCCCTATTATACAACGATTGGGAAATTACCGCAAAGCCCGCAGCGGCGATAAGCCCCGTAGCGGCGGGACGGAGGCCGGAAAACACCGCGTTAACCAGGGGATTATCCTTAAAGCTCAAAAAGATCCGCGCCACGATGATGATGACGATGATTGAGGGACAAACCAGCCCCAGGGTTGCCAGCAGCGCCCCGGGAATTCCGGCGCAGCGGAACCCCGCATAGGTCGCCATGTTTACCCCGATGGCGCCGGGGGTGGATTCGGCAATGGCAATCATATCGGCAATGGCCGTGTAGTCAAACCAGTCGTACGTATCCGCCAGACGGTAGAGGAAGGGAAGGGTCGCCAATCCCCCCCCCACGGAAAAGAGGCCAATCTGAAAAAATTCGACAAAGAGACGGAACAGGATCATGACCCACCCTCCTGCGTGCCCTGCCCCCCCGGGGGGCGCCTTCCCCGCGGCCGGTAGAGGAGGAATCCTGCGAGGGCCGCACATAAAACCAGCAAAACCGGGGATGTACGGAAGAAGGCCGAAAGACTAAAGGCGGCCACAGCGATAAGGACAGAGCTTTTGTTCTTCAGGGCCCCCTTTCCCAGCTTGATCACCGCATCCAGGATCAGGGCCCCCACCGCCACCCGGATACCCCCGAAGGCATGCTGAACCAGGGGCATATCCGCAAAATTCTGCAGAAAGGCGGCGATAAGGATGATGATCACCAGGGAGGGGAGTATGAAGCCCAGGGTGGCGAGGATTCCCCCCGGAACCCCCTTCCGCTTGTACCCCACAAAGGTGGATACGTTCACCGCAATGATCCCCGGGGTAACCTGGCCCAGGGCAAAATAGTCCGTCACTTCCTCCATGCTTACCCAGCCTTTCCGGTCCACCAACTCCCTGCCGATGATGGGAAGCATGGCGTACCCGCCGCCAAAGGTGATACAGCCCATTTTGAAGAAGGTAAAAAACAGATCGAACCAGGACTTCATGGCCTTACTTCGGCGTAATGCTGTTCCCGGGGAACAGATACAAGATCGGATACGGATATCCGTATATGCAGCTTGCAGGGCAACAGTATTCGTCTTTTGCCTATCCGCCGCTTGTTAAGCTGCTGAATAATGAGTTCCGCGCATTTGCGCCCCATGTCATTAAGGGGGGTCTCCGCGGTAGTTATCCCCCCTGCAACCCCCAGGCTGAATTCACGGTTGTCAAAACCCACAAGGACGATATGCTTCCCTATGGTGGGTCCCTTCTCTTCAACCTTTTCACTTACACCTAAAATCATAATATCATTAAACACAAAAATTGCCGTAACACCAGCCCTGAGCAGGCACTCCGTTAAATTACAAACCGTGGGGTCTTCCATCAGTATTCCGATTGTTTTGGTTCCCTTGAGTTTCAGATTCAGAGGCAGACCCCCGCTTGATGATGATGTGGAGCTCATCAAGCTGTTTCTGTTCCACCTCGTTGGGACAGCCGTCCATGGGACTTTCGGCAAAGGAATTTTTGGGGAAGGCGATCACCTCTTTTATCGATGTCTCCCCGGCCATAAGCATCACCAGCCGGTCGAGTCCCGGGGCGATTCCGCCGTGGGGAGGGGCGCCGAATTTGAAGGCCCCGGTGAGAAAGCCGAATTTCTTTTCCGCCTCGGCAGGATCAATGCCGACAACGGAAAATACCCGTTTCTGCAGATCCGGATCGTGAATCCTGATGGACCCCGATGCCAGCTCGTAGCCGTTGAGAACCAGATCGTAGAGATCCCCCTTTACCGCACCGGGATCGCTTTCCAGCACCGCGTGGTACTGTTCCTGGGGATAGGAGAACAGGTGATGGGCCGCCTCCCAACGGTTTTCCTCTTCGTTAAATTCAAAGAGGGGGAAATCCACAATCCAGACAAAGGCAAACCGGCCCTGCCCTGTTCCCGGCTCTCCGGAAGGCCCGTTTTCCGCTAAACCCAGGTCCCGGCCCAGTTTGGACCGGACCGCCCCCAGGGCGGTATTGGCGATCCGCCGCTTTGAGTCCGCCACGATCAGGATGAGGTCCCCGGGCCCCGCGCCAAGGCCCCCAAGGATCCTCCGGGCCAGATCTCCGGAAGGAGGATCCCCGGCGGTGTCGCCGAAGAATTTCGCCACCCCTCCCTCCAGAATCGGCAGCCCCCCATCTCCCTCCGCCGGGGCAGAGGGGGAGGAGGCGACTTTCATCCAAGCCAGGCCCCTGGCCTTGTGGATCTTTGCCTGGACCTCAAGCTCCTCAATCTGCTTCCGGGAATAGGGGGTTTTACCCATCACCTCGGCGGGAAGCACCAGGGCCTTTACCCCGCCTCCCTTGGCGCCGATCCCCCCGGCGGCCGCAGCCTGCCGTTCCGCCTCGCCGGCAGCCAGAACATCCTTAAAAGCCTGGAAATGCCCCGCCTCCGCGTAGGGGGCAAAATCCTGCAGGGGCAGATCAAACCGGAGATCCGGTTTATCGGTCCCGTAGCGCTCCATGGCCTCCTCAAAACTCAGGCGGGTAAAACAGGCAGGCAGTTCCAGACCCAGGTTTTTTTTAAACACATACCCCATAAGGCCTTCGGTCATGGCAAGGATATCATCCCGGCTCACAAAGGACATCTCGATGTCTATCTGGGTGAATTCCGGCTGCCGGTCCCCCCGGGCATCCTCATCCCGGTAACACCGGGCGATCTGAAAGTACCGGTCGAATCCCGAAACCATGAGCAGCTGTTTGTAGAGCTGGGGCGACTGGGGCAGGGCGTAGAATTTGCCCGGATACAGCCGGGAAGGCACCAGGTAATCCCGGGCGCCCTCCGGGGTGGATCGGATAAAGGTAGGGGTCTCGATCTCATAAAAACCCTGACCCGTCATCCATTCCCGGACGGCAAAGGCCACTTCACTCCGCAGCCGGATCCGGCGTTGCATGGCAGTTGACCGGAGATCCAGATACCGGTACCGGAGACGCAGCTCCTCCCGGGCTCCGGAATCCTCATCGATCTGAAAAGGAAGGGGCTCGGACCGGCTCAGGATCATGAGTCTGCGGGCCAGTACCTCAATTTCTCCGGTAGCCATATCAGGGTTCACCATAGAGGGCGGCCGCGGACGGACCACCCCCTCCATCGCGACACAGTACTCGTTCCGCAATTCCGCCGTCAGGGCGGCAAGGGCCGCCGCAGACGGAGGGGCCGCCGGGTCCGCATAAGCGCCCGCCCCGGCAGATGCCTCCGCCAGCGCTTCCATGGATACCGAAGTATCTACCACCGCCTGGGTTATCCCGTAGCGATCCCGGAGATTGATAAAGGAAATACCCCCGTGGTCCCGTTTCCGGTTTACCCAGCCGTTCAAAATGACGGTTTTTCCCACATCGGCCTTCCGCAGGGAACCGCAGGTTACTGTACGCTTCATAAGTTCCATATAATTACTATACAGCGCCGGCGGGGCATGTGGGAAGAGTTTCCCTTCCACTATCCATTTTTGCAAAAACCGTGTATAAATTAAGTACAAATGGAATTTCAGAAATTAAATTTACACCCCGACCTTCTACGGGGTATTATCGAAGCGGGCTATGTCACCTGCATGCCGGTCCAGGAGCAGGTACTGACCAACGCCTTCAGCGGTCAGGATCTCTATGTGCAGTCCCAGACGGGGACCGGTAAGACCGCTGCATTTCTGGTCGTTATTTTTCAGCGGCTCCTCACGGAAGCCCTTTTGAACGGAAAAAAGGCGATAATTATGGTTCCCACCAGGGAACTGGCGGTTCAGGTTGAGGATGAAGCGAAACTCCTGGGGAAATATCTGCCCTTTAAGATCGGCAGCTTCTACGGCGGAGTTGGTTATACGGAACAGCAGCTACTGCTCCGGGACAATGTACAGATCCTGGTGGGGACCCCCGGCCGGGTCCTGGACCTCAACAGTTCCGGCAAGATGAACCTGATGGATATCGCCTTCCTCATCCTGGATGAGGCGGATCGGATGTTTGATATGGGCTTTTACCCGGATCTGCGGAAGCTCATCAGGGTGGTTCCTCCGGTAGACCGCCGCCAGACCATGCTTTTCAGCGCCACCCTCAACAACTGGGTGAAGAATCTGGCCTGGGAGTACACTAAAAACCCCCTGGAAATAGAGATCGCCCCGGAGAATGTTACCGTGGAGGAGATCGACCAGCTCCTCTACCACGTCCCCAGCGACGATAAGATGAAGCTCCTCCTGGGCATCCTGGTCAGGGAAAAACCGGAAAGCGCCATCATCTTTTGCAACACCAAACGGTACGCGGAGATCGTCGCCAAACGGCTGCGGATAAACGGGATTGAGTGCGAATTTATCATGGGGGATCTCCCCCAGTCAAAGCGGCTGCGCATCATAGAGGATGTAAAGGCCGGTAAGATCAACTATCTGGTAGCCACCGATGTGGCCGCCCGGGGACTTGATATCGAATCCCTGGCCATGGTGGTGAACTACGATCTCCCGGTGGAAACGGAAAACTACGTTCACCGTATAGGCCGTACCGCCCGGGCCGGCAAGACCGGCAAGGCCGTTACCCTGGCCAGTGAACAGGATGTATACGAACTTCCGGCCATTGAAAAATATATTGGCAAGAAGATCCCCTCTGCGATTGCCGAGCCGGCCCTGTACGCCGAAGACAAGAGTCAGGGGATGCGGATCCGTACCGATTTCTTTGGCCTCCGGAGAGAGGACGGGGACGGGGGGCGCCGGAGACGGGACGAAGAGCCCCGGGGTCTGGCGGGCAGAGACCGGAACAGCCGGAAAGGCGGCGCCGGAAGGGAAAACCGGCTTCGTGGAAGGGAACCCCGTTACGGGGAAAAACCGGAACAGGAACGCCGAAGGGGCCTTGAAAAACGAGCCGAAGGGGGTTCCGCCAGGAATGTCCAAGGCAGTTTTGAGGACGAAACCCGCCGTAATTCCCGGGACGCCGGCGGATCTTCCACGGGAAACCTCTCCCGGCTTTCCCTGGAAGAACGAATGGCCTATTACAAGCGGAAGTACGATTCCTCCCCAACCGGGGACGGCAGTTCCGGCAAACCCCGGGGAACGCCCCCGGCCCCCTCCAAGGCCGGGGAACGGCAGAGGGAACCGGGAAACCGCCCCCGGAGCGGGGGAAACAGCCGCGGCAGGCGGCGGGACAAGGCTGAGTCGGGGGAATTTGGCCGGGAACCGGCGGTAAAGACTCCGGAAAAAACCTCCCGGGCGGCCCGGGGACCGGGAAAAACCCAGCGCCGGCAGGCCGGTGGAAAGCAGCCCGCAAAATCCGGAACCGCCGGAATGGCGGCACAGGTTCCGGAAAATACAACTCCCCGGAGAGGCCTCATGCAGAAACTCCTGGGGTTCTTCAAAAAAAAGCCCCGGGAGTAAGGGGCATACTCCCGAGGATAACAAAATATTCTTGTTTTATGACAAAATAATCATGGCGCCCTGTCAGGGATAGGGGTATAATCGGGATGAGTATTTTGCCGGACCAGGGCCTGTCTTTTGCAGCAGTGTATTTCGTCGGCGTAAAAAGGGGGTGTTTTTTTGAAGTGTCCTAATACTGCCTTATACCCCCCCCCCCCCCCCCATTAAAACAGACTATTTTTTAAATTTTCCCTGTTGTTATTCACGTAAAAAATACACGAGTATCATAATTTTTCCCTTGTTTACCATGCGGGTGTATGCTTGCATGTAATAAATTTTTCCCTGGAGGAAAATATGAAGAGAGCACTGACGATCTTACTGGTCCTGATGATCCCCGCCGCCATGGTGGTGGCCGCAGGTGGAGCCCAGAGCGGAGGAACTGCGGCGGCAGGCGGCGGCAAGGCGGTTGAGTATTGGAACGATAAGCCTGACCCTGAAAGTGAAGCGGCTTTGGCCCCTGAAATAACAAAGGCTTCCGGCATTCCGGTAACACTTATTTCCTACCCGGACGTAGCCGCTTACCAGACTGCCATCCAGCAATCGGCCCGGACGCCGAATGCTCCCGGCCTCTTCACCTGGTGGAGCGGCTTTCAACTTCAGACGCTGGTTGAAAACGGCCTTGTGGAGGATCTGACGGATATCTGGCAGTCCTATATCATTCCCAACGGGGTAAGCGCGGATGTTGCCGAATCCCTTAAATTTAACGGAAAAGTGTATGCCGCCCCCTGGGCCTTGCTGAACAATACCATTGTGTACAACAAGAAAATTTTCAACCGTCTGGGCCTTAAAGAGCCTGCCACATTCCAGGAATTCCTTGATATCTGCGCCAAGATCAAGGCTGCGGGGATCTACCCCATTGGGCACCATGCGGCTTCCTGGGGCAGTTTTGTGTGGCTCCAAATTATGCTGGGTTCCTATGATCCCCAGCTCTACATGGATATTTGTACCGGCAAGGAAAAATATACCGGCGACAAGATGAAAGCGGCCCTGAGGGTTTGGGACGATATGCTCAACAAGGGTTATTTTTCCGATCCCAGGGACGACTGGGTCAGGGCCTTTGCGGATGAAGAGATCGCCATGGCGAATTTCACCACCGCCGATCCTATCGGCCTTACCCGGGATTACGACCTCCAGCCTCTGACCGACTACGATACCTTTGTAGTTCCCAGCCAGAATCCCAGGAACAAGGCCCCCATCTTCTTTGAGGTAGCTCCTCTTTGCGTTTCGGCCCACAGCGCCCAGAAGGCCCAGGCTCTTGAGATTATAAAACACTACTATGAATTGCCGGTTCAGCAGAATTTCAGCGATCATTATGGGTATGTTAATTCCAGCAAGGTGAAGGTTGCCAACGGGGTAACGGCCAAGATGTACGCCTTCGGTTCCCAGCCCGACAAATACCAGATGATTCTCCGCTTCTATGAGAACACTCCCGCCGAACTTAGGGACGTGGTTATCAATGAAATGGCCCGTTTCTGGCTGCGCCAGGGTACCCTCGATCAGGTTCTTGCGGCTTGTCAGGCCAAGGCTGATCAGACATTTAAATAACGGGTTATGAGAGATCCGGTTCCTTGGGGAACCGGATATTTTCAGCCACAAACAGTTATAGACGCCTCTAAAAATACCGGTTGGGTTTTTAGAGGCGCTCTTATGAAGGAATCGGTATGAAAAATTCCCATGGGCAGTCAGGATCTGCCGGTATTCTTAATTATGCCTATCTCCTGCCTGCGATAATCTTAATCACGGTCTTTTTTATAATGTCCACGGGTTTTACAATCTATGTAAGCTTTTTTGAGTGGGACGGTTTTTCCCCCATGGTTTTTACCGGTATAAAAAATTACATTGAAATTTTCAAGGATGCCAATTTCCTGCAGTCTTTTATTAATACCCTCATTTGGGTAGGCTGTGCCCTCATCCTTAACTGCCTGTTTCCCCTCCTGTTTGCCCTGCTCATTACCAATAGTTCTTTTCTGTCATTTTTCAAGTATGTTTTCTACCTGCCCAGCGCGCTGGCCGGGGTAGTAGGCGGCCTTATCATCAGAAACCTTTTGTCTATCCACGGCATCCCGACCCTTATGAGCAGCCTGGGTTTTGAAAATTTGAGAAGCGAGTGGCTGGCCATCCCCTATGTAAATACCTTCATCATGATCATCATGGGTGTCTGGAGCGGCCTGGGTCTCAATATGATACTCTTTATCGTAGGTTTGAGGAGTATGGCCCAGGACCCCATAGAGGCAGCCATCATCGACGGGGCCGGGGCTTTTAAGCGTTACTGGTATGTGGTGTTTCCCATGCTGGAAACTACGTTTAAGGTGGTTATCCTTATGACCCTGGTGAATACCTTCAAAGTTTTTGACGGAATCTGGATTATGACCAAGGGCGGTCCCTTCAGGACTTCCGAAACCCTGGCCCTTACCATGTATGTAGAATCTTTTGTCCGTAACCACATGGGTTTTGGCGCTTCTGTGGCGGTGGTCTTAACCATAATCATTCTTGTCATCTCTTACTTTCAGTTGAAAAAAAGTTTTGCCGAGGACAAATATTAGGAGGCGCATCATGAAACGCATACTCCCCTCAAGAGTGCTGATAAATGTTATCCTGCTTTTTCTTTCACTGGTTTGGATTTACCCCATCTTCATTTCCGTTACCTATAGCTTTAAAAGCAGGGTAGAATCAAACCGGAGCAATGTCTGGGCCATGCCCAAGGCAAACGCCCTTCCTGAAAACCTTAATTATATACAATTTTCGGTGGGTTTTTTTAATTCCATGGGCGCTTCCTTTGTCTATGCCCTGGTAGGGGCCGGCTGCGCGGTTGCTTTTGCAACGCTGGCAGCCTACGCCATTGCCCATTTACCCATTAAGGGCCGCATGTTCTGGTTCCTTTGGATATATTCGGGGACGATCTTCCCCTTCCAGATGTACCTTATTCCGGTTTTCAGGATGTACAATGTCTTTGGTCTTTACAATACCCGGTTAGGAATGATGCTTTTCTATATGTCCATCTGCATACCCTTCGCCATGTTCGTTATTCGTAATTTCTTTACCGGTATTTCCCGGGAAGTGTTGGAATCCGCCAAAATAGACGGCGCATCAAACATGACGGTCCTGCTTAAAATCCTGGTTCCCATGTCGGTGGCTCCCATGGCGGTTGTGTTCTTTACCCAGTTTGCCTGGTGCTGGGGGGATCTCCTCTTTGGCATGACCTTTACCAAAAGTATCGGTATACGCCCGGTGATGCCGACCCTGGCTGTTCTGAGCAACCACAGCCCGGCCCTGCTGCTGGCGGGTATTATTGCGTCCATACCAACCCTCCTTCTTTTTACGCTGCTGCAGAAAAACATGGAGACCGGGCTGGTCTATCAGAGCAAGTAGAAGCATACTGTACCGGAGGAATCAGATACGACCAGGAGAGAACATTTTCAGATTATTGTAAAACGCCAGGCAAACTACTGCGGTTTCTGGCACAAGGATCCGAACCCCAAACTCCGCCAGCATTGAAAAACTTTATTCCTGTTTTGGCGGAGTGGATATGGGACATGGTGAACGCCCACAAGGTTGTTCCCCCTGATGCGGTCACCAATACCTATGACACCGGTGATTATTTTATGGCTGAAAAAATTTCCATGTCTTTTGCGTGGGGCGCTTATTACACCGACCGTCTGGAAAGTGCGGGATGGGCAACGGGATTGCTGCCGCCCCAGACGAACGCTCAGCTTATAAAAATCGGCGTAGCCCAGTATCCTACCGCAACCGGCAATGATTTTACTAATAGCTGGGCAATTTCTATTTACCAGAAATCGAAGAACAAGGAACTGGCCTGGAAATTCATCGACACCCTGTTCAAATCCAACCTGAATGAATACCCCGATGCGGGACTTCCCATAAAGCAGGCCGAATGGGAAAAGCCGGAATATCAGACGGAGTATTTCAAGGTCTTTAACGAGGCCATCAGAACAGGAAAGCCCATGCCCCAGACCCCTTACTACGGCGATCTGGCCGATGCCATAGTGGCGGCCCTTCAGCGCTGCCTGTCGGCGCCTAAATCGGACATTCCGCGCATCCTGCAGGAGGCTCAGCAGGAATACAATTCCAGAGCAAGGTAACACAGGATATAAAAGCCATGGTAGAAAAAAACAGTACCATATTTTATGATTTTGCCATCGTTGATCCTGTTGGTTGTTTTTCTGCTCTTTCCCGTATTGACAGGCTTTGCCATGGCTTTTCAGCGCACCAGTCTTTCGGGGGTAACCAGATTTGCGGGATTTGATAATTATATCCAACTGTTCAGAGAGGGGAGCAGGTTTTTTACCAACCTCCGGGTTTCTCTTACCTACGTAATCTGCAATATCCTTCTGGTTATCCCCATGTCCTACGGAACTGCACTGTTGATTACCCGCAAGAGCCGGATGGCCCGCTTCTTCCGCAGCATCTATCTTCTTCCCTGGATTATCGCCCCGGTGGTGAGTACCATGATGGTCAGGACCATGCTGAACGGGGATGTTGGGTTGATTCAGTTCATCATACGGGCAATTACCCACAGAGAAAATCTGCTTTTAACCAGGGCAAACACCGCTTTGATGGTGATGATCTTTCACAGTTTCTGGCGTTCATTTCCCATTGCCTTAATCGCTGCTTTTTCCCTGGCCCGGTTCAGCTTCAAAGGCCGGGAACCGATGGCCATGAGTCTTTTGATTCTCCCCATGCTGCCCGCAACGGCTGTTCTTGTACCCCT
>JAITJI010000020.1 GCA_031279015.1 Spirochaetaceae bacterium
ATCAGTTCAATATAGAACAGTTCATAGAGGGAGGATGACGGTGTTTGAGAACATCATCGGCCAGAGCGGGGTGACCCAACTGGCTGCGGATATCACCGGGGAAACCCTGGCGCCGTCCATGCTTTTTTCCGGCCCCCCGGCATCGGGTAAGGGAACCGCAGGTCTGGAGCTGGGGAGGGTCCTCTCCTGTGAGGGGCCCGGAGCCCCCTGGAACTGCCCCTGCAAGGCCTGTGCCCTTCACCGGTTCCTCTACCACCCGGATCTCCTGGTCCTCGGTTCCCGTTCCTTTTCCGCGGAGATAGCCGCAGCGGCTTCGGTTTTTTTCCGGGAACCGGACATCCCTTCCTCCCGGATGCTCTTTATCCGGTCGGTACGGAAACTGTTGATGCGGTTTAGCCCCCTCATCTGGGAGGATGACCCGAAGATTGGAAAACTGTCGGGCATAATAGAAGGACTAAACGAAGATGTGGATGCCCTTGGTTCCATCCATGAATCCTCACCCGGAAAAATCCAGGGCATTGACCGGGAAGCCCTGGAAGGGCTCCGCAATTCGATCCTCAAAAATGCCTTCAGGCTTGAGGCCGAGGGGATAGGGAAACTGATTCCCGTAGGCCATATCAGGCGGGCATCCTGGTGGAGTCATCTTGCCCCGGCAGGAAAGGGAAAGCTCCTCCTCATTGAAAACGCGGATCGTATGCAGGAAGGGGGGTATAACGCCCTGCTCAAGATGCTGGAGGAACCGCCGGCGCATCTGACCATAGTTCTCACCACCGCCCACGGCGGGTCGCTGCTCCCCACGATTCTGTCCCGGCTCAGGCCCTACCGTTTTTATCCCCGGGACCGGGACTCCGAATGGGAACTGATCCGCCGGGTGTTCCGGAACGCCGTGGCCGAAGGGGGGGGTGGTCCCGGGGCGGGAGGCGGCGCCTGGACAGCAGGGGAAGGAAAAACGGGGAGGGGGACCGGCCTGCTCACCGCCTATCTCGATTCTTTTCTCCCCATTTCCGGGGAAAGTCTCCACGGCCTGGCGGCATTTTTTGCCGCGTCCCTTGCCTACCAGGGAGCGGTAACCCTGCGGAAAAGGGGTGTTGCGGTCTTGCCGCCGGCCCTGGTAGCCCTGGGGAAGTACACCGCCCCCATAGCGGAAGCTGCGGGATATGGAAGGCCCCTGGGGGATACCGGGAGCTGTGTGGCCCTGATCCTGAAGGGGGCGGGTAATTTTGAGGTTCCCGGACTGTTTCATCAGTTTTTGGCGCTCCTCCTGAAGATGGTCTCCAGGAGCCTCCGGGATGGGGTTTCCCTTTCCGGCGGTACTGTTTTTGCCGAAGCCATACGGGCCTTAACCGCTGAAACGGAAACCGCGGTGAATACGTATAATCAGAACCCTGCCCTAGCCCTGGACAGGTATTGTACGGAATTCCGGCGAATGGCGGTAGATCTATGAGAGATTTTATCAAACGGGCCCTCAAGAAGCTCAACAAACTCACCGCCGAGCAGATTCTGGAACTCCTGATGTCCGCCACCGCTGAAATCGACCGGCTCGAAACAGTTCTGGATTCCCTCACCGACGGAATTCTGGTTTGTGATACCCATCATAACCTGGTTATGGCTAACAAAAATGCCGAACGGTTCCTGCCCCTTTCCCATCCTGAATCGGGAACCATGGCGGTCTGGAATCTTCTCCGGGACGATACCCTCCGGGAATTCTTTGAATCCGCCCTTCCGGGTAATGACCGGATCGAAGAGCGGGAATTTGATGTGGAAGTCAAGGGCATTCAACGGCTCCTCAGTATCAGTGTCCTTCCCCTGGTGCGGGATCATCAGGTTTCCGGTTCCCTCATCTATGTTGAGGATATAACGGAAAAACGGGGTAAGGAGGCCCGGCTCAGACGGGCGGAAAATCTGGCCAGCCTTACCACCCTGGCCGCCGGTGTGGCCCATGAGATAAAGAATCCTCTGGGATCAATTTCCATACACATACAGCTTATCCAGAAGGCCATGGCCTCCAACCAGGAAATGTACTTTAAGGCCCACCCCGACGGAAAAAACGGGCAGGATCCTACGGGGTATTTCAACCTCCTGGACAAGTACATCGCCGTGGTGAACGAGGAAATCGACCGGCTTAATCATATTGTGGTGGATTTTCTTTTTGCAGTCCGTCCCATGAATATAGAATTCCGGAAGGGGAACATCAACACCCTCATAGAAGAACTGGTTGAATTTGTATGGTATGAAATGGAAGAAGCCCATATCGAATGTCTCCTGGAACCGGCGGAAACTCTGCCCCTGATCGATTTTGATGAGCGGTATATGAAGCAGGCCCTCCTCAATCTGATAAAAAACGCAATCGCCGCCATGCCCCGGGGGGGGACCTTCATCATAAAAACCAGCCATACAGACACGGAGCTTCAGATCGATCTGCAGGATACGGGTATAGGAATTCCGGAAGAGAATCTGTCCAAAATTTTTGAACCCTACTTTACCACCAGGGAAACCGGTTCAGGACTAGGCCTGACCCTGGTGTATAAGATCATCCGGGAGCATGGAGGGGAAGTTTCGGTAAAATCGAAACCCGGGGAGGGATCCTGCTTCACCATCAGCCTGCCTGTTCCCCAGAAGGAAACCCGGCTGATAAGTTATGAGGGGGGGATGATGCAGTTTAAACTTCTCGTGGTGGACGATGAAAAAAATATCCGGGAGGGACTGGCCGCCTCCCTTCAAATGGATGGTTACGAGGTAGAAACCGCTGCCGCCGGCGATGAAGGCTGGAAGCTGTTTCTAAAAGGGGATATTGATCTTGTCATCACGGATCTCCGGATGCCCGGTATAAGCGGGGAGGATCTCTTGCAGCGGATCGGCGCCGAAACCCCGGGGATCCCCGTCATCGTCCTTACGGGACACGGAACCGTGGAAAACGCGGTGAATGCCATGCGTAACGGGGCCTATGATTTCCTCACCAAACCGGTCAACCTGGATCGGCTATCCCTCCTTGTAAAGCGGGCCCTTAAAGGCCGGGAACTGGAACTCAAACACCGCCGCATAGAAGAGGAGCTGGAGCAGCAGAAACAGTTTGAGACCATCATTGGTACAAGCACCCCCATGCGCCGGGTTTTTGATACCATAAGGCGGGCGGCCCCCGCAAAGGCTTCGGTCCTGATCACAGGCGAATCCGGGGTCGGCAAAGAGCTGGTCGCCGATGCTATCCACGAATTATCCCCCAGGAAGGGGAAGCCCCTTATCAAGGTCCACTGCGCCGCCCTGTCGGCAAGTCTTCTTGAAAGTGAACTCTTCGGTCATGAGAAGGGGGCCTTTACCGGTGCGGTATCCCGGACGCGGGGCCGTTTTGAACTGGCCCATGAGGGGACCCTGTTTCTCGACGAGATCGGTGAAATCGATCAGAATATCCAGATAAAACTGCTCCGGGTCCTGCAGGAGAAAAAATTTGAACGGGTCGGCGGGGAGGCAACCATAGAGACGGATGTCCGAATCGTGGCGGCCACCAATAAGGACCTTAAGGAAGAAATTGAAAAGGGCAATTTCCGGGAGGATCTCTACTTTCGCCTTAACGTGGTTAACATTCGGGTTCCCCCTCTGCGGGAACGGAAGGATGACATTCCCCTCCTCATCAGTGTTTTCCTCAAGGAATTTGCTGTGGAAAATAACAAGACCGTGGAAGGCATCGATGACAAGGCCCGGGCGGCCATCTATGCCTATGACTGGCCGGGAAATGTCCGGGAACTGCGGAACTGCATGGAGAGCGCAGTGGTTATGTCAAAGGGTCCGGTGATCACCGAAGGCGATCTGCCCCCAACCCTGCGGGTAAGCAATGACGACGGCTGGATCCGTATCCCCCTGGGCTCGACCATGGAAACCGCCGAGCAGATCGTTATCCGGGACACCCTTTCTTCGGTCAAGGGAAACAAAAGCAAGGCTGCGGATATCCTTGCCATTGGGCGCAAGACTCTGCACCGGAAACTTGCCGGCTGGGGTGAGGATGAGGGAGAAGAGGACGCTGTTCTGTAGCATTTCCTCGCACGTAGTTGAATATCTCATAACCGGCACAAAGCCGGACAATTCAGCAATCATTGAATCTCTTGGAAAACACCTGAAAAAACATGAAAAATGATGTAAATAAGCTGCAACAGGCGCAATGGAAGCTATAAGCCTTAAATAAGGGCGAAGGGTTGACAGGGACAGGAACCGGGCGTACGATAATCGGATAAAAGGGAGTTGCTATGAGACGGTATTTGTTTTTAGTGATTGGAATGCTCATTCCCGTTCTCTCATTTGCTGAAAGTACTTTGTCTCTCGGATTTCAAGGGAGCTTCGGTTTAATGTCCGGTTCTTCTATGACGGCCACGGTCAATGGTGTTGATGTTACAGATCTAATGGACGTGGAATACAATAAATCCTTGCTTGGAATCGGCTTTAACCTAACCGGCAGATTCTCTGGCTCAAAAGGCCGGGGCGGCATGGGAAAGATTTACTCTGGTTTTCCGCTGTCATATACCCATAACGTGAAGACTTCTGCCACTTATAGTACGCTTCAATCTTCTTCCAGGAAAACATATTCCGGGTTTGAGCCCGCTTTTATTATTGGTTCTGGCGGCGGTGTTTTAAAGCGATTTACATTTGATGAATTCATGTTTTTTATCTCGCCCGGTATAAGTATCGGGTATTGGTTCTAAGACTAAAAATAGGGGGAAGGTATATAAAGTAAAGCTCATCCTTCCGCTTCTCTCAGCTTCCTGTCCGCTTCGGCGTTTATCGCGTCTGCTTTTTCGTTGTTTTCCATAACCCGCCGGTAGGTTTTTTCAAGATCGTCCGCCTTCTCGATAAGCGTTTCGATAAGCCGCCTTCCTTCTTTCCGGTTAATGAGCAGGAAGAAGAACAG
>JAITJI010000031.1 GCA_031279015.1 Spirochaetaceae bacterium
TAATCCGTGGCCGGAGATCATGAAGGCTCATACGGCGGCGGGAATCAAAAATTATTCCATCTTTCAGAACGGCAATCAGTTTTTCTATGAATTTGAATGCGACGGCGACCCTGCCGAAGCTTTTTCTAAAATGACAAAGGACCCCGATTGTATCCGCTGGAACAGCATTACCTCAAAAATGCTGGACGTGTCCATGGAAGAGGGGGATCTCAACACGGGGCTGCAATTTCTGCAAGAAGTTTTTTACCTGGAGTAAGCGAAGCATACCAAGCTGCTTGCAATACACAGGCGGCCGGTTTGAAAGTCCCTATTCAACCGGGAAAGAATTTGGCTGGTTATTCTCCGGGAATCTAGATCATGGCGATTCCGCCGTTGACATCGATACAGGCCCCGGTGATGTAGGATGCATAATCACTTGCAAGGAAGAGCACCGCCCCCGCCACATCGTCACCGGTGCCGATCCGTCCCAGGGGCACGGCAGCCGGATCGTAACCAAAGGAAGAAGTCATCTCCGTGGCGATGAGGCCGGGAGAAACAGTGTTGACCCGGATACTGTTGGAGGCGCCAAGCTTGGCGAGGCTCTTGGTAAGGGTAAGCACCGCCGCTTTTGAGGAGGGATAATCGGGGGTAACCAGGATGCCGCCCCCCCGGGCGGCCTGGGATGCCAGGTTGATGATGCAGCCGCTCCTCTGTTTCTCCATGACCTTGAAGGCTTCCCGGCAGATAAAAAAAAGCCCTTTGACGTTGATATTGAAGGTGAAATCCCACTGCTCTTCGGTCACATCGTAGAGTTTACCCGTTCGGGATATCCCGGCGCAGTTTACTAGAATATCCAGCCGGCCCATCCTGTCCGCCGCTTCCGCTACCAGGAGGGAGTCCGATTCTTCTTTACGGATGTCGGCATCGATGCTGATGCATGTAAGTCCCGTTTCTTTTTCAATTTCTCCGGCGGTCCGCAGCAGGTTTTCTCTCCGTACATCGGTGATGGTCATGGCGCCAATCCCATGCCGGGCAAACATTTTGGCACAGGCCGCTCCTATGCCCCCCGCGCCGCCGGTGACAAGGGCGGTTTTACCTTCAAATGTAAACATAACTTCCTCCGTCATTATACGTATGGTGGACTAAAACCTGGAAGAACCAATCGGGTTCTCGAACAAACCTATTCTTTTCGCAACAGAACTTTTTCACCACAGGGACCTACAGTAATTTACAGGGATTCTCAAGATACTCCTTAATACGGACAAGGAATTGAGCCGCCGGAGCCCCATCTATGATCCGGTGATCGTAGGACAGAGTCAACTTCATCACCGGGTGGATCTCCACACTGCCATTTACAGCTGCCGGGGTATCTTCAATTTTACCTACTCCCAGGATTGCCGCCTCGGGAGGATTGATGATGGCTACAAATTCCTCAAGGCCAAACATGCCCAGATTTGAAATGGTAAAGCTGCCGCCGGTGTAATCATCGGTAGCAAGGGTGTTGTTCCGGGCCCTTTCAACCAGATCTTTTATGGCCGCCGAAAGCTCCCTGAGGGAGAGCAGATCCGCATTTTTTACCACCGGTACGATAAGCCCGTTGTCCACCGCTACCGCTATCCCCAGGTTCACAAAATCCTTCTGCCATATCCCCTCGGAGGTAAGTTCGGCGTTTATCATGGGGAAATCAAGGAGGGCGCGGACCGCCGACAGGGCGATAAGATCGTTAAAGCCCACGGCTTTCTCCAGGGCCAGCCTCACCCGGAGGGCTTCGTCCATCCGTACGGAAATTCGATGGACGGCCTGAGCGTTTTCACTGAGGCTTTGCCGCATCCGCTCAGCGATAATTTTCCGCATCCCCTTCACCGGTATAAGATTGCGCCGGCCTCCCGCTTCCCGGGCGCGGATCACGTCATCCCGCATGATCTTACCCCGGATGCCGGTGCCCCGGATTTCGGCAAGGTTAAGCCCGGACTGCTCCGCGATTATTTTCGCTAACGGAGACGCGGGGGATGACAAAGCCGGAGATCCCGCTTTTCTGCCCGATCCGCCTGCCGCAGTCCCGGCGCCGGCAGCTTCGGCCACAGCGGCCCCCGGTCCTGCGGCTGCCCCGGAGCCCGCCTGCAGGATATCCCGCTCCACGATCATCCCGTCAGAACCGGAACCCCGGATGTTCCGGTAATCTATCCCCAACTCCCCGGCCCGGGTCTTTGCCCGGGGGGATATGAAGATCCGGTCCCCGGCTGCGGCGTTTGTTGTTCCGGCCGTTGCCTGCCCGGTTGCACCGGAATTTTCGGTATTGCCGCCGCCGGCATCGCCGCCGGCAGCCTGTCCTGCCGTACCGGAACCACCGCTGCCACCAGGACCGCCGCTTTGGACCGTTTCCGCCAGCAGAGCGGAAATATCCTCACCGGGCTTTCCCACAATGGCTATGGTTTGGGCTATGGGAACCACTGTACCGGCGACAGCAAGCATCTTCAGAAGAACGCCGGAAACCTCGGCATCTATGGTGATGGTCACCTTGTCGGTTTCCATTTCAAAGAGGGGCTGACCTTGGACAACCGCACCCCCTTCCTCAACGAACCATTCAATGATGGTTCCCTCCGTCATCTGTAAACCCTGCTTGGGCAGGATGATCCGTTCCGCCATGCTCATTCCTCCTTAACAGGACAAATGCAGGGTGGTTTTGGCCGCCGCCACAATGTCCGCCACTTGGGGAACCACCGCGTTTTCAAGCCCCAGGTTAAAGGGAAGGGAACACATCTTGGAACCCACCCGTACCGGTGGGGCGTCCAGATACTGAAAGGCCTGTTCCGTCACCCGGGCGGCTACCTCGGTACCCCAACCCATTTCACGGTGGGCTTCGTGAACCGTAACGAGCCTGCCGGTTTTTTTCACCGACCCTACGATGGTATCCATATCCAGGGGCACCAGAGTCCGGGGATCGATCACCTCGGCTGAGATACCCTCCCTGGCGAGGATATCCGCCGCCTCCAGAGACTTCCCCCGGTAGAGGAAATTGGCGACGATGGTAACATCGGCGCCTTCCCGGACAAGTCCGGCCTTACCAAAGGGAATAGCGAATTCCGGACTGTCCGGAACTTCACCCTTAGTATTGTAGAGGGCCTTGTGTTCAAAAAAGAGCACCGGGTTATCATCCCTGATGCTGGTCCGCAGAAGGCCCGCGGCATCGGCGGGACTTGAAGGGCATACCACCTTTATCCCCGGAATGTTCATCACCAGGGATTCTACCGATTGGGAATGCTGGGCGCCGTTGCCCCGGCCTATCCCCTGTTGACCCCGGATCACCAGGGGCACCTTTACCTTACCCCCGAACATGTACCGGATCTTTGCTGCCTGGTTGAGAACCTGATCCATGGCGAGGTAGAGGAAGTCCATGTACATGAGTTCCACCACCGGCCGCATGCCCACACTAGCCGCGCCGACCCCGGCGCCTACAAAGGTATTCTCCGAAATAGGGGTATTCCGTACCCGCCCCTCACCGAATTCATCCAGAAGGCCCCGGGTACAACCGAATATCCCCCCCTGTTTGGCGATATCTTCGCCCATAATAAAGACCTCCGGGTCCCGGCGCATCTCCTCAGCCAGGACATCCCGGATAGCGATTGCATAGGTTTTTACACTCATTTGGGGACCCATCCTTCCACATACATACCGTCCATTACACGGGCCGGATCCGGTTCAGGACTTTCCAAGGCAAACTGCGCCGCCTCATCAACCTCCTGCCGGGCTTGTTCATCAATAACATCCAAATCCTTTTCCCCGGCAATACCCTTTTCCAGAAGGTAGGCCCGAAACCGCTTGATGGGACATTTTCCCATCCAGGCGGCTACCTCCTCTTTGGCGCGGTACACCTCAGGGTCCCCGGTCCAATGGCCCTTCCACCGGTAGGTTTTTGCCTCCAGGAGGGAGGGGCCTTCCCCTTTCCGGGCCCGTTCACGGCATTGGGAAAAGGTATCCAGCAGAGCAATCACATCATTTCCGTCCACCACATAACCCGGCATGGCGTAGGCGGCGGCCCGGTCGGCGATATCCCTGACCGCCGTGGATTGACTTACCGGCGTAGAAATACCAAAAGCGTTGTTTTCACAGACAAACACCAGGGGCAGTTTCCAGACCGCCGCAAGGTTCAGAGATTCATGAAAGGTTCCCTGATTGGAGGCGCCGTCACTGAAAAAAGCTACGGTAATATGATCGGTTTTCCGCAGTTTCTGCGCCAGGGCGCCGCCGGTAGCAATGGGCAGGCCGCCGCCCACGATGGCGTTGGCCCCCAGGTTTCCCTTGGCAAGATCACAGATGTGCATTGATCCCCCACGGCCGTGACAGAACCCCGTTTCCTTGCCCATGAGTTCCGAAAAGGCGCTTTTCAGATCCCGACTCTTGGCGATACCATGACCATGCCCCCGGTGGGTAGAAGTGATATAGTCCCCCTCGTTCAGCAGCGCCATGATCGAGGCGCTGATCGCCTCCTGACCGATGCAGAGATGCACCGAACCCCGCAGCTTGTTTTCCTGAAAAAACCGAAGGGCGGTCTCTTCAAAAAAACGGATCTGCCTCATCACCAGATAAATATCCAGCAGGAACTCCCTGCTATAAACCTGTTTCTCCTGTATCAAAATGATGCCCCCGAAAATAAATTAAAAATGGCTGTTCCCAAATGCCTGATTTTGGAAGCAAACCAAAAGACTTGACATGACTAGTATATCAAATTAAAACTGGTATTACAATAAAAAAATTGGTATTATTTACAAACCACTTGGGGGAATTATGTTTGAGCCGGTACAGCACAAAAGAATATCTGAGGAGGTAGTCGATTTGATTATCCGGAGGATCCGCTCCGGAATTCTCGTGGTAGGGCAGAAGCTGCCCCCCGAACGGATGCTTGCGGAGGAGCTTGGGGTAAGCAGAACCTCTCTGCGGGAAGCCCTGCGGGCCCTGGAGAGCATGGGCTACATCTATTCCGTTACCGGCGGGGGAAACTACATAAATTCTGTATCTATGGAGCATGTTCTATCCCCCCTTTCCGCCATGGTCGCCCAGGATAAGCAACTGGCCTTTGATATCATTGAAGTGCGCCGGCATCTGGAGGTACACATGGCCGCCCAAGCGGCAAAAAATGCCACCATGCAACAGCTTTCCCAAATATACGGAGCCATCCTCAACATGCAATCCCAAGTTGAAGCCGGCGGCAACGGAATAGAAGGGGATAATCAGTTCCACCTGGAAATTGCCCGGGCTTCTCAGAATAAGGCCTTTGCCATTATTGTAGAACTTTTGGCCGAACTTCTGGCGAAATCCCGCAAAGCAACCCTGGACATCCCCGGCCAGCCGATCAAAAGCATTGAGGATCACCTGGCAATTTTTGAGGCGATCCGCTCCGGCGATGCGGAACGGGCGGCAAAAGAGATGTCCGACCACCTCGTCAAGGCGGAACACAATATCGCCGCAAAAACTTCAATCTGTAATTGCGATGGCCCGTCAAGGTAAGGACCCGCGCAAGAATAAAATGCCATGCATTTTATTCTCATTGCTTACTCAATAAGGAAACAGCATGACTAACCGGTCATGTTATTTCTGCGCGCCTTCCAAGGGACTGTTGTCTTTCACAAAAGGCTGCCCGCTTTTCACCGGCGGCCTTTTAGGACTGCACAAAAACAACATGACGGATTGATCATGTTAAATGGAGGCTATTTGTCCTCTATACGGATATGGACGTGGAAAGACCGTTCCTCTCCGGGCGCGATAAATTGCAGTTTCCCCTCCTGCCGCATTTTGTCCCTGCCCAGGGCGTGGCAGTTGCCTGGTTCAAACCCAATCACGTAATCCCTGGTTTTAAGCAGTTTCCACTGAACCATATAGGGCAGTTCCCTGATATCAAAGCTAATGAGAGCCTCTATTCTTAAATCAGGGTTGTAAAGCAAAGCCTTACCTTCCTTTTCAAAGAGGTGGTAGTAGCACTGTTCGATAAAATCGTCCGACGGCGGCTTTAACTTATCCCATTCATCAAGGTGCTTGGCGGCAATTTCGTTAAAGGGATACCGTTCCTTTGAAAAAATCTGCATCACCGCCTTTTCGGTCAACATGGGATACCCAAAATTGATATGGTAAATCAGCATTAGGGGGCAGGTCTCCGTCCCCTTGTTTTTTACCACATCGGTAATTTCGAGGTAATTTTCGGAAAGGGACAGGGCAATCTCCCGGTTGAATTCTAATTTCTGATGAAACATCCATGCGTTTAAGATAAGGGCGCGGATCTTGATCTTACCGTCCTCAATGACCGAGTAGATATGTTCCGCCGGCGTATGGGAAATATCGCCATGAAGGGGAACCCGCTCCCCGGCATCCTCGCAGGGGAAACCTGCACTGGTCAGGCCGCAGGTTGTAAGAAAACCGGCAGTAAAGGACTTGAGGAAGCCCATCCCCGCGGGTTCGGTATCGTAATACTGAGGCGCGACATATCCGCAGGGGGCAAAATAACCCAAATTAACGCCCCGGTATGCAATTCGGGATATATCCGCACAGCGATCCGCCGAAACGGTGAATTCAGTACCGCGTCCATTCTTCACTTCCAGCAACCGCATCCCATCGCCTTTGCCGCCAATAAGCCGATGCTCCTCAACTCCGTAAATTTGGCTTTGATGACCGTAATACGCTTCTTGGTTCATAGTGACCTCCGTCGAATATACAATTTTTTCCCCTCCAACCCTTAATCCAGGATCGCAATGGCCCGGATTGGAGATCCGTCCCGGCCCTGTAATTTAAGGGGAAGAGAATAAAAGGTAAACGCCGTATTCAAGGGAAGCTCTTCCATGCCGGCTAATCCTTCAACGATAATGATCCCCGCACCGAGCATTTTGACATGAACATACTTCCAGTCCGTTCCGTTGGGGGTCGGCATGTCCATCCCCACAAGCCCCGTCCTTTTTTCCACAAACCAATCGGCCAGTGTTTTTGAGACAAAGGGAAAACCCGAAAAAAAAGATTGATCCGGAAATCGTTTGTCCCAGCCGGTATGCAGTAAGACGGCGGCGCCCCCGTCGATAAGCTTCTCATAGGGCAGCAGATCAGCGGGTTCAATCGATTCACCGGGCTTTTTATAGGTCAAATCCACCCGGATTGCCCGTACAACACAACGGTCCAGGGATATCTCATCGATACATTCACCTTTGTTGTAAAAATGCCGGGCCGCGTCCATGTGGGTTCCCTGATGGGTGGAGGTGGTGAGCCGGGACAGGTTGTACCCCAGAGTCTCAAGACTACAGTGCCAGGTCAAGGACATCTTCGGGTCCATCGGCATGGTTGGCGCACCGTCGAACATCGGCGCAGTTAAATCGATTATTTTACCCATGGATGCCCCCTATACACTGCCCGCGTAATTTGCGGTTTTTCCCAAACCCTCCGGTCCCATGGCCAAATACCCTGAATCGGCAAAGAGATCATGCCCGGTTATCACCGCAGCGTCGTCACTCAAGAGATACGCAATAGCGGCGGCAATTTCCGAGGGTTCCTGCAATTTTTGCAGCATGTGATATTCGTTCCACGCCTGGGGTGTGCTTTCCCAGGTCCCATCAGGCGTTGCCTTGAGGACCTCGTCGGTCTTAACCCATGCGGGACTTATGCAGTTTACCCGGATTGCAGGAGCCAGGTCCAAGGCCGCGCAGCGGATCAGCTGCTTTACCGCCCCCTTAGCGGCGTTGTAGGTCCAACGGTTAGGCTGGGAAATATGGCCGGAAATGCTGGAAACGCATACCACCGCCCCCTCCTTCTTCTGTCGTTGTTTAACGAATTCTGCTATCATCCGGGCATAGGCGGCGGGTCCGGCCATGAAGGCGTGTATCCAGTCATCATAGGTCGCGTCAAGGGCCTTTGCGGTAAAAGGAAAAGCATTATTCACCAAAAAATCCAATTCCCCAAAGAGGCTCCTCCCCTTGGCGATTAACGCAGCCGGCGTATCCCGGTCTTTCATATCGGCAGCTATAAAGGCAACTTTATTGCCATAAGTTTTCTTGAATTCGGCAAGGGTATCAAGCCCTATTTTTTCATTCCGGCCGCAGAATAAAACACTTACCCCTTCTTCAAGGAGACGTTCCACCGTCGCCTTGCCGATGCCTCTGGAACCACCGGTAACAACGGCGGCTTTTCCGTTTAAACCTTTCATCTTTATCTTCCTGTCATTAAGAATTTAAAGCTATGGCCCGGCGTATGTATCACCGGGTCATAGCTTCAGCTATCCCTCAATACCGGGAATAATCCCGGCTGCCCATATCATCTTAATACACGAAATCCTGCAGATTGTTTTTGTCAAAGAGTTTCGGAGTTTGCAGGGTCAGAATCTGTCCATTGGGCAGAATCTTGTACTCCCCAAGTTTACCGGCCTTGAAGGTCGCGCCGGGGGCAGGGGTAAAGCCCTGATTTACTTCCGCGTCTACCAGGTACACCCCAAGGTAGCCTTCTGCGGGGGGATCCCAGAGCTGGAAGCCCGGGGAAGAACCATCAACCACAAATTCCTTCATCTCCGAAGGCAGACCCAGGCCGGTAACCTTTACCCGGTCCGCGACGCCCCTGGTCTGAGCTACCTTGGCGGCGGCGGCGATACCCACGGTAGTGGGGGCGATAACGCCCTTGAGGTTGGGATATTTGGTGAGCAGGGCCTCCATTTCGGTGGTGGATTTCTCAGGCTGATCATCGCCGTATACCACGTCTACCAGCTTCATCTTGGCATATTTGGGGCTACCCTTTGCCAGTTCATCCCGCATCGACTGGACCCAGTAGTTCTGATCCGGGGCATCGGTGGTGGCCGAAAGGATGGCGAATTCGCCTTCCCAATTGATATACCCGCCCATCAGATCCAACTGAGCCACGCCCACGGTGTCAAAGTTGACCGGCATAATCGCCGCATCCCGGTGGCTTTCACTGCCGGGGATATCCTGGTTGATGATGTAGATCCGGGTGCCTCTCCTGCGGGCATCATCGAAGGTCGCGTTTAACGCGTCGTTGGAATTGGCCGCGATGAAAATCGCCTTTGCCCCGTTTTGTACCGCCGCTTCTATGTACTCAATCTGGCTGGTAGCTTCGGGAGTAGCCGGACCGGTAAAGATGTACTCGTACTTCTCTCCGTTCGGATCGAGTTCCTTTAAGGCGGCCTCAAAACCAGAGCCTAACGCGACGAAATAGGGATTACCGAGATTTTTGGGGATAAAATAGATCTTTATCTTTCCACCTCCCGCCTGCTTGCCGCCTGCCGCAAACACCGCTCCCCCGGCAATGACCAGGCACAAGCCCAAAAGCAACAACTTCTTCACTAGATTCATACTTTCCTCCATAAACTAAACACAATATATTAACCGAACCATTAACAGGCCCGGCAGCCTCCCTATTTGTCCCGTAAATCCCGCAACAGACTGCTGACGTTGGGAATGATTATGGATACCAATAGTATCAGTCCCATTACAAACATCTGGGCGTCCGAAGTGATATTGGCTACAATCAAGCCGGTTTTAAGGATGATAACCATAATCACCGCGGTAAAGGTCCCGATGATGCTGCCCCGGCCGCCGTTGATGTCCGCACCCCCCAGGAGCACCATGATAACCACGTCTATTTCGGAATTGAGGTTCATGTCGTAACGGACCAGGAGCAGCCGCGACATGGTAAGGATACCGCATATAGCGGAGACCATGCCGGACATGACAAAGAGTCCCAGTTTGACCCGCTTGGTGTTGACCCCGCTGTAGATGGCCGCCTGCTCATTCGCCCCGATGGCAAAGACCTTCCTGCCAAAGCGTGTCCGGTGGAGCAGCAGATAAAAGCCGAAACTTACCAGAATGAAGATCAGCAGGGTAATGCCGAAATTCGCGTATCCGATGGAAAATAAAGTCGTCTTTTCAAAGCTGTTGAACCATTTGGGGAAGGATCCCAGGCTCTTATCCCCGATGAAGATCTGGGATATGCCCCGGAACAGGTTCATAGTCCCGATGGTAACAATCATGGCCGGCAGGTTAAGGTAGGCTACAAGGCTGCCGTTAATGAGGCCGCAGACCGCGCCGGCAAGGATGCCGGCTACAATGGCAAGGCCCATAGGCATCCCTCCGTGAAAACAGAGGGCGGTCATTGTGGCCGAACAGCACATTACCGAGGGCACCGAAAGGTCAATCATCCCCGCCGTAACGATCAGGGTCATGGTGAGGGCGGTCATCCCCAATTCCATGTACCGGGTGGAGGTACGCAGGAGGTACGCGAGGTCCCGAAAGCTGGCGGAAAGGGACATGCTGACTATCAGCACAACAATGAGGAGCGCAAAGGGGACCATTTCCCGGCGCACCAGCATCCGCTGTATCATGGTATTCTTAATGGTTCTTTCTCCGGTACTCATATCACTACTTCCTCATGCGTTTTCCGGCCAAGTTTTGCCCTGGACTGCATGATGGACACCCCCCGATCCAGGAGCAGTGCGATGACGATAATAAATCCGTAACTGAACCGCTGCACCGTTCCGGGAATACCCACCATGGCGATCATAGTATTGATAGTTCCCAGGAGCAGACAACCAAGAACCACCCCCACCACCGTACCTTTACCGCCTGAAACGCTGACCCCACCAATAATTGTAGCGGAAATGACAACGAATTCCAGGCCGTTTCCGGTATTGTTCGGATTCACATAACCAAACCGTGATGCGGACATCATGGCGGTGATGCCGCAGAGAAGACCGGTTATGACAAAGATGAGGAATTCCGTCTTTTGACAGTTTATACCCCGCAGGTGGGCGGCCTCCCGGTTTGAGCCCACGGCGTACACCTCCCTGCCAAAGTGGGTGTACCGTAATACCAGGAAAAAAAACAGCGCAATTACCACGGCAATCAGCACCAGCCAGGGGATCAGATACTCCCCCATCTTGATTCCCTGGGAGACCGCGTTGCTCATGCCTTCCGGAAGTTCATAGCCGGTAACCATCTTGCCCCGTGATATAATGTAGGTAAGACCCCGGTAGGCGTTTATCGTACCCAGGGTTACGATGATCGCGGGAATTTTAAGGTAGGCGATGAGAAAGCCGTTAAAGGCCCCGCACAGAGAACCAACCAGGAGGGAAACGGCGATGCCGGTCCAGAGGGACGCGCCGAAGTCCCGAAACAGTATTCCCGCCACCATAGCGCTCAACGCCACCGCGGAACCGATGGAAAGGTCGATGTCCCGAACAATGACCACCATCATCATACCCATAGCCATAGTCAGGTTGAGGGGCATCCAGAGTAAAACGCTGTTGATGACGCTGGGCAGCCGCTGGGCGGTGAACAGTTCCGGCCGCGCAATCCCGGAAATAAGGAATATCAGGATAATGATACCTACCGTAACCAGTTCTTTTATATTATTGTTGAGAAACCGTTTCAAGTTCTTCATTGCGCCGCTCTCCGCTCCCTGACAGTCGAGGCTGCCGTCATTATCCGCTTACTGTCCAATTCATCCCGGTTAAATTCCGCAGTGATATGTCCCTCACACATGACGTATACCCGATCCGACAGTTGTAATATTTCCGGTAATTCCGAGGATATCATCAAAATCGCTTTACCCTGCTTTGCCAATTCGTTGATCAGCTTGTACACCTCCGCCTTTGCCCCCACATCAATACCCCGGGTGGGCTCATCAAGGATGAGGATATCCGATTCGGTCAGAAGCCATTTGGCAATAACCACCTTCTGCTGGTTCCCCCCGGAAAGCTCCTTTACCGGCTGTTCCGGGTCCCGCATCCGCACGTTAAGATACGAGACGTATCTATCCACCAGGGCGCTCTCGGTCCTGGTTTGAACAAAACCAAGCTTGTTACTAAGCCGGTCCAGAATCACAAAGGACATATTGTACCTGATGCTGAAGGGACTCACCAGGCCCGTATGCGCCCGGTCCTCAGAAACCATGGCAACTCCCTTCCGCATGGCATGGAGGGGATTCTTTATGATCGCCCTTTTCCCCTTTATGATGATCTCCCCGGAGAGGCAGGGCTGGGTACCGAATATGGCGCCGGCTACCTCGCTGCGTCCCGCCCCCACAAGGCCCGCCATCCCCACGATCTCCCCCTGGCGGACCTGGAGGTTGATATCGTAGTACCGGCCGGGATAGGTGATGCCCCGGGTTTCAAGGAGCACCTCGCCGATAGGGACAGTCTCCTTGACAATAAGTTCATTAAAGGTCCGGTTAATCATCATGTGGACCAACTTGTCCTGATCCGCTTCCGATTGAGGGCATTCCCCCACCAGCTTCCCGTCCCGCAGAACGGTGATCCGGTCGGCAATCTGGAGGATCTCGTCCAGCCGGTGGCCGATAAAAACTATCGCCCTGTCCTGATCCCTGAGACGCCGGATCAGCTGAAAGAGGGTATTCGCTTCCCCGTGAGAAAGGGCCGCGGTGGGTTCATCCATGATGATCACCCGGGCATTCTGGGAGAGGGCGCAGGCTATTTCAATCATCTGCTGATCCGCGATGCTCATACCCCGGACCGGGTCCTGGGCATGTATACGGACATCCAGGCTTTTCAATACCTCATCGGTTTTCCGGTACAGTTCCTTCCAATTAATAAAGGGATTCCCCTTCCCCCGGGTATGACCCAGGTAGAGGTTTTCTGTGACATTAAGGTCCTGAAATGTCAGAGGTTCCTGGTGGATTAAGGCAATCCCCGCCTCTCTGGCGGCATGGGGGCTCTTAAACCGGGCCGGAGCACCGTTGATGAGAAGCTGACCCTCTGTGGGAATATGTACGCCGCTGATAATCTTGACCAGGGTTGATTTTCCGGCGCCGTTTTCGCCGATCAGAGCATGAATCTCTCCCGTACAAATATCAAAATCAACATCCTTAAGGACTGTAACACCGCTAAAAGTCTTGCCAATTCCCCTTGCGCTAACCACCGGTACATGATCCGCCATACCAAACTCCCAAAAATTATTATATTCCGGCCCTGAAGATAATACAAGCAAATTCTTGGTATGTTTTTTATACCGGAAAGTCCTGGTAAGACCGCATGCCAAGGTTCCCCCGGGGAACGGTTCCAGGGATGGAGTACCACCTTACACACACTATCCCGGCGTTCTTCCATCGAGGGGAATCGCCTTTACCGTTTCGGCGGATCGCTGCGCGGATCTTTCCCGCCGGTTTTCTCATCACCTGCGGCATCACGGTACTTGGTTTTTCCTGTGAAGATACGATGGTAATTCCCGGTAAAACCCGAAAGAAAAAAATAGCCCCCTACTGTATGGGGCTGGTCAGGTAGCGGCTGAAGAGCACCGTGGCTGCGGCCATAACGCCGTGGCGGCGGATCAATTTGGAGGGGAGGATCTCCACCTGCCGGATATTCCGGTTTATCCGGTACCGATCCACCCGGGCCTGAATATGCCTGATCAGGAGCCCGCTGTGGGTGTTCAGCTCCCCGGAGAGGATGATCCGCTGGGGTTCAAAGAGGTTTATCAGGTTGGTGCATGCACAGGCCAGGTAAGAGGCCATCCGTTCCACCAGCTCCGTGAAAAAGGGATCCCCTTCCGAGGCCCGGAGGGCAATTTCGTCCCAGCCGGAGACGGGCCGCCCCGCCCGGCGGGCTTCGGCGCTGAAGTTTTTGGGGTTGGCGTAGAGTTCCAGGCAGCCGATATTACCGCAGTAACACCGTTCCCCCCGGATGTCTATGGTTAGGTGGCCTAGTTCGCTGCCGAAACCGCCGGTTCCCTTAACCAGCTCGTTCCGGATCACAACGCCGCCCCCTATGCCGTTGTCCACCACCAGGCATACAAAATTTTCGCAGTCCTTCCCCAGACCGTAGTACTGCTCCTCTATGGTCCGGGCGATGGCGTTGTTTTCCAGGTATACCGGCATGTCCAGCCGGGACTCCAGGATGCTTTTGATGGGAAAGTTCTCCCAGATCGCAAAATCCGGGGGGGTCAGGATGATCCCCCCGGAGGAATCCACCGGACCGGGGCTGGTTACCCCGGCGCCGATGATCTTCTCCCTGGGAACCGGATCGGCGTCCAGCATGGCTTTGACCGCCCGGCAGAGTACCTCTATGCCCTGCCGCGCATTGGCTACCCCCGACAGGGGGACGGAACGCTGGGTTACCGTTTTTTCACTGAGCCCGCAGATGCCCACGGCGCCGCCGGAGCGGGTAATGTTGATCCCCAGCGCGAAGAGGGCGTCGTCCCGGATGGAAAGCGCCCGGGGCAGCCGGCCTTTGCCGGGGCGTTTTACGATTTCTTCGGTAACAAACCCGTCTTTTATCAGGGAATCCACAATGACCCCGGTCCCCGCCCGGGTAAGGCCCGTGAGGGCGGCAAGCTGGATCCGGGATGCCGGAGTATTGAGGATGTGCCGCAGGATCAGTTTGCGGTTGTGCTCTTTTGAAAACGACGCGTCAACATGGCTGGTCAATGTCCGGTTCCTAACCCTTCGCTGCCGTATTGAGCGGCGGCGAGGGCCGCATAGTTGCCGATTTCATTCCCCAGCATGCTGGGTTCCACCCGGCATACCTGCCTTGCCAGGGGCAGGGCTTCCCGTTCAATAACCTCCCGGGCCGCGGGCCAGAGCAGTTCTTTGCTCCGGGTAAATATGCTTCCGATGACGATGATCTCCGGGTTAAGAACGTCGATGACCACCGAAAGGCCCTGTCCCAGCTTCGTCCCCACCTCCCGGTAGATCCGCCGGGCCAGGGGGTCGCCCTGTTCAGCCGCGTCCCCCAGGGTTTTGGCGGTAATGCCATCCAGGGCCTCCGGGGAGGGGCAGAAGCCGGGGGTCCGGCCCTGCTGGAGTTCCGCTTCCACCATGGACCGGGCTAATTTCACGATCCCGCCGCCGCTGCAAAAGCCCTCCAGGGATCCCATTTTACCGTAACCCGGGGGACCGTAATCGGTGAGCCTGAGGTGGCCTATCTCCCCGGCCTGCCCGGAAGCGCCGCTGTAGAGACGGCCGTCCAGAATGAGCCCCGCGCCTATGCCGGTCCCAAAGGTGATAAACACCAGGTCCCGGCAGCCCTTCCCCGCCCCGTATTTCCACTCCGCCAGGGCGCCCGCGTTGGCGTCGTTGTAGAGGTAGGCGGGTATACCCGTGCGGGTTTGAAAAAATTCGGTGATGTGAATTTCGTCCCAGCCGGGCAGATTGGGGGGGGAGAGGATGATCCCCCGGTCCTGATCCAGGGGACCGCCGCAGCTTATTCCAATGGCCCGTATCTTTTGCCCCTCCCCGGTCAGGGACTCCGCATCCCGGAGGAGTTGTTCCAGCATATCCCGGGGTGAATAGCCTGCGGTACTCCGGGCTTCGCAGGAACCTTCCATGACGAGGGCGCCGCCGGTCTGGTTTCCCAGGGATACCCGGCATTTGGTCCCCCCTATATCGATGCCGATCATTCGCATTTGCAGAACCTCATTGCCGTCCTTAAATATGTTTCATCCTATAATAATCTTTTGCCCCCGCATAGATGGCGGCGATGTTTTCCGCCGGGACATCCTGCTGTATACAGTGGGCCGGAGAAAGGATATACCCCTCGTTTCCCATAACGGAAAGGATGCGTTTTACTTCAGCCTTAACTTCCTCCGCGGAACGGCGGGGAAGGAGATCCTGGGTATCTATGCCTCCCCAGAAGGCCAGAACAGCGCCGTA
>JAITJI010000114.1 GCA_031279015.1 Spirochaetaceae bacterium
ACACGCTGGGGGTCACAAGTTCGACTCTTGTATCGCCCATTGTAAGGTATCAGTAAGGACCCTTCCGTATCTTGAGGCCTTTCCCTTCGGTGTGGAAACCGGGTACGGGGCATAGACCCCCGGAGGATCCCGCAAGGCCGGTTTTTCCGGAGGAGTTCAAGTTTTTCTGCAACTCCGGCCTCATAACATGGCCTTAGACGCTCTTTTTTAGCTTTTTTCGCTGATGGTGCCCTTGACGGTCTTGCTGGATATACTGTGTCCCCAAGGTTAGATTCTTACATAGTGCAATGCGGTACGTTGACACTGCAAGTAGAGCCCTTGAGGAATTAACCGCTTAATAGCGTCTTCTACAAAGCATCTGATATCATGGCGGCGTGTCCTAGTTCCGGATGTCTTCCAGTTCGGTACCGGGTAAGGCTTTGACAATGGCCTCCACATCGGCGCGGCTGATGCCGGAAACTTTCAGGGTTCCCCGGTGGTGGGACATATCATCCCCCTCGGAGGAAATAAAAGCCACAATATTCCCCCCTCTTTCGGCAATGGCCCCGGTCAGCTTTGCGAGCTGTCCCGGCCGTTCACTCATATTAAGGGTGAGCCGTATCCCCGGGCGCCGGGCGCCAAAAGCATTGATAAACACCCGCAAGAGATCCGTTCCTGTAATTATCCCCACAAGGAGGAGTTCCAGACTTCCCCCCTGGCCCCGCATCACCGGGAGGCAACTTATATCATGGTCCGCCATGATCCGGGCAGCCTCCTCCACCACCTCGTTTTCATCTACGGTGATGACCTTCTTCTCCATGACATCCTTAACTTTGATCTTCGAGAGGAGATAGCTTATCTCGTACATATCAAGGCTGGTGGTCATGGTAGGGCCAGCCTTGAGGAGATCCTTTTTGGTCAGGATCCCCACCAGAGAGTTGTTTTTATCCAACACCGGAAGCCGGCCGATCTTCTCCCTCTGCATAAGGGCCCTGGCCTCATTCACCGAGACATCGGGATAAATACAAACAGGATTCTTGGTCATAACACGGCGGACAATCACCTTGAGGCCTCCTTAACAGCGGATCGGAAACACCGGTTTGTACAAAACCGTATCAACCGCCCAGATACGCGGCCCTTACCGCGTCATCCGTCATCAATTCCCCGGAGGGTCCGCTTTTTATCACCTCTCCGGTTTCCAGAATATAAGCCCGGGCAGCTAAAGCCAGGGCCTTAAAGGCGTTTTGTTCCACCAGGAGTATGGTGGTTCCCGCCTCGTTGATCCGCCGTATAACATCGAAGATCTCATCCACCAGGACGGGGGCCAGCCCCATGGAAGGTTCATCCAGGAGCAGGAGCCGGGGTTTGGTCATGAGAGCCCGGCCTATGGCGAGCATCTGCTGTTCCCCCCCGGAGAGAGTTCCGGCTACCTGACGGCTCCGTTCCCTGAGCCGGGGGAATGTCCCAAAGACCGCCTCCAGATCCCTTCGGATCCCGGACCGGTCATGCCGGGTATAGGCCCCCATCTCCAGGTTTTCCCGAACCGATAGATTGGCAAAGATCCGCCGGCCTTCGGGAACCTGAACCAGAGCGGCAGAAACGATCCGGTCCGGGGACCAGGCCGTGATATCCTGGCCGTCAAAAAATACCGTTCCGGCGGTTTTTTTTATGATGTTAGAGATCCCGTGGAGGGTGGTGGATTTTCCCGCCCCGTTGGAACCGATCAGGGTGACGATCTCCCCCCGGCCCACATCGAAGGAGACCCCCCGCAGGGCCCGGATGGCGCCGTAGTGAACGGTAAGGTTCTCAACCCGGAGTATGACGCCTTCCAATTCAGCCATCTGTTCCCTCCCCGGAATCCCCCGGTTCGGCGTCTGCCGGACCGGACACCGCAGCCGTCGGCCCTGCCGTCGGCCCTGCCGTCGGCCCTGCCGTCGGAGTTGCCGCCTCCTCCCCCAGGTAGGCCTTGATCACCGCGGGGTTCCGGCGGATCTCCGCAGGTTTTCCTTCGGTAATAATCCTGCCGTAATCGAGGACTATGAGACGTTCGCAGATCCCCATTATCAGGCGCATATCGTGTTCAATGAGGAGGATGGTGAGGCGGAATTCCCTCCGGATAAGGGAGATCAACTTCATAAGCTCCTGCGTTTCCTGGGGGTTCATCCCCGCGGCAGGTTCGTCCAGGAGCAGGAGACAGGGATTCCCCGCCAGAGCCCTGGCGATCTCCAGTTTCCGCTGCTCCCCGTAGGGAAGGTTCCGGGCCAGCTCGTGTTTTTTGCCTTCGATCTTGAAAAGAGAGAGCAGTTCATCCGTCCACTCGATCATCCGCCTTTCATCCCGGTGAAACCGCCCCAGCCTGAAGAGGACATCCACCGGGTTTTCCGCCCGCCTGGCATGGAGGGCGATCCGCACATTGTCCTCTACCGAAAGGTTGTTGAAGAGCCGGATGTTCTGAAAGGTCCGGGATATCCCCATGCGGTTGAGCAGGGCGGGACTCTTCTTCCCGATGCGGTGGAGTTTTCCCTGCCGATCCCAGAAGTCAATCTCCCCGCCGGTGGGGGCATAGATACCGGAGAGCATGTTGAACACCGTGGTCTTTCCCGCCCCGTTGGGACCGATGAGCCCCACCAGTTCCCCCCTGTAGAGTTCACAGGAGAAATCATCCACCGCCCGCAATCCTCCAAAAACAATGGAAAGATCCGCAGCCTTGAGGAGAAGGACCCTCCCTTCGTCAGAAGCGCTCACGATGGGCTGCCCCGCTTCCGCCTCAGGAAGGCGGCAAAGCGCCCGGTAAGCCCTACAAAGGAAAGCTCCTTCATCCCCAGAAGACCCTGGGGCCGGAAGAGCATCACAAATATCAGGATCAGGGGGTAGATGATAAGCCGGTAATCCTGAAGGAACCGGAGAAATTCCTGGAGATAGGTCAGCACATAGGCCGCAAGGATTGACCCGGTCATGGACCCCATGCCCCCCAGAACCACAAAGATGAGGTAGTCGATGCTTTTGGCAAAGGAGGCCACGTCGGGTTTAACAAAACCTATCACCATGGCGTAAAGACAGCCCCCGATACCGGCAATAAAAGAGGCGACAACAAACCCCACCATCTTGTACCGGAATACGCTGATTCCGCTAGCGTCGGCGGCGATCTCGTCCTCCCGCACGGCAAGGATGGCCCGCCCATAGGTGGAACGGAGGAAATTTTGCAACAGCATGACGATGAACACCAGGCTGGAGGTAACCACCAGAAAGGCGAGGTCCGTATGGAGGACCAGGAGGGTGGTAAAACGCCTGCCGTTTGCCCCGCCGGTAATGTTTTTCAGATTTACCAGGATCACCCGGATAATTTCCCCAAACCCCAGGGTCACGATGGCGAGATAGTCCCCGGAGAGTTTCAGGGTGGGGAAGCCCAGGAGAAAACCGAAGAACGCGGTAAGGAGCGCCGCAAGGAGGAGGCTCAGGGGCAGGGGCAGCCCCAGGTCCAGGGTGAAAAAGATGCAGGAATAGGCGCCAATTGCCATGAATCCCGCCTGTCCGATGGAAAGCTGCCCGGTTATGCCGGTTATGGTGTTGACGCTTATGGCAAGTATCCCGTTGATTCCCCCCAGGGTGATAATCTGTGCGGTATAGGCGTCAAGGACATTCAGGTTGATCAGCAACAGGGGCAAAAAAACCACCGCCAGGGCAACCCCGCCAGGGATAATAATGTTTTTCATCACACCTTGACCCTTGCCGATTTACCCAGAATCCCCGTGGGTTTCACCAGCAGTATGATGATGAGAATGGAAAAAGAAATGGCGTCGGCGTATTGGGAGGAGAGGAAACCCTTTGTCATGGTTTCGGCGATCCCCAGGATAAAGCCCCCGATCATGGCCCCCGGCACGGAACCGATTCCGCCGAATACCGCCGCTACAAAAGCCTTGAGCCCCGGCATGGTTCCCATGGTGGGGGACACTTGGGGATAGGCAAAAGCAAAGAGTATTCCCCCTGCGGCGGCCAAAACAGACCCCAGGGCAAAGGTAAAGGAGATGGTGCCGTTCACCGAAATTCCCATGAGGCTTGCCGCCTGCATGTCGAATGAAACCGCCCGCATGGCCTTGCCCCGCCGGGTATAGTTGATAATATAGTTAAGGGCCAGCATGAGCAGACCGGCCAGGACGATCACGATAAGCTGGATATTGGAGACTGAAAAAGGTCCCAGGGAGAGGTTACTCGCCGCCGGCCGGGGAAACTGCCGGGGGTTGGGCCCGATGAAGGGCAACACCCGGGCGCCGTTCTGGAGGATCAGGGATACGGCGATGGCGGTGATCAGGGAATTGAGCCGGGGCGCGCTCCGCAGGGGTCGGTAAGCCAGCCGTTCAATGAGGACCCCCAAACCGGCGCAGAGGGTCATGGAAAAGGCAAAGGCCCCCACCAGGGTAAGAGGACTGACCCCGAACCGGGTGAGGACAAAATACCCGGCGTAGGCCCCCACCATGAGAATATCCCCATGGGCAAAATTGATAAGCATGACGATCCCGTACACCATGGTATACCCCAGGGCAATAAGAGCATAAATACTACCCAAGGAGAGGCCATTGATAAGCTGTTGTACGAACATGCTACTCATTTTTTTATTAGGATAACAGGGGACAGCCGGGGGCTACGGACCGGAGGGGAATACCCGCACCCCGCATCCCCTTGCTGTACACTACGCCCTCCTTCCCCGCCTCAGGGATTTACCGTGCTCTTGTACACTGTAGTGAGTTTGCCGTCTTTTTTGACAAGCTCCACCATGACTGCAGATTTTACGGGGTTGCGTTTCGCATCAAATGAGAGGTTTCCTGTGAGGTAACTGCCGTTGGTTTTTGCCAGAGCATCCTTGATGGCGGTGGAATCCATGGACCCGGCCTTGACGATGGCGTCCCTGATCAGGTACAGGGAATCGTAACCCAGGGCGGCAAAGGAAACGGGCACACTTCCGAATTTCGCCCGATATGCCTTTACAAAATTTACCACCTTGGGATCCGTGGAATCCGCAGCGTAGTGGTTTGAGTAAAAGCCGTTGAGCACCTCATCCCCGGCGTTTTCGGTCAGGCCGTCCCAGCCGTCGGCGCCAACGATGGGGGTATTGATCCCCTGGGCCCGGAGTTGCTTGGCAATGAGGGCCACCGTAGAATAGTAATCCGGCAGATACACCACATCGGGATTAGCGGCCTTGATCTTGGTCAGTTGGGCGTTAAAATCCACATCCCCGGTAATATAGGACTCATTGGCCACAATGGTTCCCCCGGCATTGACGAAAGCGGCGATGAAGTTGTCTTTAAGCCCCACCGAATAGTCGTTACCGTTATCGTAGAGTACCGCCGCATTGCGGGTTTTCAACTCATTAGCGGCAAAGGCGCCCCCAACGGTTCCCTGAAAGGGATCGATAAAACAGGTGCGGAAGATAAAATCCCCCGCATCGGTAACCGCCTCAGCGGTAGCCGCAGGAGCCACCAGCACTACCTTCTGGGCCTGGGCCAGGGAGGTAATAGCAATGGTGCAGCCCGATGTCAGGGACCCGATGATCACGTTCACCTTATCCTGGGCGGTCAGCTTCCGGTAGGCGTTAACGGAAATTTCGGGGTTCCCCGTATCATCTTCAGAGATAAGGAGCACCTTTTTGCCATTAATACCCCCGGCGGCGTTGATCTCCTCAATGGCAAGTTCAATGCCATTCCGGGCTTCCACCCCGTAAACAGCTACAGGACCGGAAAGGGGGAATATTCCGCCAATGGTAATAGTATTACTGTCCTTCCCTCCGGCGGCAAACACCAGCAATCCGGCGCAACAGAAGATCAAAACGGTCAACAATACTCTTTTCATAAATTCCTCCTATAAATCATGGGATCCACACAAAACAAAATAAACAAAAACAGCATACCGTATATTTATACATAGTGTCTATAGTACGCATTGCCTCACTGAAAATCTGACCATGGAAACCTGCACTGTCCGCTGTTCCCGCGCCTATTGTACACAATGCAACGGTAACTTCTCTCGATTATTCCGGCAGCAAGCCGCGAAGGTATCGGTCACCCTAAACCGCCCCGGGTTTAGCCGTCTTCCCGGGGTTCTGTCCTGAATATCAAGCCCTCCCCGGCGATTTCCTTCCGGTCTTTGCCGGTATGTTTCTTATCCCCCCGCAGATACACAATGACCTGGTCGCCGTCTTTGATCTGCCCGGCGATGATACCCTTTGCCAGGGGATTTTCCAGCTCTCCCTGGATGGTCCGTTTCAGGGGCCGGGCTCCAAAGAGGGGATCGTAACCCCGTTCGACAATGAATTCCCTGGCGGCCCCGGTGAGGGTAAGGCGTATCTTCCGGTCCGCCAGCCGCCCGGAAAGGCGCTTCAGCTGGATATCCGTGATCTTGCCGATCTCTTCCCGGCCCAGGCGGTTGAAGATCACCGTCTCGTCGATGCGATTGAGGAATTCCGGCCGGAAACTCTGCCTGAGAAGATCTATGAGGGAATCCCGGATATCTTCACTGTTTTTTGCCTCCAGAATCAGGTCGGAACCGAGATTGCTGGTCTGGATGATGATTACGTTTTTAAAGTCCACCATCCGGCCTTGTCCATCGGTGAGTCTGCCGTCGTCGAGAATCTGGAGGAAGACATTGAACACCTCCGGGTGGGCCTTTTCTATCTCATCAAAGAGGATCACGCTGTAGGGCCGCCGCCGTACCGCCTCGGTGAGTTGTCCCCCCTGCTCATAGCCCACATAGCCCGGGGGCGCCCCGATGAGGCGGCTTACCGAGTATTTCTCTCCGTATTCGCTCATGTCTATCCGGGTCAGGGCCTTTTCATCGTTAAAGAGAAAATCCGCCAGGGTTTTGGCCAGTTCCGTTTTGCCAACCCCGGTAGGACCCAGAAAGAGAAATGAACCCAGAGGCCGGGCGGCGTCTGAAAGCCCCGCCTTGTTCCGCCGGATAGCGTCCGCCACGGCCCTCACCGCGGCCTCCTGGCCTACCACCCGTTCTTCCAGGACCTTTTCAAGGTCCAGGTACTTTTGGAGTTCCCCGGAGAGCATCTTAGAGACGGGGATCCCCGTCCAGGTGAATACTACCTGGGCAATGTCCTCCTCACTCACCTCTTCCCGGAGCAGGGCAGGCTGGCCGGTATTTTCCCGTTTTCCCTCTATCCGGCTGGTGAGTTCCGCAAGTTTTTTCCGGGCCTCGGGGATACGGCCATGTTTGACCTCTGCGGCCTTGGATAAATTACCTTCCCGCTCCCAGCGGGTCTCTTCTATTCTGAGTTCCTCTATCCGCTGTTTGAGTTCCCGAATCTGCTGGATATCCTTCTTTTCGCCCTCCCACCGGGCCTTCATGGCATCCCGTTCGGCGCCAAGATCGGCGATCTCTTTTTCCACTTTCCCAAGCCGTTCCTTTGAGGAACCATCCTCCTCCCGGGCCAGGGCCTGTTTTTCAATGGCAAGCTGGAGGAGCCGCCGTTCCAGTTTGTCCAGCTCTGTGGGACGGCTGTCCAGTTCCATCTTGAGCCGGCTTGCCGCCTCATCCACCAGGTCGATGGCCTTGTCCGGCAAAAAACGGCTGGTGATGTAACGGCTTGACAGGGTAGCCGCCGCCACCAGGGCCTCATCCTTGATCCGTACCCCGTGGTGCACCTCATACCGTTCCTGGAGGCCCCGGAGAATGGCAATGGTATCCTCCACCGAAGGTTCCGCGGTGTAGATCTGCTGGAATCGCCGTTCCAGGGCGGCGTCCTTTTCGATATGCTTCCGGTATTCATCCAGGGTTGTCGCCCCGATACAGCGGAGTTCCCCCCGTGCCAGGGCAGGCTTCAATAAATTGGAGGCATCGGTTGCCCCCTCGGCGGCCCCGGCCCCCACCAGGGTGTGGAGTTCGTCGATAAAGAGAATGATCTTCCCGTCGGAGGCTTGGATCTCATGGATCACCGCCTTGAGGCGTTCCTCAAATTCTCCCCGGAACTTGGCCCCCGCCACCAGGGCCCCCAGGTCCAGGGCAAGGAGCTTCTTCCCCTTGAGGCCCTCAGGCACATCCCCGGCCACGATGCGCCGGGCAAGCCCTTCGGCAATGGCGGTTTTCCCAACCCCCGGCTCTCCGATGAGGACCGGATTGTTTTTGGTCCGCCGGGAGAGAACCTGCATACAACGGCGGATCTCCTCATCCCTGCCTATCACCGGATCGAGTTTCTCCTGCCGGGCCAGGGCGGTGAGGTCACGACAGTACTTGTCCAGAACCTGGTATTTGCCCTCGGGGTTCTGGTCGGTAATCCGGGTGTTTCCCCGGACCTGTTTCAGCGCCTCCAGGATGGCGTTTTTGGTGACCCCCGCCCTTTTAAGGAGTTCCGCGGCCTTTCCCTCACCCGCCGCAATGGCGATGAGAATATGCTCGGTGGAGACAAATTCGTCCTTGAGGGACGCCGCCTCGGCCTCCGCCTTTGCAATAACCCGGGACGCCGCCTGGGAAAAGTAGAGCTGGGCCGCGTCTCCATAGATCCGGGGACTCGCCGCTGTAAGGGCCTCCGCGTCCCCGGTAATCCGCCCTGCATCACCCCCGATCCGTTCAATTATGGGCGTGACGATTCCGTCTTCCTGTTGCAGCAGGGCCAACAGCATGTGGGCAACATCAACCTGGGCATGATCCCCTTTTTGGGCAATAACGGAGGCCTCATTCAGCGCCTCCTGGGCTTTTATAGTGAACTTTTCATAATCCATGATATGTATAAAATAAATAAAGGAGGCGGCTTCAGGCAAGTACCAAAAAAAAAGACGATGCGCCTGGACGTCGTCGGTATAAACCGTTTGCGCATCGTCACATGAGGGCCCCATAAGCCTCCCAATAGTTTATATATCGGCGTATCTTTGGGAACCTTTAGGGACAAAGAGACGGAGACATCCATTCCCTTCTGAACCAAACCGGACCCGTCAACCCTGCCGGTAATGTTCCAGGAAGACGCCCAGCCGGTGTATGGCTTCGGCGAGGGTCTCCCGGTCCGGGAGGAAAACAATGCGGAAATGGTCCGGTTCCTTCCAATTAAAACCGGTGCCGTGGACCAGGAGGAGATGCTGCTCCCGCAGCAGGTCCATGATAAATGTTTCATCATCGGTGATGCCAAACCGTTTACTGTCGATTTTGGGAAAGCAGTAGAGGGCCCCCCGGGGCATGACCACCGAAAGACCGGGGATCTGGTTTATCAGGTTTATGGCCAGGTCCCGCTGCTCCCTGAGCCGGCCGCCGGGAAGCACCAGATCGTTGATGCTCTGATACCCCCCCAGGGCGGTCTGAATGCCGAACTGGGCGGGCACATTGGAGCAGAGCCGCATGTTGGAGAGCATACCGAGCCCTTCAAGATACCCTGCGGCGCACTTCTTGTTCCCCGAAAGGGCCATCCACCCTGCCCTGAACCCTGCGGCCCGGTAGGCCTTGGAGAGACCGTTAAAAGTGACGGTGAGGATATCCGGGTTTATCCCGGCCATGGGGATATGTTTTGCCCCGTCATAGAGGATCCGGTCATAGATCTCGTCGGCATAGACGATCAGTTCGTGTTCCGCCGCAATCCGCCCTATCTCCTCAAGGATCTGCCGGTCATACACCGCCCCGGTGGGGTTATTGGGGTTGATAACCACCAGCGCCTTGGTGCGGCCGCTGACCTTGGCCCGGATATCGTCCGGATCCGGATTCCAACCGGAGCTTTCATCGCAGAGGTAGTGCACCGCCCTGCCCCCGGAGAGGTTGACCGCGGCAGTCCAGAGGGGATAATCGGGCATGGGGACCAGCACCTCATCCTCCGGATCGAGGAGCCCCTGCATAGCTATGGTGATAAGTTCACTCACCCCGTTTCCGATGAAGATATCGTCAATTTCCACGTCCATGACTCCCTTGGACTGGAAATCCTGCATGATCGCCTTCCGGGCGGCAAAAAGCCCCTGGGCGTCGATGTAACCCTGGGCGTTCCGCATATTGATGATGATGTCGTGGATGATCTCGTCGGGGGTGTTGAACCCAAAGGCAGCGGGATTGCCGATATTCAACTTGATCACCTGGAACCCTTCATCCTCAAGGCGTTTTGCTTCCCTGAGAACCGGTCCCCGGATATCGTAACAGACATCGTCCAGTTTTGATGATTTTTCAAAATTTCTCATACCCTTCCTCCGTACAGCCATGCTGCAGCTTCTTTGATGTATTTGTATACGATAGCAACGTACACTTCTGCCTGAATCTTTGATACTTCCCGGTTCCAGGCTGCGGGAGTCCGCAGGACCGCCAGTACCCGTTTCCGGCCCTCTTCGACGGCAATGGCTATGCCCTGATTCGGCACGACTCTGCGGAGGGTATCATCCAGGAAAAAGACGGAGAGCCCCGTTACCACCCCGTCGGCGGAATCGCCGGCGAGGCCGCAAAACAGATCCGCCGCGTTGGAAAACTGCTGATCCAGGAGCAGGGCAAAGCCATGGTACCACCGCAGCCAGTCCCGGTCAGGATGCCTTCTCCTGCGGCTCTGGACGGCAAAAAAATCCACAGCCCCCCCGTAATTCTTTCCCAGGATCCGGGCGGCGCCGAAGATAAGGGCGTTTTCTTCCACCAGCGCAGGTTTGGCGATGGACACCTTGTTCTCCAGGCTGATCACCGATGCGGAATCGGACAACACCAGGTAGGTGTTTGCCAGAAGCCGCACCAGCCGGGAAGAGTAACGACCCTGCTTCATGATCCTGTGCTCAAGGTACTGAACCAGGGCCGGCCAGTCCTCCCGCTCCAGGAGCAGGAAGAGTCTGCGGTTGTCAAAATAAAAAACGTTCAACCCCACAAGCAGGAGGAAAAGCAACAGGACCAGGGGCCAGCCGCTGTACCAGAAGGTACGGACAAAATCGGCGCCGAACATAAGGGGTGGTACTATGAAGACGAAAAGTAAAAAAATGAGTATAATGATGTTGAAAAGGACGCATATATATGTAAATTTCAATCGTGCCGTCTCCGATTGTTTCCGAAATTAATGATAGAGAAGTGGAGCATTGAGGTCAACAGGGGGGTCTGGATGAGGCAGTTTAAGGTTAAAGATATTCCGGAGAACAGCTATTTTTCCAAGCCGGCCTATCTTGACGACCGGTTTATCGTATTTGCACCGGAGATCCCCGTAGCGAAGGAGTATAAAAAGATGCTCATCGACTGGGAATTTCAGGAACTCCTGAGCGACGGGGAGCCCGGATGGCAGTATCATCCGGAAACCGGTGAAAGCGCCCCTGATGCTATTGAGGGCATCCGGCCGAACGACGATGATAAGCTCAATGAAGCCAGGGAATTGTACGCCGCTATCCAGAAATATACGGAGGATCTCTTTTCCGGGATCATCCAGGAAGGAACCCTTGAGTTTAACCCGGTGGCGGAAAAGATGAAGGAATTCTACGATACTATCCGTGAGAACTGGCGTTTCCTCCTGCGGATGCTGAGGGATGTCGATACCGCCGGTAATTATGCTTCCGGAGCCTCCGTTGCCAGCGACGACGACGCAAGCAGCCGGTATTATCTGGCTTCCCATGGGGTAAAATCGGCCATTATATCCCTTATCATCGGTACATACCTCAAATTACCGGTCCACCGGCTTATCGAACTGGGAGTCGCCGCCCTGCTCCATGAAATTGGTATGATCAAATTACCCGCCCGGATCTACCTGAACAGGGGAACCCTTTCACCCCAGGAGCACAAGGCCATTCAGACTCATCCGATTCTCAGCTTCAACATGCTGAAGTCCTTTGGTTTTCCCCTGACTATATGCCTGGCCGCCCTGGAACACCACGAACGGGAAAACGGGAGCGGTTACCCCCAAAGGCTCACCGGAGAAAAGATAAGCCTCTACGCAAAGATCCTCGCCGTGGCCTGTTCCTTTGAGGCCCTGACCAGTACCCGGCCCTACAAGGACGCTAAGGACAGCCATACGAGCATACTGGATCTCCTGAAAAATGTAGGAAAGCAATACGACGACCTCATCGTCCGGGCCCTGGTCTTTTCCCTTTCTATCTATCCCATTGGCCTCTATGTGCTCCTCTCCAACGGGAGTAAGGCGCAGGTAGTGGATGTTAACCCTGAAAATCCCCAGTTTCCCGTGGTCCAGATCTTTGATGAACTGAAACCCGACGGCAGGATACAGACCCTGGAAACTTCCGCATCGGGAGTCTCCATTGTACGGCCCCTCCTGCGGGAAGAAATCGGGTCCCCATGAAAGGCGATTCTCCGGCGGAAGAGCCCCTGATACGGCTCATCATCTGTATTTTCATCACCCTGCTCCTCAGGGCTTTCTTTGCCCTGGTGGAAACTGCCTTCACGTCCTCCCGGAAACCCCGGCTCCGTTCCCTGGGGGAGGCGGGGAACCGGAACTGCCTGCGGGCCCTGAAGGCAGCGGAACATCAGGGGCCCTTCTTGTTTACGGTCCGCAGCTGGATCATCACCCTGGAGATCTTTACGGGAGCCCTGGGGATCATCCTGGCAGGCCGCATCCTTCCCGGTCCCTTTCTCCCGGCCCTCTGTGTCCTGGCCTTCATCATCCTGGCTATGCTTATTCTGGGAGATCTGATTCCCCGGCAAATTGCCCGCCTGGCCCCGGAGGGGATCACCGCCGCCTTGTTCCCCCTGATGGCCTTTCTTATCTTCCTCGCCGGCCCCTTCTTCCGCCTCTCCTCATGGATTTCCGGCCTTGTCCGGGTCCTGTTCCGGCTGGGGAAAGCCGAAGAGCCGGGCATGACCGAAGACGAACTGCGGATCGCCCTCCTGGAGGGGGAAAGATCCGGCATTATGGATAGCGATGAACGGACCATGGTGGAGGGGGTCTTCTACCTGGGGGACCGGCCGGTAGAGACCTTTATGACCCATAGATCGGAACTCAAATGGTTGGATATCAATGCCGGCGCGGAGGAGGCAAAGAAGGCCGCCCTGGAATTTTCGGATCAGCACTACTTCCCTGTGGCCCTTGATACCCTGGACAAGGTGGCAGGCATCGTGTCTGTCCGGGACATCCTCGTCGCCCTCCTGGACCATTCCTGGAATGGCCTCAAGCCCATCATGACTCCTCCCTGGTTCATCCCTCAAACCATGTCGGCGCTCAAGGCCTTTGAGTCCTTCAAACGGGAGGACAGGGACTTTCTCTGCGTCATCGATGAATACGGCGGCTTTGCGGGGGCTCTGACTGTGCGGAACCTCATTGAGGAGATTGTGGGAGAACTGTCCGCCACCGGCGGGGGAGAGGAGGAGATCCTGTTGCAGGATGACGGAACCTATCTGGCCGACGGCAGCGTCAATATGGACGATATAGCTGAACGCCTTTTTATTACCGAACTGCTGGGGGAACATCAGAACTACCATACCCTGGCGGGATTCATCCTCCTTCTTGCCGGGGAGATCCCCCGGACCGGCGCGGTCTTTACCTGGAACGGATTCCGGTTCAAGATTGTAGACATGGACGGGAACCGGATCGACAAGGTTATGATCTATCCCCCTGAAAAGTCCCAGGAATCCGCCCTTCCGTAACGGCCAACCGGACCCGGTGTCCCGCAAAAATTGACAAACCGGTTTTTTCATGGAATTGTTATCCGGTATTGAAGGAACATGCGGGCCGTATTGCTTCAACAAAGTTCTTTTTTCCGGCACGGGAAAGGAACTGTCTGACAACCCCGTGGTGCAAGCGTACCCGGGTTTGTAAAAAAGCCGCTACGCCCGCCCGGACTTTCCCAAAAGCCTGCCGAAAAAACTGGCCAGGGAAAAGAGGGGGGCAACGTTGTTTTCCACAAACTTCCAGCGGTAGACGTTCTTTTCCGCAAAGCCGAAGAGTTTATCTATGGAAAGTTTCTTCCCGTTGTCCAGCGTCGCCGTACCGGAATAGTACCCGAACACCTGGTGCGAGGGTCCCAGGGGCCCTTTCGTATGGCGGTCCAGCACGGGTTCCATCCGCATTTCGAATCTGCCGTCGGAGGAAGTGAAGGTCCAGGGTTTTAGCCATTCCGCCTGGGCCTCATCAACGTGAAACACCACCTCTTCCAGCTTGTGGAGCTTCCCGCCGTAAAAGAGGGCGTTTTCGGTGGCGGCGGAGGTGTCGCTGAATTGATAGTCGTACCCTATATTAAAACTGAAGGGTTTCCCCTCTGCCAAACCGTTGCCGCCCCCCCAATAGGCGTGGGTTGCGGAGGGCCAAACGCCCCGCCCCCAGTCCTGTACGGCGAAGGCATTTTCCGGATTAAAATTGTACCGCAGATCCCCCAGGCTGAAACTGCCGCCCAGGCGTATATTGTCCATTTTGTGGGCATAGAAAAACTGCCCCTTCTTTTCGGTAAAGGGGAAACAGTGGTAAAGGGTGTCCCCCGCGGGCATGTACAGGGTAAAATCGATTGACAGGGTATCTTTGGCCCTGAAATTCTTCCATTCGGCCTTGAAAAGTATCTTTTCCCTGCCGCCCGTTACCTGACACTCGGCCGTATCTCCCTTAAAGCGCAGGGACCCGTAGGCGTCTTCAGGCATTACCATGACGCTGTTTTTTGCGGAACAGATGGAACTGTTGTTGACCTGGACCTTGTTTCTGAAATCGATGAAACTCAGGGAAAAATTGTGCAGGGGGCCGACATTCGCTATGGAAAACCCGATGCCGAAGCCTTCATCCCCGCAGAAAAAATAGTGCCATTCCTTAAACCGCTTTGGGGGGTAGCAAATGTGCTCCCTGTTGTAACGCAACAGGGGCTTCCGGGCCCATCCGCATTCGGCAAGGCTCCCATCGGGAAGCAGAAGGTCGTGGGCGTTAACGATTTCATGCTGCATGGTAGCTTCTCCCTGCTATACACAAAAAGGAATCTAAATGGACAGACTCTACATAAACAGTATCATACCAGGAACGGATATTGTCAACTTTATTATTGACATGCTTTATTATGAGGCAATGCGGGCCATTGCCGGAAAGCCCCTTTATCCGGTAAAATGTTTCCGGTATTTCCAGCGGCAGGAAACATCCTCGGGTTATAGACCCGCCGGCGCCGCGGCGGTCGTACTGTTACCCGCCTTATCAAAACAAGGATCCTGTTATGTCCCTTTCTCCGGATTCGCGGGGGACATTGATTCCCGCAGATACCCGATACCGCTACCTTGACCTGGTGATGGTTATCTTTGTGACGGTTCTCATCATCAGCAACGTAGCCTCTTCTGCAAAAATTGTTGATCTCCGCATCTCCCTCTTTGGCATCCGTCTTGCCTTTGACGGAGGAACCCTTCTCTTCCCCCTGTCCTACATCTTTGGGGATGTACTCACCGAAGTCTATGGTTTCAGGGCTTCCCGGCGGGTCATCTGGACAGGTTTTGCTGCCCTGGCCCTGGCATCGCTGGTCTTCTTTATCCTCAGAATACTCCCGGCGGACGCGGTCTGGGAGGACTACGCCGGCAGCGACGCCTATGACAGTATCCTGGGGGGCATGAGTACCGGCGGCATAGTCCTGGCAAGCCTCCTTGGTTATCTGGTTGGGGAATTCTCCAATTCCATGATCCTCTCCCGGATAAAGGTACTCATGGAAGGCAGGCTCCTCTGGGTCAGAACCATCGGCAGTACCCTGGTGGGGGAATTCCTGGACAGCCTGGTCTTTGTGTTTATCGCAAGCCTCACCGGGGTCTTCGGTTGGGAGCTTTTCTTCAACCTGGTCTTGACCAACTACCTGTTTAAATGCCTGGTAGAGATCCTGTTGACCCCGGCAACCTACTTCTGGGTGGGTAAACTGAAAAAGGCTGAAGGCATAGACACCTACGACAGGGGGATCCGTTTCAATCCCATAGGCGGCAGTTGACAGAAGGAACGCCTTTGATACAATAAGGACGTCCATGCCGATCAATCCTGTTTTTCAAAGACTGGGTCTCCTCACCGGTGTCCGGGGCCTTGATGCCCTGGCGGAGGCCCGGGTAATTGTCTTTGGGCTGGGGGGCGTTGGAGGCTGGTGCGCGGAAGCCCTGGTCCGTTCGGGCATAGGGAATATCAGCATTGTCGATTCCGACACGGTCTGCGTCACCAATATCAACCGGCAGGTGCAGGCCACAATGGGGACCATCGGCCTCTCCAAGGCGGAGGCTCTCAGGACCCGGCTCCTGGATATCAACCCCCGCTGCCATGTTACCGCCTTTGACCGGGTCTTCTCCCGGGAAACGGCGTCGATCTTCGGCATAAGCAGGGGCGTGTATGTGATAGATGCCATCGACAGCCTGACCCATAAACTTGACCTCATTGAACTATGCACCGAAGGGGGAGCGATCCTCTTTTCTTCCATGGGGATGGCTCAGAAACTGGATCCTACCCGGCTTAAAACTGCGGACATCTGGGAGACCGCCGGCTGCCCCCTGGCGCGGCTTGTCCGTCAGGGTCTGCGGAAGCGGGGTTACCGGGGCCGTTTTACCGTGGTGTACAGTACCGAACGCCTTCCCCGGCATGGGGAAATTGCCCCGGCCTGCGGTTCCGGCCTCTGCCTCTGTCCTTCCCGCCGGCAGGGAACGGAGGGGCCGCCCGCCGGCTGTCCGGCGGCGGAAACTGTGAAGCAGGGGGCGGAGTCGACGGCTTTCCCTGTGGAATGGTGCAGTTCAAAAAAGGTGATCAACGGGAGCGCCGTAACGGTAACCGCCGGCGCCGGCATGATCCTTGCAAGCCTGGCGATCCGGAATATCTGTTTTCCCGGGGAGGGCCGGTCTCCGTGAGCAACCGGTTCATCCGCAGCGCCGGAGCCGGTACGGTGGTACAAAAGCTGACGGTCAAGGCTATTCTGGAGCGGAAACTCATAGAGGACGGTGACCGGATCCTCATCGCCGCCTCCGGGGGAAAGGATTCCACGGTCCTCGCCTGGGTCCTCGCCGCCATCCGTCCGGCGCTGAAAAAAACCTATGAACTTGAGGCGATCCATATTTCCACGGATTTCTGCGCCTGCTGTAAAAAACCGGTCCTCTCCCAAAGGCTGGCGGCCTGGGGTATTCCCTTTACCGATCTCTTTGTCCCCGTCATCGGGCGGCTTAGGGAGGGGAGAAAGATGAACTGCTACTGGTGTTCCACCCAACGGAGGACCGAACTCCTGAAATACGCCGTGGAAAGGGGATTCAACAAGATCGCCCTGGGGCATCATCTGGATGATATCATCGAAACCTTCTTTATGAATATGACCGCCCGGGGGGAATTATCCACCATGCCCATGCTCCTGGAGTACCGGAAATACCCCGTAAGCCTTATCCGTCCCCTGGGCTACCTGGAAGAACGGCAGATCATCGCCTGCGCCGGGGAAAACGACATCCTTACGGCGGCCTGCACCTGCCCCTATGGGCTCCACTCAAAGCGGCGGGACATACGGAAACGGATCGCCGACTTTACCGGCGGTTCCGGGGCGGTAAAACGGCGGATCCTCCGGGCCCTAGTGACTGATACCCCTTAGGTTCTGAGGCTTTCAAGCCATTGGCAGATTGGTTCTAAGAAATCCAGCTTGTTTAAAAATGTTCCTTTGGAATAACATTGGATTGAAATTATCCCTTCAACTTCCTGCGGCTCCACGAGACCAGGGGCATCGCAGACCGGGCCGTCACCCGGATACCCCAGGCCATCATTGCCGCCAACAGCACTAATGCAGATACGGTTACGGGGGCTACCGTTACCAGTAAGGCCATTATCCAGGCGGTCAACGACGCGTTAAGCAAGGCAAAGTAAGCGTCCATCCCGTCCGGATTAGTTCCGCCGGGTAACCGGAATTCCGCCATACCGCACGGTCTTCCGGTTACCGCGCCCCGGCCCCCGGCGCCCCGGAATCAAACGGTAACGGATGCCTTTTGCCCGGTCCCGGCGTAGCATTGATATATACGGACTAAACATATATACTTTTTAGTATATGACGGTACCGAATAGCAATCGATTTCTGGTTATCCTGAATCCCGTTGCGGGTAAGGGCAAATCTTTGAAAGAATATCCAAAAATAGATCGTTTTTTGAAAGAACACAGAGTTGATTATACAATTGTCCTTACCAAAGGTCCTGGTCATGCCCAGGATATTGCAGCGAATTGTCCTGCCGCCGATGAAACCATTGTCGTTGCGGCAGGCGGGGACGGTACCAACAACGAGGTTATTAACGGGCTCCTGACCCGGAAGGTTCCCTCGCCGGAACCGCCCCTTTTCGGCATCATCCCCGTGGGGCGGGGAAACGATTTTGCCTGTTCCGCCCGGGTTCCGGGGGACCTTGACAGGGCCCTGGAGATCCTCATCAAAAGAAGGATCATGTCCCTTGACGCGGGTCTGGTCGCCGGGGGCTTCTTCCCCGGAGGGCGGTATTTTATCAATGGCGTGGGCATTGGCTTTGATACCAAGGTTGGTTTTGAGGCTGCAAAGATGAAGTCCATCCACAGCGCTCTGTCCTATGTCCTGGGGGCGATCATCACCATCGTCCGGTATGAACCTTCCCCTCTTTTGGAGATCACCTGTGATGATAAAACCATCACCAGGCAGGCGGCCATTGTTTCGGTGGTAAACGGCCGGCGTATGGGGGGGATGTTTTTCATGGGACCCAATGCAATCCTCAATGACGGGCTCCTGGACATCTGTTCGGTCCGGCATCCTGCCACCCGGCGGCGGCTTATCCGGATCGTCCTCTCCTATCCCAAGGGCGCGCAGGGTGTATTTGAGGAAACCGCTATGGACAGGGGACGGCATTTTCAGCTTCGGGCCCTGGAGGGGAGTATGGCGGCCCACTGCGATGGTGAAACGGTCTGTGAAGAGGGAAAGGAATTGACCATCAAATGCCTGCCCGGGGCCCTCAGATTGATCTGTGATACGGGTGAGCCATGAATATCCGCCGGGCCGTGGTAAACGCCGTTGTCAAAAGGCTGCTGGACACTCTCTGTAAAATAGACGCCACGGAATTTGTGGCGGCCTTACAGGCTACAATCTATGGCGAGGGGGAATTTTTTCTGGAAAAGGCCGGCGGTTCCTGTGATGGCTATAGCTATTCCACGGTTTTCCGGGGTCCCATGATCGTGGCGGTAAACCACATCAACTTTCTGGAAGTTCCCATCCTGGTTACCCATAGCTACCCCCTGCTCCTCACAGGACTGGTAAAGTCGGAAACCTGGAAGAATCCCATCATGGCCTTTCTCTTTGATACCTATAAGGCCATCCCCATTGATCGGAGAGGCTCTTACCTGGAGACCTTCCGTCAGGTCAGAGATGCCTTGTCCAAGGGGTTTTTTGTTGTTATCGCTCCGGAAGGCAGCCGGAGCAAAAACGGTGTCCTCAGGAAGGGAAAGGCGGGGGTTGTACAGCTGGCCCTGATCACCGGCGTGCCGGTACTCCCGGTTGTGCATTTTGGCGGGGAAAAGATCTGGGATAACCTCCGCCATTTCAAACGGACCCCCTTCCGCTTCCGGGTAGGGCGGCCCTTCCTTTTTAAGTGCGAGGGGAGACCCGACAGGAAGGTCCGGGAAGCCATGCTGACGGAACTGATGGGCCAGATGGCGGCCCTGCTTCCCGCGGAGATGCGGGGGATCTATGCGGAACAGGCCCAGAGGGAATGTAAATACCTTGAATTCCTTGATAGTACATCTCTTTGATGTTGATTATACCCTAGTGCGGAGATCCACTTCCTGGTATTTTCTGCTGGAAGCCCTTAAGGAGGAGGTGATAAGCTTCCGGCAGCTCCGGCAGCTTCCCCTGGAATGGTTCCGTTACAAGACCGGGCGGGTGCATCAGGATTTTATTGAAAAGGCGATTAAACGCCTGGCGGGAATCGACCGGCAGGTCCTGGAGGATCTGGCGGAGGTTTGTTTTGATCGCCGCCTCAGGGCCAATCTGTACACGGAAGGGGTACGGCTTATCGGGGAGATTCGCCGCCGGGGAGAAGGGGTCTTCTTTGCCACCTCTTCCTTTCAGACCCTGATAGATCCTCTGGAACGATTCTTTGCCGTTGACGGCTCCATTGCCAGCGTCCTGGAATTTGCCGGAGGAAAAACCACAGGCAACCTGGCCGGAAAGGCCCTGTTCGGACCAAACAAGCTGGAAGCCGTCCGGAACTGGCTTGGGGAACGTTCCGTGGATCCCCGGAATCTGTACTTTTATTCGGACTCCTACACGGATCTGCCCCTTCTGGAGTTCTGCGGCCATCCGGCGGCGGTGAATCCGGACCGTTTTTTACGGCAGGAGGCCCTTAGACGGGGCTGGAGGATTCTCCGCTGGCGGGAGACCCTGGGAACCGGCAGGAAGGGAGATCGGCCCTGTTCTCACGGGTAGATTTTATGTTGTCACTGTTGTAATTATATTTAATTCTATTTATCTGTCGGAGTTTGAATGAAAGAAAACATCTCTGTAGTGCCTCTCCTGTTTAATAAGGAATGGGAATTATCCGCCAAAATGCTCTGGGGTTTTATCAAAATGGGCAAGGCCCGGCTGACCCCCAAGCGGGATTACCATTACGATCACATGAAAAATCTCTGCCTGGTCTACTTCAAGTTGACCCCCCTCTGCAACCTCCGCTGTATCATGTGCGGTCAGTGGGGAGACAAGGGAAAGATGAAGCATGCTTCCATCGGAGAAGAAGTAAAAAAACTGGTTTCTCTGGAACGGTACAAGGAAATTGTTGATGAGATTGTCTCCCAGCGGCCCGTGGTTTACCTTTGGGGGGGTGAGCCCTTTTTGTATCCCCATCTCCTGCCCCTGGCAAAGTACATGGTCGAAAAGGGGCTTTATGTCAGTGTAAACACCAACGGCACCTATCTTGAAAAATATGCCGCAGAGATCGTCCGTGACAAGTGGAGTACCATCTTTGTGTCTCTGGACGGTTTCCGGGAAACCAACGACGCCATGCGGGGCAAGGGTTCCTATGACCGGGTAGCGGCGGGTTTCAAGGCGATTAACCGGGAAAAGCAGCGGCAAAAATCCAACTATCCGGTCATGAGCATTGTCACCACCGTTACCAACATGAATTATCAGGATCTGGACAACCTTGCCGAGGCAAGCCGGGAATTCAACCTGGATCTGCACATCTTTAATCTGGGAACTTATACAAATGATGCCATAGTGGCGGCCCAGAGCGTTTTTATGAAGGAAAAACTCAACACCGATATTGAGTGTCTTGAGGGTTACAATACGGGTTACAACAACCATATTGACGGGGCCAAACTGGAACGGATCCTGTACAACATCCATAAAAAGAATTACGGCCATCCCATCATTACCGTACCGGTACTCAACCCTGAAAAAACCAACACCTATTACACCGATTTAGAAACTCCGGTCCGTAACCACTGCATCGTGCCCTGGTGCCAGACCAACATCGACTACAACGGGGATGTCCACTTCTGTGCCGACTATCCGGATTTTATTTTGGGAAATATCAAGGAACAATCCTTCCGGGAGATCTACAATGGGGACCGGGCCAACCTGTTCAGAAAAACGATCCGCGCCTGCAAGGGGGGCATGTTCCCCGGCTGTCTCCGCTGTTACCAGAATATGCTCTTTGGCAGGAAGATTCCCGGGTATTAAAGGAGCCGGGTATTAAGATGAATACCTCCGGCATTGCGGGGGTTGTATCCGCATGGCAGGGTTTCCGTGGCAGAGATCCCTGGTAGCGCATGCATTGTTGTTTTTCCCGCTATGGGGTATATTCCCTTGTATGTTGAATAAAAAAGGAGGCGGTCATGCCAAAGATTACCTTTATGGGCGCCGGGAGTACCGTTTTTGCCAGGAATGTGCTGGGGGATTCCCTCTGTTCCCCGGTATTGGCGGATAGTGAAATTGCCCTCTATGATATTGACGGGGAACGGCTCAGGGAAAGCGAGGGGATCATCTCCGCCATAAACCGGGGAAAGGGAGGAAAGGCCCGGATACAGTGCTACCTGGGTCCTGAAAACCGCGGAGAGGCCCTTAGAAACGCCCAATTCGTCGTTAATGCTATTCAAGTGGGAGGTTACGATCCCTGTACCATTATTGATTTTGAGATACCAAAAAAATACGGACTCCGGCAAACCATTGCCGATACCCTTGGCATTGGCGGCATCATGCGGGCTCTGCGTACCATTCCCGTAATGGAGGACTTTGGCCGTGATATGGAAGCCCTTTGTCCCGACGCCTGGCTCCTGAACTACACCAACCCCATGGCTATGCTCACCGGCTACATGCTGCGTTACACCGGTGTGAAGACCGTGGGCCTTTGCCACAGTGTTCAGGTCTGTTCGGAACACCTGCTCATAGGCCTCGGCATGGAAGATAACCTGGTGGGCCGCCGCGAAATAATCGCCGGGATAAACCACATGGCATGGCTTCTTGAAATATATGACCGGGACGGAAACGACCTGTACCCGGAAATAAAAAAACGGGCCCGGGAGAAAAACAGGAGGGAGAAGCACTACGATATGGTCCGTTTTGACTATATCGACAGGCTTGGTTACTACTGTACCGAATCCAGCGAACACAATGCGGAGTACAATCCCTTTTACATCAAACGGACCTACCCTGAACTCGTCGAAACCTTCAACATTCCCCTGGATGAGTATCCGCGCCGCTGTGTAAATCAGATAGCGGGGTGGAAAGAGGAATACAAAAAACTGGCGGCCTTGAACGAATTACCCCATGAGCGCAGCCATGAATACGCTTCATATATTATGGAAGCGATAAGTACCGGTGTGCCCTATAAAATCGGCGGTAATGTGATAAACAGGGGCGGCCTGATTAGCAACCTGCCCCATGAGGCCTGCGTGGAAGTACCCTGCCTGGTGGATAAAAACGGCGTAAGCCCCTGCCATGTGGGCCCCCTGCCGCTTCAACTTGCCGCAATGAACATGAGTAACATCAATGTCCAGCTCCTCACCATTGAAGCGGCCCGGACCTGCAAAAAAGAGCATGTCTACCATGCCGCCATGATGGATCCCCATACCCAGGCGGAGTTATCCCTCGATGATATAGTAAAAATGGTGGATGATCTCATCGAAGCCCACGGAAACTGGCTGCCGAAGTACCGGTGAGCCGGGGTCTGGACGGGCAGCCCTGCCGCTCCCCTTTAATCCGGGGGCTTTTCCGCCCTACTCCCGGGGCCTGGCGGAATGACGCTGGTCCCGTATCGCCAGGACGATGATGAGGCTCAGGAAGAGCAACAGGAAGATTCCCATGATGATGAGGAGCCGGAAGTCCGTCCCGGCAGGGGCTGCGGGGAGCCCTGGCGTTACATCCCGGACAGTTCCCGTCCGGGCCATGGGGCCGATAAAGAGGAGGACTGCGCTTACCCCCAGGGTAATGAGGGCCAGGCTCAGGGCAATCAGGGCTGCTTTTTTTACCCCGGGACCGGATTTTTTTGAGAAGGCAAAGTAGAGCAGCAACAACAGCGGCAGGAGGGAAAGGGGAATAAGGAGTACTAACATAGGGTACCTCTCCGTTACCATACCTCAAAAAAAATCTCAATTCAATAGATACTCGTTAGATTCGCCAAATTGCGATGAACCAATCCGTAAGGGTTTTTGGGTGTTTTGAAAAACCGTTCCTGCAATTACGGAGGTTTGATGCTGAACATTCATTCAAAATTGAATTTGGCGGAACCGGACCTGGGGGACTGAGTCGCGGAGGCCCGCCATACCCTCCGGTATGTGGCGGCGGTGGTGGACAGGACGTTCCCGGAGGGTCTTTCCGGTGAGGATATTCCCCGGAATATACGGTATGCTGCGGCTCTATTTGAAGCCCTGGCGGCGTATAACATAAGCGATGTGATTGACCCGGCGTCTTCGTTTGTCGAGATGTCGGAGGACGCCGCTGCGTTGGACAGCCTCAATTATCCCCACCAGACTCTGTACTACCGGGGTGGGGACTGCGACGATTTATCGATATTGTACTGCTCTCTGCTTGAGGCGTTGGGAGTTGACACCGCCTTTGTCACCCTACCGGGGCATATCTACCTGGCCTTTGAGCCTGGCGTAGTTCCGGCACAGGATGGCCTTTGGAATGCGGAGGGGTTGATTGAGCAGGATGGCAAATGGTGGATGCCGGTGGAGATTACCGTACCCGATGAGGGGTTTTATCAGGCCTGCCGGATTGGGGCACGGCAGTGGAATACCGCCCTTAGCCGCAGCCGGGCAGGGGCGGAAGGGCCAAGGCTCTACCCCATGAGGGAATCCTGGGCGGTGTACCCTTCGGTAACGGTAGTGGGGGATACTTTGCCCGATATGCCGGAAGAAGCAGCCATTGTGGAGAGGATTGGGGAATTAATGGCGAGGTTGTGGTAGA
>JAITJI010000005.1 GCA_031279015.1 Spirochaetaceae bacterium
TGAAAAGATATAAAAAAACCGGTGTGATTTTAGTCGCATTAACTCTTATTCTGTCAATATCGGCAGTGGAAAGTCAGGAAAATCTGGGGAAAAGAAAAAACCTCGATTTCTTAAGCCTCCAGCAGAGCTTTTCGGAAATGTCGGAGGAACTGGGCAGGGAGTTGACCTTTAATTCAACCCTGGGACTTAACTGGTCGGATGCCTACATTGGCAAGTTGTCAGACAAGCCTTCCCGTTTCGGGGTAGGCATCAGCGCCGGGGGAACATCGTTCAAACCGGAGTCAAAACTGGCATTTCTTGACAGTTTGGGGCTGAATTTTAACAACACCTTCCTGAAGGAATACATCTATCTGCCTATTCCCAACGGTGTTGTGGAGGCCCGGATCGGCGGACTGGGCCTTCCCTTTGATATTGGATTAAAGGCCATGATGCTGCCCCTGACCTTTGAGGCTAATGGGTATACCATGCGGATGGATCATATTTTTGCCGGGGCTGACCTCCGGTATGCCCTGCTCGATGGGAAGGGATGGCTGCCCAAGATTTCCATTGCCGCAGGTTTCAACTATATGAAAAACAATACGGAAACCACATCCGCAGATACCCTGGTCTATTCTTTCAGGCACGGATCCCCAAAACGGCAGTACCGTATTTCCATAGAACAACCAAAGACCTATTTTGAAATGGAAAACAAAACTATTGATGCAAAAATCCAGATCTCTAAAAAATTCCTGATATTTACACCCTACATTGGGATGGGGGCAAGTTACGGCTGGTCTACCATAGGTTATGGCATCCACAATACGGTTAAATTTGACCGGGGCGGCGGATACCATACCATAAATGCCGAGGATGCCGGTACCATCAATCAATTTCTCAATCAAGCAGGCCTCAATCCCATGAATATCGACAAAAACGGTTTTGCTTCAGAGATATCCCGGACAAACTATACGCTGAGGGCCTTTGGCGGTCTTTCCCTGAATTTATCGGCCCTTTACCTGGATATTACCGGCTTATACAGCATCCTTGACAAGAATTTCGGGCTTAACATCGGAATACGACTGCAATAACTCCGGTTAACAGCGGCGACGCAGGCCAGACCCCAGCCTGCGGCCGCTTAATGTCCCCGCCGTTCCGCCAGGGCTATGGCAAGGTTCACCTTTGCCATAGGGGCGTTAAGACGAGCGGCAATAGCATCCAAAGACAACCCTGCCTGGTACAGTTCCGCAACCTGTTCCGCAAAGGAGGGACCTTTCCCTTCAACGGGAAGGGCGGCATCCCGCTGCCCTTGAGGTTCTGCAGCAACCGTTGGCGCCCCGCTTGCCGTTGCAGCGTCAACGAGCCCCGGGGAGGCCGCTTCCGGAACCGGATCGGTTCCGGTCTCCCGGGCAGATCCCGGCCAGGCAAGGGCAAGTTCCCGGACCTTGTTTCGGCGGTCCAGTTCCCGGATCAGGGTCCTGATCCGCCGCTCCGTTTCCTCCGATACGGACTTGAGGGTTTTAATCCGGTCCTCCAGCAGATCGATATTACGGACCGTTACGTCATTAATGTCCGCGGTTATCAGATCCACTTCTTCCCGGAATTCCGCCAGGATCCGTTCCTGTCCGGTTCTGCGTTTCAGGTATGAGAAAAAAAACAGAAAAGAAAAAACCCATAATACCAGGCTTGCGGTGGAAAATATGATGGCTATGGTCATATCCGTGCCTTTACGATACCGGCAGGCGTCACATCTCCGGATGCCCCTGGGTAGTCTCAGCCGCTGACATCAATGTTTTTCCCCAAACAGGGGTCCCGTATTACGGTCTGATCCGCTTCATCCCCGGGGGATTCTCCGGGTTTCCGTTCATCCCGGGCCGGATACCCGCCTTGCCTTCTGCGGGCATTCCGGTCGTTGATCCGCTCGGTTCCCTCACCCATATTCTGGGATTCGGTAACCGCATGGATTTTTTCATCGGTTTTTTTCTGCATTTGCAGATTCTGCAGGGCCTGCTGAATCTCCACCCCTTCCCGCTGATTCGCCTGATTCTTGCCGACCTTGTCGATTTGGGTAAAGAGGGTTTGCAGATCAATCGGTTGAATAGCCATCGATACCCTTTGTCAGATCCTCATCGGACTCCTCGTATTTGGTAACCCGCACGAGGCCGTTCTCCAGGATAAAAGTGGAAGCCCGGAATTCGTTCCGCACATCCTCTCTGGCATCCCGGATAATAATCTTAACCCCCGGGTACACCTTGCCGGAGACCGATACCCGGCCCCGGTTCTCCAGGGAATTGAAGAATTCCTGTATCTTGGTTATTTCTTCCGTAACATGCCCCAGCTCCGTTTCCAGATCCTTCCGCCTATCCATCAGTTCCTGCATGTAGGCTTCCTTGTCCTCCGGCAGGGATTTACGCTGTTTCTTGATGTTGATGAGGGTTTGGATGTTAAGCTGGACCTCCTCAAGTTCCTTTTCCGCATTTTCCTTACCTGCGATAAAATTATCCAGCTGCTCTTTGCGCTTTGGATCAAAACCCACCTCACAGATCGTTTCGGTGCCGCTGGTGGGACTGCCGATTATTTTGGCGCTGATCTCCTCGGTGGCCCTCAGGCGTCCGCCCACAATATGGGCCCGTTTGCCCTGGCAGATGATCCGTCTGGAGGCGTCCACCTGGGAATTGATGATACCGTCGGAGACAACTACCATGTTTCCCGCCTCGATGTTGGCATTTTCGATAAACCGGGCCCAGATTGAACGTCCGGCCTTGATGGTACCGGTATTTTTACCGGTGATCCCCTGATGAACGATGATATCCCCTTCGGCATCCATTTCAGCCTTTTCTACGGTTCCATCCACCTCAATGTTGCCCGCCGCCTTGACGGAAAACCCGTCTTCCACATTGCCGTTGATAATAACGGTACCCAGAAAGATGATGTTCCCCGTTTTCAGATTGACGTTCCCCTGGACGGTATACACCGGTTCTACATTGATCTTACCGGAAATTATCACCACCTGACCGTTCATATCGGCAATTATCGTGATCCCATCATCCCCAACATGAACGTTTTTCCCCAGGGGCAGGGGTATATCCTTGCCGTTTCTGGAGGGGAGCACCCTGCCGGTAACCGTCTTTCCGGCGACGCCAAATTCCGCGGGCAGCTTCTTGGCCAGAGGCTGCCCTTCCCATACATTCTGGATGATATTCAGTTCCTTAAAATCGACCTTTCCGTTAGACCCTTCCCGCAGGTGGATCTGGGTCAGATCGCCTTCAAAGTTGAACTGCATACAGGCGTCCCTGCCGTCAACGGGTTTTAAGCCTTCCGCTGCAAGGACGCTTTCCTTGTACCGGGGTTGATCCGCAAAATCCCGCAGAAAATCCTCCCGTATCCCATATACCACCCGGTTGTTCCGCAGAAATTCTACAATAGTTTCCCATGAGAGATCGCAGCCGCCGGGTCCGGGGGGATTCATCGTAATATTGGCTTTCATATCCTGTTCCGTAATATCTACGGAGAGAAAGGCGTCATTGGAAGGGTTGTGATGAAAATTACCAACCCGGACATACTTACCTGAGGCTTCCCGCAGGACCGTCTTAACGATATCATGGTCAAAATCATCGATGTTCTTGTCCGCAAGGGCCCGCAGGGCCTGGACCTCGGCCGCCCGTTTTCCCTTGCCTACCGGAAGGCTTACCTTGAGATATACGCCGTCATGGTACAGATGGACAAAGGCTTTCCCGTCCCTGTCCTTCCTGACAACGGCAATCTCTTCAACTTCATCGTCAAACAAGATGGTTTCTTTTGTTTCCTGCTTTTTGGCAGCCTGTTCATAGGCCCTAATCTTCCAATTTTTTTTACCGCTGCCCAAAAAACCGGGGAAACCCCGTTCCGTGATTTCATACTCCAGCCGCCGTACCGGAATGTTGAGCAGGGCGGCAGCCTCCGCCACGGCGGATTCCAGGGTAGCCCCCTCGGCATCCACCGAATGTATACCCCGATCCTGTTCCAACCGTTCCTTCATGCTAAGCTGCAGCCGGACAAAATCGATCATATCACCTCAAACGATACCCTTACGGATATTGGTCAGCTTTGCCCGGAGCCGCAGTATTGCCTTAGTGTGCAACTGGGATACCCGGGACTCGGTAACTTCCAGTACCTGGCCGATCTCCTTGAGGGTCAGATCCTCATAATAATAGAGAACCAGGATCTTCTTTTCCTTTTCGGGCAATTCACTGATGGCATTGACGATTACCCGGCGGATCTCATCCTTTTCTACAATCACATCAGGGTTAAGGCTCATCGGAGCTTCGATACTGTCACCAATGGAGACCTTGTCGTTCTCATCCCCGGAAAACCAGACATCGTTGAGGGAGAGTATCGAAGTCCCGGAGATCTTCATCATGGTCTTGAGGAATTCCCCCTCGTCTATCCCCAGAGAATTGGCGATCTCCTGATCCGTAGCAGTCCTGCCCAACTGGGCTTCCAGGGAACCGATGGCATCCTCAATCTCCCGGGTCTTCTGCCGGACCGAGCGGGGAACCCAGTCAATAGAACGGAGTTCATCAAAAATGGCCCCCCGGATGCGGGTAACCGCATAGGTTTTAAATTTAACATTTTTTGCGGGATCAAATTTATCGATAGCGTCCAGGAGACCAAAAACACCGAAACCTACAAGGTCGTCAAATTCGACATTATGGGGCATCCCTACCGCTACTTTACCCGCCACATACTTCACCAGCGGAGCGTACTGTTTAATAAAAACTTCACGGATCTTTGGGTCCCTCTTTTGGTGGTATTCCAGCCAAAGTTCCTCTTCCGTTTTCTGTTCCAGGGAATAATCCGAAAGATTATTCCGGAGCACCTTCCCCATAGCCTATCCTTTCAATCCCTTTTTAATATGGTCTGTATGGCAGAAGCCATTTCCTTAAGATTAAAATCCCCCGCCCCCTGCTTTTTTCCGGCGCCTTCCGGAATATCCGGTATAGAGGAAGGGAGCATCGGGGCTTTTGTTTCCGATTCTCCTCCAGAGGGCAGAAAGGCGGATGATAAGCTACCCAAATCCGGAAGCTCGTCCACCGAATCGGCGGAATCTCCAGGAACCGCCGGTACCGCAACAAGGCCGGAATCCCCTCTTTCCCTGGAACCATCGACAGAAGCATCCTCCCCTTGCCCGGACGGCGCTACGTTACCCTCTTTAGTATAGCCATCTTCTCCGTTCTGATCCAGAGCCATACGATTTTCCGGCCCCATACCGGCTTCAGCGGTGGCTCCGGCCGCCTTCCCCCCCCCTTCGGACAGGCTGTTACGTTCCGGGGAGGCCCTGCCAAAAATGCCGGACTCGTCATCGTCCTCCACCGTGATATCAACCCGGGAACCGGCGGCTTCGTCCTCCCCTGAATCATCCGGCTCCAGCAATTCCGGTAAAAAACGGCTGATAAGCAGATAGGCCAGGGAAGCCAGGATAAAGAAGAGGGCCCCAAAAATAAGCGCCCGGATCAGAGCGATGAAAGCCCCGCCGCCAAACAGGCCTATCAGGAAGGAGAGGGCAAATGCAAAGACCCCGGCTGCGCCGCTCCATTTAAGACTAAACATCCCGGTTTACCTGTCGTTACGGCCAAAAAGCCGCTTCACCATCTTTCCAAAACCGCCGCTCTCGGGCAGTTCGCTTTTTTCCATCCTACCCACGATGTGCTGAATGCAGAGAGAAGCCCTGCATTTGGGATCGATCACCATAAAGGGTCTCTGCCGTAACACCGCCTGGGAAACCACGGTATCGTCGTAGATGAATCCCAGGTACTCCACCTTGAGGTTGAGGAACTGCCCGGTGATGCTGGTCATCCGGTCAGCCACCTTCTTCGCCTCCGCTACGGATTTAACCCGATTCACCACCAGTTTGAGCCCCATGTTGAGGCTGTCAATCTCCGAGGCGATGATCTTGATGATCCCGTATGCATCGGTAATGGCGGTAGGCTCCGGGGTGGTGATGATCACCGCATCATCCGCGGCGGCAATAAAATCCAGAACATTACTGGACACCCCGGCAGCGGTATCGATGATGATGATGTCCGCGTTGGAAAGGGTTTCCAGTTCATTGATGAAATTCTGCCGTTCTTCCTCGGAAAGGTTGGCGATCTTGGAAAAACCTGAAGCCCCCGCCACAATGGAGATGCCGTAATCGGTATCCACCATTATTTCCCGCATGGTTTTCTGTTTACGGATCACGTGGTAGAGGTTGAATTTGGGGATCATATTCAGCATCACATTCACATTGGCAAGCCCCAAATCGGCATCCATCACCACCACCTTCCTGCCGATCCGGGCATAGGCCAGGGCCATGTTCACCGACACGTTGGTCTTGCCCACCCCGCCTTTCCCGCTGGTAATGGTAATGATCCGGGTCTTTTTATGCTCCGCCAATACTGCTGGCTTATCACGGGAATTCTTCTTCCGCATCATCTCCCGCAATCTTTCAGCCTGATCTTCCATAGTTATTGTCTCCATCTAATCAATTGTGATTCATCATTGGAAAAACGTGTTTCAAGTTTCTGCCGGTTTATGACAAAGCCTTCCAGATTGATCAAAAACCGGACGATACTGGCCCGCTGGATATCCCGGGGGACCGACTGCCCTTCGGTAATATAGGAAATTGCCTTTCCTTTCTCCGCCAGAGCGCTCACCACATTCCCTATCCGCATGGTCTCATCCAGTTTGGTGAGAATAACCGACCGGTATGCAAAGGGTTCAAACTGCTGAAGGATCTCCATGATGTCGCTGGATTTTGTGGTGGCCGCCAAGGCCAAATGGTACTCCGCGGCGGAACCGCAGGCGTTTAACAACTGCTTCATCTCCGCAAGCTCAATTGACGCCCGGGGGCTCCGCCCAATGGTATCGATAAGGATAAGATCCACCCCCTCTGAGTTCAGGGCAATGGCCTGCTTCAGTTCCCGGTAATTCTTTACCACCGAAACGGGGATCTCCATGATTACCCCCAAAGATTCGAGCTGTTGATCTGCGCCGATACGGTAATTGTCGATGGTAAAAAGCCGCGCCGAAAGCTGACGCCGATAGGTAAGTTCGGTTCCAAAAATGGCCGCCAGTTTGGCGATAGTGGTGGTTTTCCCCACCCCGGTGGGTCCCACCAGGACCATTATCCGTGGACGGGTTTGATATTCATCTTCGGAATAGATCCTGATGCTTTCCCCTATCCATTCCACCACCTGTTCCTGAAGGGCCGTAAAATCATCCAGAGTCTCCAGGGAGAATTCCTTCCGCGCCCGGTCAAGGATCTTCCTGCTGTAGGCGGGGGAAAAATCGTTCTGATAGAGAAGCTCCCCTATTCTGGAAAGATTGGGATGTTCCTCCGGAAAAGCCTTTCCCGCCTGACTCTGAACCGGAACGCCGGCTTCTATCTTTTCCTTGATAGTCTGCACTTCCTGTAACACCATCTGCAAGGTTGGATTAGGCTTGTTGTTTTCCAGGATCTTCTTCTTTTCCTCCTCAAAGTCCAGGGGTTTCCGGACCAGGCTCTGGGGAGAAGGGCTGTACTTGACGTAATCTTCGTAAACTATCCCCGAAACCTCAACCCCTTCCCGGGTAAAAAGCCCGTAGAATCCCCCCGTCCGCACAGTCTTTTCCCGCAGCACGTTGATCCGCACATGTTCCCCGTATTTTGAACGGAGTTTTCGCAGACATTCATCCTTTGTCTGTCCTTGTTCAACAAATAATTCCATTTTCATTACCCCTGTTCCTCCAGCCGGATTTCACCAACAACTTCCGGATTAACATCCGGAACGATCTCCGGTACCGAGAGGATAACCATGTTGGGGAATTCCCGTTCACAGGAGGACTTTACCAGATACCGGGCCTGTTCAGAACAGAGGATAATCGGCTGCAAACCCTGTTCATGAACTGCGGATACCGCCCGGCTCAGGGCCTTTATCCAGGATCGCTGTAGGGCAGGCTCCAGGGCCGCCATAAGACCGGAGGTGGTTTTCACCTGGCTATCCACGATCCGCTGCTCCAGGGAACGTTCCAGGGTCAGAACCCGGAGTACCCGCTCCTCATCGGCATACTGGAGACACAACTGACGCCCCAGGGCCTGACGAGCCTTTTCGATGAGGAAACCGGGGTCTTTGGTAATAGGCCCGTAATCCGCCAGGGCCTCCAGGATGGCCACCATGTTGCGGATGGATACCTGCTCCTGCAGGAGCCCCTGGAGCACCTTCTGAATCTCCCCAAGGCTCAAATACTTCTGTACCTCTTCCACCACCGCAGGGTAGTCCTTTTTCAGGGTGTCCAGAATACCCTGGGTTTCCTGACGGCCCAGAATCTCCGGGGCGTGGTGTTTTATTATTTCCGTCAGATGGGTAGCGATGATCGAGGGGGGGTCCACCACGGTATAACCCGCCCGCTCCGCCTCTTCCCGCCGGTCTTCACTGACCCAGATGGCGGGGAGCCCAAAGGCTGGATCCCGGGTTTTTTCCCCCGCAAGCTCCTCCCGTACCCCGCCGGGATTAATACAGAGGTAGTATCCCATACGGATCTTACCCCGGCCCACGTCGACTCCCTTTATCTTGAAGCAATACTCCGAAGGTTCAAGCCGCATATTGTCGATGATCCGTATCCGGGGGATCACCAAGCCCAAATCCAGAGCCGATTCCCGGCGGATCCGGTGAACCCGTTCCAGGAGTTCCGCCCCCTTGTCCTTGTCCACCAGGGGGATAAGACCGTACCCCAGTTCCAGGGAGAGGGGGTCCAGGGGAACCACCGGGGACATCTCTGCCGTGTCATCCTTGGACTTTTGGGCATCCCCCGCCTTTGCCAGAGAAGCCTGGAAACTGGCCTGCTTCCGCTTGTCCTTGCCAATCCGGAAAGCGGCAAAGCCCAGGAGCGCCGACATGGGGAAAAGCACATACCAGGGGAATCCAAATCTGCCCAGCAAGCCGAAAAAGGCCAGTACCGCCGCTCCTATCCAGTAGATCCGTTCATCCCGGGAGAACTGCCGGGCGACATCCTCCCCAAAGGTACCGTTTGAGACCGAACGGGTTACGATGATACCCGTAGCGGTGGACACCAGGAGGGCCGGGAACTGGGAGAGGAGTCCGTCCCCGATGGTGAAGGTGATATAGGTACCCAGGGCATTAGCGATAGGTTCCCCGTGGATGCTGGTTCCCACGATGATGCCCCCCAGGACGTTAATGATGGTGATGAAGATCCCCACCTTGACGTTACCGGAGATGAATTTACTGGCGCCGTCCATGGCCCCGTAGAAATTTGCCTCCTGGGTCATCTCCAGCTTCCGGATCCGGGCCTCCTCCTCGGTGATGGCCCCGGAACTGTACTCCGTCTCAATGGCCATCTGCTTGCCCTGGAGCATGTCCAGGGCAAACCGGGCGGCTACTTCAGCGATTCGCACGGAACCCTTGGTAATAACCATGACCTGTACCGCGATGATCACGATAAAGATGATGAAACCCACCACAAGACCCTGAGAACCCCCGGCGCCTACTACAAAGGAAGAAAAAGCCCGGATCATCCTGCCGTCAAAGGCCGCCCCCTGGGTCAGGATCAGCCGGGTGGAGGAGACATTCAGGGCAAGACCAAAGACGGTGAGTACCAACAGGACGGTGGGGAAAACGCTGAAATCGGTGGCCTTTTTTGTGTAGAGGACGATCAGGAGGACCAGGAGGGAAAAAACCATGTTCATGGCCATAAGGGCATCCAACAGTACCGTTGGCAGGGGGACGATCAGCATGATCACTACCGCCACTGCGCCCAGGGCAATAAAGAGATCCTTCCGGTCTCCAAAAATAGTATCGATAGGATTTCTTCCGGCGGCATCAGCCATACGCTATCCCCTCATCCCTATGCTCCCAGGCCCCGGGCCCTGCGTTTTTCCGCATCCAACGCATACACCCGGGACAGGATACTGGCAACCACCTCAAAATATTTGGGGGGTATAAAATCCCCAATCTCCGCCTCCGCATACAAGGCCCGGGCCAGGGGCTTGTTTTCCATCAGGGGTATCCCGTGCTCCCCGGCAATCTCCCGGATCCGCAGGGCCATCAGATCTGCCCCTTTGGCGACAACCCGGGGGGCTATCCGCAGGGTCTGATCGTATTCCAGGGCCACTGAAAGGTGGGTCGGGTTGGTGATCACCACGTCGGCCCTGGGCACATTAACCAGCATATTCCGGGACAGGAGCTCCCGCATCTTCTGCCGGATCCGGGCCCGCATCATGGGATCCCCCTCGTACATCTTCAACTCCTCCTTGACTTCCTGCCGGCTCATCTTGAGAGATTCCCGGTACTGCCAGCGCTGAAACAGGATATCCGGAACAGAGAGGATTAAGAGGAGTACCCCGGTAATGATGAGGAGCTGAATGGTCAGGCTGGCAATGGTACTGATGCCCTGCCAGAGAGTCGCCCTTTGCAGATTCACCAGAAGGGCGATCTTTGAACGGATGAGGAAAAAGGCCACCCCGCCGATAATCCCCATCTTGATGATGGATTTGATAAAGTTGAACAGGCCCTCAACGGAGAAGAGGGTCCGCCGGAAATACTGCCCGAACCGGGGAACGATCCGGGAAAAATTGGGGATCAGCGGTTTGGTGGTAAAGAGGAATCCTATCTGCACCAGATTAGCAAGGAGCGCCGCTGCCATGGACACCGCCACGATGGGGAGGACCAGCCGGATAAAATACACAAAAACGGACTGAAAGATTATCCGGTCCTTAGCGGGGTCCAGTTCTGTTATCCGGAGAAAATAAAACCGCAGCATCTCTATACAGGTCCGGAGCATGGAAGGGGCCAGGAGGAGGAGGATCACCGCAGGAAGGAGGAGTACCAGGGCGCCAACCAGTTCCTGACTCTTGGCAACCCGCCCCTCTTCCCGGGCGGTACGGATCTTATGCTCCGACGGCTCCTCGGTACGCCCCTCATCCTCCGCAGCAAACCACTGAAGATCGATGGCCATTGCCCGGGCTAAGGCCACGGAATAATCCCACGGTTCCGGCCCTTTCATGCCGCCCCTCCCACCTGTACACCGATCCGGCCGTAGAGATCCTCCAGAACCGCAAAACCCGCATCAACCACCCGGCTAAAAGCCTCCACCATAAAGGGCATGGTGGCGGCGATAAGGATAAAGGCTACGGTTATGGAGATGGGGAACCCCTCTGAAAGGATGTTGATCTGGGGGGCCGCCTTGGAGATGAGCCCCGTGGCAAGGGAGGTGAGGAAGAGGGTCCCCAAAATGGGCATAGAGATGATCATGGCGTCCAGGAAGAGCCGGGAAAGCCCTGCAAGGAGCATCCTCACCACCCCTTCCCTGCCGTTGACAAGGGAAAGGATGCTGATCGATTGGATGGACCGCCAGAATCCGCCCAGGAAGAGTTCCCGGAATCCCCCCATGGAGAGGAAAACCAGCATGGCCACCAGGTTCAGGTATTGGCCCATGAGGGGGTTCTCTATCTGTGAAAGGGGATCGAAGGTTTCCGATGCACCGAAACCCATCTGGAGGGAGAAAAACTGTCCCGCCGTGGAAAAGGCGGAAAAGATAATGGTCAAGAAAAACCCGATTATTATTCCAATAATCGCCTCTCCGGCGACCAGGAAAACAAAACTCAGGCTGGAAATCTCAACATTCCAGCCGGCGGCAAGAGCGGTGGGAAAGGCGGCGTAGGCGGAAAAACCCGCCAGGGCGATCTTTGCCACCTGGGGGATCGTCTCGGAAGAGAGGAGGGGCGCGGTTTCGATCATAGCCAGGGCCCTGACCGCAATTAATAAAAAGACCGGCGCCGCCGCAATAATTTCTTCTATCACCTCTAACTCCCCTTTCCGCTTCAACGGGCCATGGCGGGAATCATCCGGAAGAGCTGAACCGTATAATCCCCCAGGGAGGCAAACATCCAGCCTCCCAGGAATCCCAACACCAGGAGGATGACGATGATCTTGGGGACAAAGGTCAGGGTCTGCTCCTGAATAGACGTAGTTGCCTGAAAGATGGCCACCACAAGCCCCACCACCAGGGCGGAGATCAGCAGGGGGGCCGCTAAAAACAACACCTCCAGAATTCCCCCCCTGAGGAGGTTGGTAATTTCACCAATGCTCACCCGCCACCGCCTATACGAAAGAACGGACAATCTGGTCCGTCAAAAGCCCCCAGCCATCCACCAGGATAAAGAGGATAAGCTTAAAGGGCATCGAAATCATCACCGGCGGCAGCATGATCATGCCCATAGACATGAGGGCGCTGGCCACCACCATATCAATCACAATAAAGGGAATAAACAATACAATGCCTATCTTAAAGGCCACCGTTAACTCATTGAGGATAAAGGCAGGAATAAGCACGTAAGTGGGCACATCCGCCAGGGTATTGGGCCGGTCCAGGCCCCTCATGGCCATAAAGAGCCGGATATTATCGGTGTTTCCCTGCATTTGCCGGTACATGAAGAGCCGCATGGGGGCCTCCGCTTCCCGATAGGCCTGCTCCACGGAAATATTCCCATCCGCGAGGGGCCGGAAGGCGTTGTCATAGACAACCCGGAAGGTAGGCCACATGATAAAAAAGGTCAGGAACAGGGAGATCCCCATGATCACCTGATTAGGGGGGACCTGCTGCAGGGAGAGGGCCCGTTTGATAAAATCCAGGACTATGGAGATCCGGAGGAAGCTGGTCAGAAGGATGATAATGCCCGGCGCCAGGGATAAAATGGTGATAAGGAGGAGGAGCTGTAGTGAAAAGGCCACCTCCTGCCCGGATTCGGGGTTCCGTACCGTTAGATCGATAAAGGGGATCACCGGATCCGCCGGAGGGGTGGGGATCTCCATGGTACCCTGGGTGGAAAGATCCGGAAAGGGCAGAGTCTGCGCGTCCAGGGGAACCGGCGCAAAGAGGGGGGTCAGAAGAAATATCCCCAAAACGAGGACGCCCGCAGGGAACTTCATAACCTAGAGCCCCCTGAGCCTTTCGCGGTTTTTCCGTAACGTATCCGTACCGACAGCGTCCCCGGAGGGACCGGGCTTGCCCAATACAAAACCACCCCCAAGCCGGCGGAGCAGGGCCCGGAAATTGCCCGCCGTCTCGACGCCCCTGACGGAATTATCCAGCAGCATAGCATCCACCGCTTCCTGATCCGCCACCTCCGCAATGAGGCTGACCCCGCCTTCCCCCGCGCCCACCAACCATGCCCTGGAACCTACGGCGATGACATAGACAAAACGATTAGACCCCAAATGGGCGCTGGTGAGGATCTTCAGGTGAGGGTTGTTTGATTCCCGGGGCCGGGCGGCCCGGCGTAAAAAGAACACCACCCCGTAAATTGCGGCGGCCGCCAAGGCAAGGACCAGGACCATCCGCAGAACAACGGAAACCGACGGCCCCGCCGAAGGAGCGGCTCCCGGCAAAGACTCCCCCAGGATGATGGTGTTTTCCGGTTCAAAAAACACCGAATCTTCCCCCCCTGCGGCGTTTGCGGGAATTTCCCCATCCGGCCTTTGGATTGGTGCGGATAAAAAGATATTTGCGCCGGCATCCCCGGAGGCATCGGCGCTGCCGCCCTGCACACTCCCCGATTCGCCGCCGGCCGGTTCATCAGCGCGGCTGTACGGAACACCTAAACAGCCTATGATGACGACCATACAGAAGATACCAAGTCGATTCAGTTCTTCCCCTCCCAAGTACAAACTGATCTTGTAATTCAATATATAATTATACTCTCTCTGCCCGCCTTTATGCTAGTGGATAACACACTTTTTTTACAGAAACCCGCACAGAAACAACCTGACGAATATGCTGTTGTTCTGTTTGTGTAAGCAATTAGAACGGAATGTATAGCGCCCTTGTACAGGTCCTAATCATTCACCCTGTCTATGGGGGAAACGATCTCTGTTACCCGGACTCCGAAATTTTCATCGATGACAACAACCTCGCCCTTGGCAATAAGCTTGTGGTTGACCAGAATATCCACCGGCTCACCGGCAAGCTTGTCCAGCTCAATGATGGTTCCTTCGCCCATGCCCAGAATCTCTTTTATCAGCTTTCTGGTACGCCCCAGTTCCACGGTCATCTCCATGTATACATCCATGATGAGACCGATATTTCCCTGTTCCTGGAGACTTGCCTGAGGCATAAGATTGGGGAACTGTATGGACTGTACATTAGCGGGCTGCCCCAAGCCCATACCACCCATACCCATGGCGTTCATTCCGGACATACCGCCGCCCATTGTTCCCATACCTCCTCCCATGCCCGGCATACCCATTCCCCGGGGATCTCCTATGCCTGTATTCTGCGGAGACCCCCCGCTACTCAAAGCCCGGGCAATGTCTGCGGAAACTCCGGCGCCAAAAACCTCCCACAGCTTATGGATCTTGCCGTCCCCCAGATCAAGATCGTAAACTGCGCTCATGAAGGCGCCCCCCGGCAGGGCGGCTACCGCTTTGGGGACATTGGTTGCCTCCGGAGAAATGGAAGAGATGGATTTATTACCCGTTTTATCGGTCAGGGTGGTAATCTGACTGCCCACCAGGGTGGATACTACTTCCCCGATAACCGAAAGGGCCATCTCATCCAGCTCAATGTTTTCTTCCTTATTCATGAGGCTGGCGATACTTTTGGCGGCATCCTCCCCCATGAGAAACAGGTGTTCCCCGGGAAAACCGGAGCTGAAATCGGCCTTGGTTACGGTAACCATATCGGGAAGGCTCTGCAAAAGGGCTTCCCGGGTAGTGGAGCTTACCTGGGGTCCCTTAAAGACCACATTAGTCCCGGTCATCATGGAGAGGTTTGAGGACTGAGTGCCCACCGTACCGCCGAGAAGATCCTGCAGGGCTTTGCGATCCGCATCGGAACCGCCGGCAGAGGCGGCAGGCGTGGCGGATGGCGATGGACCACCCCCCAGGCTGGAGGAATCTACACCCGCCAGCAACGCGTCAATTTCATCCTGCGAAAGAGCGCCATCGCTCATACCGTATCCTCCCCTTCAGCGGTTAGTTCCTCAAATTCATCCTGTTCAACTTCCGCCATTTTCTTAACCACCTGCACCGCCACTTTTTTGCCGATAACACCGGGGCGGCACAGAAATTTCCGTTTATTGCCAATGTTAAGGGAAAAAGGATCGCCCACCCGGACATTGTACAGCCGGACCACATGCCCAACCCTGAGGGATAACACATCCCGAATGGGAACCTGGATCTTTCCAATTTCCGCTACTACATTAACATCGACGGTTGCAAGCTTTTCCTTGAGTATATTGAGGTTCTCTGTGGTGGTTCCCCGGCGCACCGAAGAGTACCAGAACTGGGCCGACAGTTTTCCGATTATTGGTTCAATGGTGAGGTAGGGTATACAGAAGTTCATCATCCCTTCCACATCCCCCACCTTGGTTTCCAGGGTTACGAGGACCACCATTTCCGTGGGGGGAACTATCTGGGCAAACTGGGGATTGGTATCGATCTGCCCAAGCCGGGGCCGGAGGTCTATCACCTGGGCCCAGGCTTCCCGCATGTTCCCCAGGATGCGGACGATGATCCCCTCCATTACCGACTGCTCAATGTCGGTGAGCTCATGCTGGGCCTTGGTGCCCTCCCCCGTACCGCCAAAGAGACGGTCAATGATGGAGAAGGTAACCGCCGGGTCTATTTCCAGGATGGCGTTCCCCTTGAGGGGGTCCATGTTGATAATCGCCAGGGTTGTGGGAGTCGGGATAGAACGGATAAATTCCTCGTAGGTCAGCTGATCCACCGATGCCACGTGGACATGAACCATGCTGCGAAGATTGGCGGAAAGGCTCGTAGTGGTTAACCGGGCAAAGGTCTCATGCATAATCGAAACCGTCCGGATCTGTTCCTTGGAGAATTTGTCGGGCCGCTTAAAATCGTATATTTTGATCTTACGGGTATCCGCAGCGGGTCTGAAATCTTCCGGTTCCGTATCACCCGCGTTTATCGCCGTGAGCAGTTGATCTATTTCTTCCTGGGACAGAACTTCTGTCATTTTACCTACCTAATCCGCCCTGTGCAAGGTCCGGCGCTGGTCAATTTAACCCAAGGGGCAAAAAATGCAGGGTAAAAGCCGAAGGCCCCTCCCTACATTTCCATAACGTCAAGCTGGTTAAACAGGACAATCCTGGCCTTGGAGGAATCCAACACCCTGGTGTTCAAAGCCTCAATGATCTCCTGCTTCAGCCGGGCTTCATTTTCGGGCTGCAGATCCGCGGCATATTTGGAACTGAAGAAATTCCGTATAAAATCCCGCAGTTCGTAAACCCGGCTGTTCAATTCAGTCTGCGCATTTTTATCATTTACATCATACCCTATAACCATGTCAACCACAACCGAATAGGGGGTAACGTCCTTGGTACGGGTCCGTACCGTATTGATCAGGGTGAACATGGCATATTCCGGCCGCTTGCCGATATAGGGTGAGGCCGGTTCGGCGCCGGGCGTCTGAGACTGACCTCCCTTGTTCAGGATGTTATAGGTAATAACCGATACCGTTACAATAAAAACCAGGGCGCCGATACCTATGGCCACAAATTTCAGTATGTTGGGTAAAAGGGCTGCAAAACCGGACGCTTTTTTTGCCGAACTATCTATGCCTTCCGATCCGCCACCGTCAAGCAGATCATCGTTATCCGACATGCCGTTGTTCCTCCCATCCAATAAAATTGTATACTATATAGATATAATATACCATTATAAATGTCCTTCATCTAATATAATAACATCCACCCGGCGATTGTAGGCCCTGCCTTCAGCGGTACTGTTATCCGCCACGGGCATGGTATCGGCGAATCCCGCCACCTGAAAGCGGTTTTCCTCCACCCCAATATCCGTAAGGTAGTGGAGTACCGCAATAGACCGGGCCGTGGAGAGTTCCCAGTTTGATTCCCAAGGGCCGTCGGGGTCCACCGCTACCTGATCGGTGTGGCCTTCAATCCGGAATTTCCGGCCCCGGATCTCTTCCGAGGCCAATAAGGTACCCAGGCGGAGAAGAATATCCCGGGTTTCCTCGATGTTGATCCTGGCGCTGGCGGGACGGAAAAAGGCGTCCGAAGCCAGGGTAATAACCAGTCCCCGTTCATCGTGGGTAACCCGCACCTTGTTCGATCTGATTTCCGGGTTAAAGAGACTCACCGCCTTCCGCAGGGCGGTCCCCAGCATCCTGCCCCGCTCCATGGAGGGCAGGGTGGCAATGGTGTTTCCCAGATCGGCCATCCTCCCTGCGGAGAGGGTGTTGCCGCCGGCCATAGCCCCAAGACCCATGGTGTTCATGGAGGCCGCTATCTGCTGCATCTGGGCGGAGCTGGATTCATCGGGATTGAACATGATGGCAAAAAAACAGAGCATCAGGGTAACCATATCGGAATAGGTGGTTAGCCATTCATTACCGGCGGGACCACCGCCGCTTTCTCTTTTCTTCCTTGCCATGCGCTATCCTCCGCTTTTAATCCTTAAGCACTTCTTTTTCAACATCCTTGCGTTCCGCCGGAGTAAGGTAGGCTAACAGTTTCATTGCCAGAATCCGGGTATTGTCCCCGGCCTGTATGGACAAGACCCCTTCAATTATCATCTCCTTAACCATGGTCTCCCTGGCGTCATGGCCCCGTAATTTGGCGGAAAAGGGAATCATGAGGAGGTTTGCCACCATGGACCCGTAAAGGGTGGTTACCAGAGCCAGAGCCATGTTGGGTCCGATGGACGCCTTGTCCTCCAGGTTCTTCAACATGGAGATAAGACCGATAACGGTACCCAGCATCCCGAGGCCGGGGGCCAGGGCCGCCCACATGTTGATGATATTTATTTTATCGGCATGCCGCCCCTGCATCTGACTCAACTCCAGTTCCATGAGATCCCGGATAATTTCCGCATCGGTACCGTCTACCACCAGCCGCAGCCCCTTCTTCAGATATTCATCATCCAGATCCTCAAGTTCATCTTCCAGAGCCAAAAGACCTTCCCGGCGGGCCTTCTCGGAGAAGGCCATCATCTTGGTGATGAGCCCCTGTTCATTAAAGGTGGGCACCTTGAAGGTCCGGCTAATAATATTAAAAATACCCAGACCATCGGAAAGGGAAGAGCTGAGCAGCAGGGCAAAATAGGAACCCAAAACTACCATTAGGAACGAGGGTAAATCCATGATGCTCAACAAGCTGCCGCCGGAAGAGAGAACAGAGAAAACAACCATGCCGAAGGCGCCTGCTATACCAATTAAACTCGATATATCCATAAACGATTACTCCTCATTTATAAATGGATTGATCCGCCTGCGGTAGACTTCGATGGATTCCAGTACCTGGGATATTTTTTCCCGGACTATGTGTTGTTTCCCCGACAGCATGATAATGGTGGTATCGGGTTTGAGTTCGATGAGTTCTATCTGGTGAGGGTTAAGATAATATTCCCTGCCGTCAAGGCGGGTTACTTTAATCATATCGCCGTCCGAATACTGCCATCATCTATTTACCCGTCCGCCCGGTATCGGGGGACGGGACCTTTACTACCGCTTAAGAGTCAATACTTCCTGTAGCAGCTGATCTGCGGTCTGGATTGTCCGGGAATTTGCCTGAAACCCACGCTGGGTAACGATCATATCGACAAACTGTTCGGACATATCCACGTTAGACATCTCCAGGCTACCGGCGATAATCTTTCCCTTACCCTGGATATTACAGGGACTGATATTGGCGTAACCCGAGTTATTGGACACCACGTAGTTGCTGTCCCCGCTTTTTTCCAGGCCCCCCTGGTTGGCAAAACTAGCCAGGGCCACCTGTCCAAGGGTCCGGTTGGTGCCGTTGGAATAGATCCCCGTGATGGTACCGGTCTGATCGATCTTGAAGTTCTCCAGGTAACCCATGGTGTAGCCGTCCTGGGTAAAGGCTTTGGTGGTACTGGTCTCTGCATATTGGGTGATGGTATTGACAAGGCCCCCCACGGTTCCCAGATTAAGCTCGAATTCCTGGCGGATAGGCGCTCCGTCATCCCCGGGCGTGGCGGTCTGCACGTCAAAAGCCACCTGCATGATCACCGCCCCTTCCGGAGCGGAAGCGTTTCCCGCATCATCCACCACCCCTGTAAGATTCCCCAGGTTGGAAAAATTCACCGTAAAGGTGTTTCCCTCACCTGCGGCGGGGGCCGCTTCCCCCAGTCCCACGGAGGTGTTGGCAGGCTCCTCATTTTGGGGGTCCACCGTAACCGCGGCGGTCCAACTGTTGTTCTCCCCCGGGACCCGGGTAAACTCGACCCGCATCACGTGGGGTTCCCCAAAGCTGTCGTAGATCTTTATCTCCGTACCCCAGGTTCCCCGGATTATATCCGCCTGACTGGCCCCCTCTGCAATGAAAGGGGTCCGTTTGTCCAGGTTACAGGCAAAGTTCACCGAAGTGGTTGCCCGGGCGGCGTCCTTACCACCGATGGGGATGACCAGGTTTTCCACCTCCCGGGAAACGTCGAGGATTTGAACTCCATCCAGGGTCCGTGCCATCCAGCCCTGGAGCCGCATACCGTTGGCGGGGTTTACCATGAGGCCTTCCTCATCCACGGAAAAATCCCCCGCCCGGGTGTAAAAGAAGTTTTCCCCTTCTTTCAATACAAAAAAACCGTTTCCCGAAATCGCCAGATCCGTTCCCACCCCGGTAGTCTGGAAGGATCCCTGGGTATGGATGGTATCGATGGATGCAATGGACATGCCGAGGCCGACTTCCTTGGGATTTACCCCGCCGACCTCCTCGTTGGGCCGGGCAGCGGCGGACAACTGCTGGTAGAGCATGTCCTGAAAATTCACCCTCCCCCGCTTAAAACCGGTGGTATTGATGTTGGATATGTTGTTACCGATTACATCCATCCTGGTTTGATGGTTCTGCAGTCCCGATACACCGGAAAACAATGATCGCATCATAAGCTGTTACTCTCCTCAATTACTTTCGTAACCTGATCCCAGGGATAATAATCGCCGTTGACCAGAATTTCCGGGGCCGCCCCCCGGGTAACCGCCTTTACGGTTCCCTGGACAACCCGGTCGCCCTCAACAAGTTCCACCGATTTCCCCAGCGCGGCGGTGGCTTCTGTTCCGGCGAACATGTTCGCAAGGCGGGCAAAATCGTTGGCCATGCTGGTCATCTGATCCAGGGTGGAGAACTGGGCCATCTGGGCGATAAATTCTTTATCCTCCATGGGTGCGGTTGGATCCTGATAGCTCAACTGGGTTATCAGGATCTTCAAAAAATCATCCTTCCCCAGATTCTGCTGGGGACTTTTCCCCTGGTTTGTTTTGCTGTTCAGTTCCTTAACCGTCCGGGTAAGTTCCGACATGTCCTGTGAACTAAGTACCGATTGTAATGCCATATTCCCTTTCTCCTCTGCCTTATACCAGCATGTTGATCCGGCCGTCAGCCCCGCCGTAGAGGCTGCCCGGTACGCCGATTCCCTTTGTAAGACTTTCTCCGGCGGTATCATAAGCGGCGGCCCGGAGGATCGCCGGAGGCTCCTCAAGGAAGGGATTCGCCGCCTCTCTCCCCCGGCTGCCGTACTGTCCGCCGTCCCGGGCAAGGGACATCTCCAGATTGGCTCCCTCAAAGCCGGAGTCCCGGAAAGCCTGTTCCAGGGACCGAATCTCCCGTTCAAAGGCCCGAAGGACATCATCGTTTTCTACAATAATGTGACCTGCTATCTTGTTTTCGGCTAATTCAAGGCGTATCTTTACATTTCCCAGGGATTCCGGTTTAAGGGACAACCTGATGACTCCCTCTCCGCCGTCCCGCAGAAGTATGGAGGCATGGCGGACAATGTCGCCGTTGAGATTTTGGTGCAGTTCCCGGGCGAGCATTTCATGAAAGCTTGCCGCGGGACGGGCTTCCCGTTCCGCGCTGATCTCCGCCGGGGTTTTTGCGCCGGCGGAACGGAGTTCCACCAGAAGTTCCGTTTCAGGGATTGGGCCGGACCGGTTTTCATGCCCGCCCTCTGCGGTCCCGGCATTCAGGGTATCACCGGCTCCTGAAACCGCCCGGTTTGTCTGATCGGTGGTACGGAGGTCCCGGATCTCCGGACTAAACCGTTCCTTCCGCCGGTTCCGGGGCTGACCAGCGGTATCCTGCCTCTCTCCCTCCGGTCCGGCGTCGTCACCGTGCCGGTATTCTTCCGCCTTTGCCGGAGAAAGATCACCGGTCCCGGCAGCGCCGGAAATGAGCGGACCCTCCCTGGTTTTCCCCGTGGTTTCGGTCTTTTCCGCCGCAGGTTCCGGCTGCTTACCGGGTTCATCCCCCGGACCGGAGGCGTTACCGGGATAATTCAGGGTTTCCGGAACCGCCCCGGCAAGGGGCAGGCCATCCCCAAGCGCGGCATCTCCCGCTTCGGGCAATCCGGCAGTCCCGGCTGCTCCTTCGGGAGGAGCCGGGGCATCAGAATCCCGGAGCGACCGGAATGGAAGGGCGGCTCCCGCAGGGGAATCCACGCCGGCCCCTTCGTAAACTCCGGGAGACTCCTCCCCGACTTCGTCCTGCCCTGCCCCGCTTTTTCCCCGTTCGGGGAGGAGCCGGACCACCTTTTCGCTGCCGGCGATCCTGTTCTGCCCCGGGATCTTCTGTGTTCCCTGTTTTTTCCCCAGGGAAACCTCTTCCGCGGCCTCCTCCGGAACTACTTCTGCGCCGGGGAACCTTTCCTGCTTTCCGGATAGCCCCCGGACTCTGGCCGGCTCAAATTTTTCGGTTTCTCCGGGTTTTGGCGGATTGTGGACATTCTGTAGCAACCCTGCCAACAGCCGGGCAAAAACCCCGGGATTATCATCTTTTTCAGATTTTTCAACCCCGGCCTTTTGCGACAGCTCCGACAGGGGACTTTCGGTGTTCTGAATCAGGTGGGATACTTGCATCACCGCCCGGCCTCCTCATTAACCAGTCCGGAAGATGCGCCCAAAGGCATCTTTCCGTTGTTTCAGAGGACCGAAGGCGATCAGGGAGGATCGGGAGGCCTCCCGGCCATCTTGCGCTGCAGTTCCGCCGCCCGTTCCGCGGGCAGGAGGGACAACCAATAGGACACTATCGAGGTGGTTCCTTCCTGCTGAGCGATCTCTTCGGTCTTCCGTAATACGTCGATTGCATCCTGATCATCCATTGCGGTAATGATACCCACCGCTCGCTCCGGGGGCATACCGGTCAGATACCGGGCGTTCTGTTCGACGTTTCTCCCTTTAGTTTCGGCTTCTTCGACCATGGCAATGAAGGAATTCTCCCGTTCATCCAGCGCTTTTTGCCGTTCTTCCAGTTCCTGGGCCATCTGTTCAATTTCACCCCGGCGGCCGGCAATCTCCTGTTCCTGTTTTTCCATCTCCCTGGTCCGCAGTTCCAGGGCTTCAAGCCGGATTGCCAGGCGTTCCGCATCCAGGGAGAGGAGTTCGTTGGGATCTGCCTGCGGCTGAGACCGGCTTTCCCTGCGGATGAACCGGTAGAAGGGGGCTAAAACGGTCTTGGCATCGATCACGTTGAGGTAATCGAACCACACGATGCCCCCTGCGGCCATAATGATGATGAGAAGCAATAAAACGATAACCCTACCTAAGATTCGCATGCCCTAACCGGTTTTTCCGGCCCCCCTCTATATATTGAGCCTTTCCCCCTCGATCCGTCAAGCAATCCGGCCGTTCCCGGGCGGCAAAACCTTCCCCTGTTTATCGGATCGGCGGGGAAGACCTCAGCCTTTAGTCTTTTTGGGACCCCTCCTTTGGACGGGACCCCAGAAGTTCTATCCGGGCCTTGATATAGTCCAGCCGTTCATGGTTAAGCACTGAGCGGCGGTAGGGGGTACCCGGCAAGGGATACACCGGGTACCAGCCCCGGCTGATAAATTTCCGCCCTGCCCCTTCGGTATACCAATACACCAGGGATATCTCCCGGTTGTCCATTTCTATGGCGTTGATCCCCCGCCGGCTAATGGCGCTGCCGGAATTAAAGAGGCAGGGTACGGGGAGTTCATCCCCGTAGAGACTCTGACGGAGCACATTCCGCCGTTCGGACCGCTTGAGCTTGCCCAGTTCCTGCTGCAAAGCCGCCACCTCCCGGGCAATCCGTTCCCGGTCATCTCCGTGGGCGGCGGGATAATCCCGGCAGAGCCGTTCGATCTCAAATTTAATAAAGTCAAACCGGCCCAGGGATTCGAAGAGGGCCCGGTGGGTATGACCGATAACGGAAATACAGTTGTTTTTAATAGAAAAATCATAGGCCTGTTTCTCTACGTAAAACCGCCGGTAGGGGCTGCGGGCGGAGGAAATATTGCGGATCCCAAAGGGCTTTAAAAAATAACGGATGCTCACTATGACCAGGTTGTTATACCGGGTGTATACCCAGGAGGACTGATGCCCATGGTAGACATAACAGGGAATACACCCGGTTTCTATCCGTACCGCATTGTACAGGGGGTAGGGATAGTCCCTTTCAAAGATCAGATCCTCGTCGTGGTTTCCCAGGATCTTGTAGAGCCTGTTTTGGGCGGCAAAGAGGTCAAAGATCCGGTACAATTCAGACCACCGCTTCCTGATGGCCCCCAGGGAATGGCGGGCCAGTTCCTCAATATCCCCGTTTAACACGAGGTACCATCCCCCGTTAAAGTAATACTTTTCCAACAGGGCCATAAGGAGTTCCCCGTTGCCGTCAAGGTCATCCCGCCGTCCGCTGCCCATGTGAAAATCACTTATCACCAGGATTCTGCCACCCCGGGAGATATCCAGTACCGCCGCCGGGTTAAACCGGGGGCTTATAATATCAGAAAAGAATGAACCCCTTGCCAAATCGGATAACCCTCTTAGATTCTGTCTGACAGGAAGTATAACCGAACTATATGCCCCTTGGGCAAGGACTCGTAACGCCTCATAATTACAATCTAATCAAAAACGAAAATTGAGGCTATGCTCTGGCCTCGGTTTTGTGTATAGTTATATCAGGGATAAATACGATGGATATACATGAACACCAGCCTTCCCGGGGGCTTACTTTTGAGGACATCCTGGTCATGTTCAGGGAGACGGATCGCCGGTTCAAGGAAACGGACCGTCAGTTCAAGGAAATTGCCCTCCAGTCCAAGGAGACGGATCGCCGGATGGCGGAGACGGATCGCCGGATGGCGGAGACGGATCGCCGGATGGCGGAAACGGACCGCCAGTTCAGGGAAACAGACCGTAAAATCAGCAAATTAGGCAGCAGAATAGGCGAATTAATCGAAAATCTGGTGGCCTCCAACCTCCTCCAGAAATTTAACGACCAGGGCTTCCT
>JAITJI010000058.1 GCA_031279015.1 Spirochaetaceae bacterium
TGTAATGCTCATAATATGCGTTCTCCTCTTTCGGCGTTGCCAGCCGTGCCGATATTATTTGCGTATTACCTTGTCGTGTATCTGTTGTAACCATATAAAGTATGACAGTATCACGCAAAACCTATACAAACATATCTTTCCTCATTCAAAGATGAATGAGCCGAATCGTACAATTCCAATAATTCCAATAAATGCGGGTCATCAAAAACATCGGTAACCTCACTCAAATAAAAGCCGTGTTTCCGTTTGTTTTCCATGTTTTTTTCTTCATTCCATGTATACATCGGCTTTTTCTTGTCTATACTTAATTGTATAGACAGTTTATTGAATTGTCAAGAGAATGCTTATATTTTTGCCAATGATAAAGTGTATACAAAAAGATATGGCTATATATTAGGATGGATATCGATTTACCCTGTGATATAGCTGTTTTAATTGGCGATATGCCAAGGGGCATGGTGAGGTATGGTTTGGCGGGGTAAGGTCCATCCCTTCCTGCCCCGAACACCTGTTCGTTCGTACATCTGTACGAATTGCATAAATTAAAAAAATGAACTATATCTATACCTAGTGAAAATAATTTCACCAGGAGGGTAGCACAATTCCGGATATCTCTAACCTCGTAAATAAAATTTCCTCATATAGCATAGGTTGCATAGTGTTCTGTTCCTGTGGGGGTCCCAAAGGACCGAACGATGACTGAACTTGATCTGTCACCGGTAAACCGGTACGGATACGATTTTATTCCCCCTGAACACCTTCCCCCTGATAAGGATGAATACTGGCTGCGGAACGAACAGGCCGCCCTCGCCGCCCGTTCCGCGGGCAAGGCGCCCCCGGCCTGGCGAAAATTGAGGCCCGAGGAAATAGAAACCCTGGTGAAGAATGACAACCACTGCTCTGCCTGGGATGCCCTCCTCGTGAGCGATCCCTTTGACCCCCTGCTGGTGAAGAATTCCGCCTTCTACGGCCTGGTCAGACTGGGGGTTCTGCGGAATGTGCTGCTCCGGCACCACGATTTCCGTCTGCCCGCGGGGATACGGAACAGTACGATCATCTCCTGTGACATCGGGGATGATCCGGCCATTCAGGACTGCTCGTTCATCTCCCATTACCGCATCGACGACCGGGTGATCCTCTCCCGGATCGATGAACTACAGACCACCAACCATGCCAAGTTCGGGAACGGCGTTATCACCGAAGGGGAGGATGAGGATGTCCGCATCTGGATCGATGTGATGAACGAGGCGGGGGGCCGGTCCATCCTTCCCTTTGCATCCATGATCAGCGCCGACGCCTTCCTCTGGGCAGCCTACCGGGATGACATCCCCCTGATGGAAAGGCTCAAGGAGATCACCCAACAGGAGTTTGCCCCCCGGCGGGGGATCTACGGAACCATCGGCGCCGGGGCGGTGATAAAGAGCTGTAAAATAATCAAAGATGCCGCCGTTGGGGAGGCGGCTTATATTAAGGGGGCCAATAAACTCAAAAACATCACCGTCCGGTCCTCTGCGGAAGAACCCAGCCAGATAGGGGAAGGGGTTGAACTCATCAACGGCATTGTGGGCTATGGCTGCCATGTGTTCTACGGTTCCAAGGCGGTACGGTTTGTGATGGGCCGGAACTGTAACCTCAAATACGGCGCCAGGCTTATCCATTCGGTGCTGGGGGATAACTCCACCATTTCCTGCTGCGAGATCCTCAACAACCTCATCTTTCCCATCCATGAACAGCACCACAACAACTCCTTCCTCATCGCCAGCCTTATCCAGGGGATGAGCAACATGGCCGCCGGAGCGACCATCGGTTCCAACCACAACAGCCGGGCTAATGACGGGGAGATCCGGGCGGGCCGGGGGTTCTGGCCGGGCCTTTCGGTGACCCTGAAACATTCAAGCCGTTTTGCATCCTTTGTCCTCATCGCCAAGGGGGACTACCCCTATGAACTGAACATCAGCTTCCCCTTTTCTCTGGTGAATCACAACGTCAGAAGGGATCGGCTGGAGGTAATGCCCGCCTACTTTTGGATGTACAATCTCTACGCCCTGGAACGGAATTCTAAAAAGGCGATGAACCGGGATAAACGGAAGGTGAAGGTCCAGCGCATCGAGACCGATTACCTGGCCCCGGATACGGCGGAGGAGATTATCACGGCCCTGAGCCTCATGGAAGGATGGATGGAGACGGCGGGCATTACCCCGTCCCCGGAGGGCCTTTTTTCCGGGAAGCTGTCCGGGGTGGAATCTGCCGGGGGGGACATCGCCGATGATGAAGACCCGGAGTACACCTACATGTCCGGGACGGATGAAGCGGCCCAGGCGGATGAGATCCCTGCCTTTGGTCTTGAGCGGCACAACCGGAAAACGGTTCTGCTCAAACCCCGCGGGGCCCGGGCTGCCTACCGGGAAATGCTGCACTACTATGGGATGAAGACTCTGGCAGATTACCTTGCATCCCGGCCGGACCTGGACTTTCCGGGTTTCCTCTCTATCCTCGATTCGCCGGAAACTTCCGATGAAGTCCCGCCGGAGGCCGGCGGCAGAGTACGGGAATGGGTCAACCTGGGAGGCCAGATCGTCCCGGCGGCGCGGGCAGACGCCCTTAGGCAGCGGATTCGGGAGGGAAAAATTGGAACATGGGAGGCCGTTCACCGCTGTTATGACGAAATGGCCGCCGTTTATCCCCGGGACAGGCTCCGGCATGCATGGGCAACCCTGCGCTACCTCTCGGGGGATAGGGGGGAACATCCCTGGGCGCAGCGGGACTTCTTCAGGCAGGAACTCGGCCTCCTCCTGGAGATGCGGCGGCGAATCGCGGAGGAGGTGTACCGCAGCAGGGCAAAGGACTTTCATCCTTTCCGGGGGATCACCTACCGCAACAGGGCGGAGATGGAGGAAGTGGTGGGAAACCCGGAAAATAATGCCTTCGTTACCCGGATCCGGGCGGATCTGGCGGAATTTGAAGTAACCATAAACGCCCTTTTGGCCCGTTTGTAGGATCGCTGCCATGGAAAATACCTCTTTAACCGAATGGGACATGATCATCCGCCTCTGCTTGAGTTTCGCGGCCGGAGGGATCATCGGCATTGAACGGTCCAGCAGGCGTCAGGTGGCGGGATTGCGAACCCATATACTCATTGCCATGGGGGCTACGCTGCTGATGCTCCTCTCTATCTGGCTGCCCCTGCAACATCCGGGTATGAAAAACGGAGATCCCGGGAGGATCGCCGCCCAGGTGGTATCGGGAATCGGGTTCCTCGGCGCCGGAGCGATAATTCGCCTGGGGAACAACATCAAGGGCCTCACCACCGCCGCTTCTCTCTGGCTTATCGCCGCCGTCGGCCTTACCATCGGCGCGGGGATGTTTGTCGCCGCGGGAATAGCGGAACTGTTGAGCCTTATAACCCTTTTTGCCTTGGATATGCTGGAAAAACGACTCTTTCCCAATGAACGGAACAAGGTGATGGAAATATCCTATAAAGCAAACAACGCTGATACCCGGGAAACCCAGGATATTGTAAAATCCTTCGGGGTTCGGATACAGTCCGTCGATGTGGAACAGAACATCTGGAAGCATAAGGGAACCCGGCTGCGGCTCCTCGTGGGACTGCCGGAATCCACAGACCTGGCGAAACTGGCCAAGGCCCTTAAGGCAACAAATACCGTGGAACGGATTGAAATAAAGGAGAAGTATTAGGCGCTGTCAGCAAAGATGGACAAAAGTGGAAAAAAGAAGACGGAGAGAGATAAACGGCTCACGGATTTACCACTTGCTTTCCCCGGACTGTGCTGTCTATAATACAGGCGTATTTAAGAGAACCTTTGGATCTGAAAATTTTCAAAAATTGTGCCTTAAAATGACGCCTTAGTTAAGGAGGAAAACAATGCAGTACACTTGGGATAAGAGTCTGGAAACCGGCATTGAGAAGATCGATACCCAGCATCAGCAGTTGTTTGTTGCAGTAAACCAATTACTATTGACCTGCAACGACGGGAAAGATCAGGACGCCCTAAAAAAGGATCTGGATTTTTTAACGAACTACACGATTAAGCATTTTTTTGAAGAAGAACAGATTCAACAGAAATACAAATACCCCGATTATCTAAACCATAAGAAGTATCACGAAGAGTTTAAGTCCGTCGTTCGGGATCTGTCCGTCCAGTTTATTATGAAAGGTCCCTCTGAAACCCTGATCAACGATATTACCACAAAAATCGGCGGCTGGCTGGTCAGCCATATCAAAGTTGAGGATCAAAAGCTGGCCACCCACATCAAGGCGCAAACCAAGACGCCCTGACAGGTCCTCAGTCCGCAAACTCGCTCAGATACTTCCAATACCGCAGGGGTATAAACTGCCGTTGCAGTTGAGGATTCCTCCGGCCTTCGTTGTTTATGGCGTGGTGATAGTCCCGCCAGCGCTCCTCCCAGGGATCCGGCGCAGCAGGGGAAAGGATGTTTAGCCCTTCCGCGGGGAGGAGCCGGGGTTCCCCTGCGGGCGGCCGCAGGAGGGCAAGACCGCGTTTTTCGTCGATGATGACCCAGGGGGTCTCCCCAAAGCGCCGGAAAAAATGCTCCCCCAGGCTGGGCAGCACAAAGTGATCCGGGCCGCAGCGGGCGACGTAGAGACCCTGTAGATTCGGACTAAAACGGAGGAAGCCCAGGAGGCGGTGTATCTCATGCCGGACCTTGTATGCCGCCTTAAGGACCGTCTCCACCGCCGGGTCTCCCCGGTCACCGGCGGCCTGTTCCGCCGCCTGCCGGGCCTCTTCCGGGTTTCCGGCTGCACGGGCGGCGGAGATCGCCTTCCAGGCAAAGCGGACGGCTTCGGCTTCTATGGGGAATTCGCTCATCCATGCCTGAAGAAAGGCGTTGCAGGCGTTCACCGAAACCTCATAAAGCTCCTCCGCCACGGGGAATTGCCGAAAGAACCCTTCCTCCGGCGTGGTGGTTTCTACCCGCCCCGCGGCCAAGGCGCCGCCGGTCCCGGTACAGCCGAACCCGGGCGCCGCCGGGAAAAAAGTCCCGGTGTCAGAAGAACGTTCCGGGGGGGTTCCAAACAGTTCCGGCTGCTCCGGTGCAGCGGCGGCATATCCGCTTCTCTTCCCCGTTGGCCCCGGCAGTCTGTTCCGCACTATGCGATCCGGCAGGGCCTTTCCCCGGGCAATTTCCTCAAGGATGGCGAAAAGACCCTCCGGCGTTCCATCGTACCACAGTGTCATAGAATTACTATACTTATGTATAGTGATCTTTGCAAGCCTATCCCGGGATCCGCTAAAAAAAACGAAGGCTCCGGAAACAAGCGCGGACCGGGGATTCGACGGGCTATGGACCACGCCTTCCAATCAACATCCGCCTTCCCTCTAAAAATCAAAAAGGGGAAGCTGCAAACCCATACCATCGCTATCCGAGATGATCCGGCGGATCCGTTTTGGGTCTTCCGACACTTTCCGGCTTTCTGAATCGATGAAGGAACCCCCCAGGGTGATAAAATACCGGGCCCGTTTGAGAACCACCCCCAGACGGCGGAGTCCCTCAAAGGACAGGGACCGGGAACGCCGCTGCTCCAGAATCCGCCGGGCGGAGGTCGCCCCGATACCGGGAACCCGGAGCAGTTCCTCATAGTCAGCGGAACTCAGTTCCAGGGGAAACCGTTCGGGATGTTTTACCGACCATGCGGTTTTGGGATCGATATGGGCATCCAGATAGGGGTTTGCCTCATCCAGGATCTCGTCGGCGGAGAAGTGGTAAAACCGGAGAAGCCAGTCCGCCTGGTAAAGCCGGTGTTCACGGGTCAGCAGGCGTCTTGGAGGCGCGGGTTGCCCCATGATCAGGGACGAATCGGGCATGTCCGGCAGCCGGGGGTCCGGCATACCCCCCCAGCCGGGGAGTCCCACGGGGATAAATGCGGAATAGTATACCCGCCTGAGAGAATACTTCCGGTACAGCGCCCCGGAAAGGGTGATGATCTGCCGGTCATCCTCCATCGATGCGCCTACAATAAGCTGGGTGCTTTGACCGGCCGGGGCAAATGCCGGGGCGCTCCTGATGTGCCGCCGGTCTTCGGCAAGCTGTTCACCGATCTCTGAGACCTGTTCCATGGCCCCAAAGATCAGCTTCCCTGATTTCTGGGGCGCCAGGGTCCGGAGGCTCTTATCCGTGGGAAGCTCAATGTTGGCGCTGAGCCGATCCGCCCAGAGCCCCGCCTCACGGATGCTTTTCTCCCCCGCCCCGGGGATGATCTTGAGGTGGATATACCCGCCGTAGCCTGCCACGGTCCGGAGTTTCCGGGCGGTTTCGATAAGCTTTCCCATCACGATATCCGGGTCCGAAAATATCCCCGAAGAAAGGAAAAGTCCTTCTATATAATTGCGCCGGTAAAACTGACCGGTAAGTTCCACCAGTTCATCTACGGTAAAGGAAGTCCGGGGAGTATCCGCCGAAGCCCTGTTTACGCAGTAGGCGCAGTCAAAGCGGCAGACGTTGGAGAAGAGAACCTTGAGGAGGCTGACACAGCGGCCGTCCCCGGTCCAGCTATGACAAACCCCTGCGGGCAGGCCGACACCGAACCGGTTCGCGGCGGAACCGCTCCCGGCCGGCGCAGCGGCGGATCTGCGGGACATCTTTCCACCCCGGTAGAAATCGCCCCCCGGGGAATCGCCGCTTCCGCTTGAGGCACAGGAAGCGTCATACTTTGCCGCCCCCGCAAGAAGGGAAATTTTCTCACCTAGATCCATACAAATACTATACACCCGTATAGTCAATAGTGCAAGAGACTATCCCGCGCAGATTTCAGACCGGCCCCTTTTTAAAAGGGTCCCGGCGGACATTTTTTGAGCCAACGACACAAAAAAACAAAAAAAGTTGCAAAAGACCTCGACAAAAATGACAAATATCCATAATATGTTTGTATGCTTGATTACAAAGAGTACATTGCCGATTGGCCCGACATGCCCAATCCAAATTTTATTCACTGGCTTGATGAAATCACAACTAAATGGCAGGATAAGACCGCCATTTTATACCGTTCAGGAAAACAGAAGGAATTCACCACCTGGTCTTTCAGACACTATGCCGAAGAATGCAGACGTATCGGCCGGGGTCTCCTGGCGGCAGGCCTCAGGAAGGGCGATAGGGTTGCCCTTTGGGCGGAAAACCGGCCCGAGTGGATGGTGGTTTGGATGGGCACCATCATCGCCGGGGGGGTTATTGTTCCCATCGATTTTCTTGTATCGGAAAATGAATGCGCCAATATTCTGCGGATAACCAGGGCAAAGGCCTTTTTTTATGCATCCCGGAAGCGGGAATTCGCCAAGTCCCTGGGCTCCCGGGGGATTTCTGTTGACACCCCGATCTGTCTTGACGGAGAAGGGCCGGACTCCTGGGCCGCCTTCGGTTCCGATGCCGGGGACCGGCAGCTTCCCGGGGTCTCCGAAATTGCCGAACATGACCCCGTATCCATCGTCTTTACCTCCGGCACCACCGGTTTTGCCAAGGGAGTTACCTTGAGCCACAAGGGGATCATCGCCAATACCAGCGCCGCAGTGCGCTCCCTCCGGGCCGATGACCGGGACGTATTCATCAACGTCCTACCCCTCCACCATACCTATCCCACCACCTGTTCTTTTATCGCCCCCCTCTCCGTCGGCGCTGCGGTTATCATTGTGGAAAAACTGGTAGGAAAGGTGGTGGTTGACGATATCCGGGACGGCGGGGGGACATTCCTCATCGCCGTACCCCTGCTCTACGACAAGGTAAAGGCGGCCATTGAGCAGGGCTATAACAAGCTGCCGGGGGCGCTGCGGATCGTGCTCGACATATTCCGGAATATAGCCCTGGATCAGGCAAAAAAGGGAAATTACCGTTTTGGCCAGGTATTTTTCAGGTTTATCCGGAAGAAGGCGAGCCTCGCATCTATCCGGCTGATGGTTGCAGGCGGCGGTCCCCTCAGCCCCAAAACCGCAGATTTCTTTGATTCCCTGGGTTTCAACATCGTCCACGGTTACGGGATGAGTGAAAACAGCCCGCTCATCAGTGTGAATACCCCCTGGCACAAGCGGAATGAATCCGTGGGGCTCCCGGTCAAGTATACCGACGTCAAAATTATCGATGTAAACGAGGAGGGCATAGGCGAAATTGCCGTTAAATCTCCCTCGATCATGCTGGGTTACTATGAGAATCCTGAAGCGACCCGGGAGATCATCACTGAAAATGGCTACCTCTTAACCGGGGATTTGGGATACCGGGATGATGACGGTTTTATCTTTATCAACGGCCGGAAAAAGAACCTCATTGTCAGTTCCGGCGGCAAAAACATCTATCCCGAAGAGATTGAAGCCCATTTTGACGGATCCCGGGTGATTGGGGAGATCCTCGTTCTGGGCCGTAAGGAGGCCGAATTCGGCGGGGAGCAGATCTTCGCCGTGGTGGTCCCCAATATGGAAACCCTAGCCGAAGATTACCCCGGCAAGACCCTGGAGGAATCCTTCATCCACGATCTGGTTAAAAAAGAGATCGAACAGGTAAATCGTACCCTGGTGGGTTACAAAAAAATCACCGACTTTATCCTGCGTCAGGAGGAATTTGAAAAAAATGCCCAGAGGAAGATCAAACGCTTCCTCTATAAGAGCTATGAGACCCCCCCATCATCGGCGCCGGCACGTTGACATGTTCGGGATTGGGATGTTATTATCAAGGAACCAGTTTGTTGACCGGGCGATTAACTCAGCGGGAGAGTGCTACCTTCACACGGTAGAAGTCACTGGTTCAAATCCAGTATCGCCCATCTCCGCAAGTGTTTATATAGCAAGGAATTAGCTGACCGAACAACGTAAGCTGTATCACACAAAAAACCCCGAGGTGCACCGCAAGGTACATTGATACCGGGCCTTACCTTGGGGGGAGGTGGTATTATGCGCCCGTTGAAACCCCATGCCCCCTATTGTATTTACCGTAAACAGACCAAGGCCGGGTATTTCTGGTATGTCCGTTACTGGGATGAGGCAAGCCGGAAATACGCCTACATCCGGTCAACCGGGATCCCCGTAAAGGGCCGGGGAGGCGGCAGGCATGATGCCGAAGAAGCGGCGCAGGTTATGCTCAAGACCATCCGTTTCATACCGGGAGTTGCGGATAAGTTATTCGTTCAGTATGTGGCTGAATTCTGGCTTCCCGATTCTCCCTATGTTCGGGAATGTTCTCAAGTCAAAAAGATGCCTTTATCCGCCGCATATATTAAGCTTCACCGGGACGATGTGAAGCGTCATATTGAACCGTTCCCCGGCTTCCGGGGGATAACCCTTTATACCCTTACCCCCGGGATTATCCGGGATTGGATGCGGTGGGCTGCGGAAAAGGGTCTGAATGAGGGACGTATCAACAAAGTTATGCAGGCTATGATCGTAGCGATCCGGCATGCGGTTTCACGGGGAGAACTGGAAAAAGACCCGTTCAGGAATATCCAGGGAGCCCCAGACATCCGGAGGGAAAAAGGGGTACTTACCCCTGGGGAAGTTTCCCGGCTTATCCATGCCCCGGTAACGGATCCCCGGGGACGGCTGGCGGTACTCTTGGGGCTTCTCTGCGGGCTGCGGTTGGGGGAGGTCCGGGGCCTCCTCTGGGGAGATATTGGGGATGAGGTGATCGCCATTACCCATAACTATATTGACGGGGACGGATTGAAGGCGCCGAAACTGGGGAGCTTTGGAACCGTACCCATACCGGAATCCGTACAGGCCGCTATTGAGGAAGTCCGGATAATATCCCTGAACCCGGTGCCGGATGCGCTGGTTATGGAAAGCATTGAATGTCCCGGGCAGCCGTTCAGCAAAACCCATTTAGAGAAAGCCCTTGAGAAGGAACTTACGGCTATCGGTATACCGGGGAAATGGCGGCCGGCTCCGCATCCGGGAAAGAAGCTTGCCTCGGAGGAGGCGAAACCGCCTGAAGGCTATGTGAACGAACAGAAGCGGCGGAATCTTACCTTCCACGGCCTGCGCCATACCTTCATAACCCTGGGAAGGCTTGCGGGAATATCGGATCTTGAAATACAGGCTCTGGCCCGGCACAAGTCCGCGGCGATGATGGAACGGTACAGCCACGCCTCCCAGGTGCTGGACTTCGCGGCGGCGCGAGAGAAGCTAGAGAAGGCGATAGGGGGGTAACACGTAAATCCTGTAGCTTCGGACTACACGGACTACACGGTTTACACGGACTACAGAGACTACACGGACTACATAAAACAGGGGGTCTCTTATAATAATATATATAATGAGCCTGTTCCAAAACCCCTAAATGAATAACTGGAGGTACTTCAGGGCAGCCAGGCATACTACCGCAGCCATTAACACGAACGATACTTTCTTGTAACCTTTCACATATATTGAAC
>JAITJI010000071.1 GCA_031279015.1 Spirochaetaceae bacterium
TCCCCGGACTTCCCGGTCCAGAAAATCCTCCAGATCGTCGCCGATCAGGGCCGCGCCGGGAGAATTGACCACGGCGATGAGCCGGTATCGTTTTTTGACCACCGATTTGAGGATCCTGGTTAATTTTTCACCACTGCCAAAGATATAATCCTCTCCATCTAGGTAGGTTGAGGGAATTCGGGATTGGCCAAAGTAGAAACCTTCGGTGTACTCCAGGGGATCGTAGGTGGGGGAACGGAAAAACTGGCTGTCGGAGATGGCGCTGTGGTAGAATTTACAGCCCGTGGGACCATTCAGGATTGTACAGGCATCCTTTATGCCCTCTATGGCGAAAAGCGCCCCGGTAAAACCGTCAGGGGAGATATTTTCTGAACAGAACTTCATCCTGCCTCCAGCCTTCTTTCAGGTTCATTTTGAAAAATTCACTCCACCGCAGGGCAAGCAAGAGACCGCTCAAAAATCCTGCGGTGGGACTTAAAGGTATGGTATCGGTCAGGATACGCTGATCCTGATCGTTGGAACCATAGTTGGTGAGCAGTAAATCCGGCTTTATCCGCCCAAGGTCTGCCTGACGCTTGTCGTTATCGTAGGGGACCCGGAGTTCCCCGATGTGTTCTTTGAAGCCGGTCTTAAAATTATTATCCTGGGAGTAATTCAGGATCCCCACAAAGGGGATCTCCATTTCCAGGTCCCAGGCGGTTTGGAGGATCCAATCAATGTCCTGATTGTAGGTGATGACCATTAGTTTTTTTCCCGCCAGGGAGGGTTTGATCCGGTCAATTTCCCGCCGGTATTGCCGGGTATACTCCGCTACAATCGCTTCCGCCTTCTCCGGGGCTTTATGAAAATACGCGCCGATTTTACGGACCCAGTCGCAGCTTTCCCTGAAACCTATGGGGAAGGGATCCTCAAAGAATTCCGCGCCGAATTCGGTTTCCAAAAACCCCCGGATAGCTCTGCCCATATAATCTCCGTAGGCAAGGATGTTGAGTTTTCCCCGTTTGAACCGGCGGATCTCCTCCACCGAGGTTTCACAGATAAAGTGGCAGTTTACGGTGATGCCGAAGGAATCCAGAATTGCCTTTACATACCGGAGGCTTTCCGCACGGGCGTTGGTCTCCGATTTTTCCGCAACGATATTAACGGTATCCCTTTCCGGGCTTATGGTACGGTCGATCAGGGTCCGGGCGATTTCCGTGTAGGCAAAGAGGATCCCCTGAAGGTAGTCCCCCTGCAGATTCCCGTCGGTCAACAGGGGGATAATCCGGGTCGTGCTGTCTTCCAAATCCAAAACCTTGGAGACGTCATCCCCGATGATTCCGCTGGGACAGGTGGTGAGGATAAAGATTACCAAGGGCGAATTTCCCGGGGATGTTTCCCGGAACGTACCGTGAAAGGTTTCACCGGTTGGCTTACAGGAGGCGCCGGCGTTTTGGTTTTTTAATTCACCTATTTTTTTGCGGAGTTCTTCGATTCCCCCAAAGATCATACCTCCCTCGTTCATTTCCGAAGAGACTACCGGTGGTGCGGATACATAGGGCAGGACAATGCCTCGTTCAAGGAGAAAACGCCGGGGCATGGAGGTGATGCTTTGGTAGGTGATGTGGGCGCAGCTCCGGGGGCCGTGGGCCACACTGATACAATCCGCCAACTGGGTGGTGATACTCATGGCCCCCGAGAAGGCGCATCCGTGCAGGGGTTCCCGGGATATGAGGGCCTTGGAATAAAGCGCCGGTTTAGGCGCCCCGGACATCGCCGCCGGCTTGGCCGCCGGGTCCGGTCCTGCATCCCGCGTAGTGTCCGGGCTGCCGTAGGCGGCCTTGCGGGAACCGCCGTTGAGGCCGTACCGGGACCCATGGCCCTTACGGTCCAGGATCCGCTCCTCCAGTTCCTCATCCGAAAGGGGCAATGCGGGGTATCGATCCGTCGATTGAAACAGCAGATCCGCCAGGCCTCTGAATTGCCCTGCCAATTCAGAGGCAGGATAGGCCTCTATCAGGCACATCCCTGCCCCTTCACTTTGGGCAAAAAGTTGGCTCCGGGGAAAGGCCGCAACCAGGGGCAGCTTTACGGCATCGCAAAAACGGCGGACCCCTTCGTCTTCTTTATCCAGCCCCCGGGAATTGAGGATGATCCCCCCGGCCCGTCCCCGGTGGTGATCGTAGTTTTTGAGCCCCCGGAGGATGTTATTCGCCGCATAGATGGACATGAATTCCCCGGAGCTGACGATGTAGACCCGGTCAGCGTAATTCCGGCGGATGGGAACCGCAAAGCCGCCGCACACCACATCCCCCAGGACATCGTAGATAACGGCGTCATAGGTATCGGCCTGTATCCCCAGCCGTTCCATCAGCTCAAAGGTGGTGAGGATCCCCCGGCCGGCGCAGCCTACCCCCGGTTCAGGCCCTCCGGCCTCTATACAGTGGATGCCAAAGGCGCCTTCATGAACAACATCGGTGAGGCGGCATTGATCCGGGCTCCGGTCCCGCAGGTACTCCAGAACGGTGGTTATCCGCTTTCCGCCCAGGAGCAGCCTGGTGGAATCGTGTTTGGGATCGCAGCCCACCTGGAGGACCCGCCTGCCTTGCCGGCCAAGGGCGGCGGAAATATTGGCGGCGATGGTGGACTTACCAATCCCTCCCTTTCCGTAAATAGCGATTTCAGCCATCAGTTTTTCCGTCTTCAGTCTTGCGGACCCCGGTGGTCTTCCAATTTTCCAGAGATTCCAGCATGAATTTCCGGATATCGATCCCATAGGTTTCCCGAAGGGTTTCCCCGTCTAAAACCGCCTCCGGTTTTCCCAGGGCTATCAGTTTTCCCCCGCCCATAACCGCAGCGGTATCGCCGAAATGGTGTACCAGATTGAGATCGTGGAGTACACCGATAACAGTTTTGTTATTTTCCTTTGCCCAGCTGGCAAGGTACCGCAGTAACTCTACCTGGTGCTTTAAGTCGAGATGGTTGGTGGGTTCGTCCAACAGGATAAGGTCGGGATCCTGAACCAGGGTCCGGGCCAGGAACACCCTCTGCAGCTGCCCCCCGGAAAGCTCGTTTATCATCCGGTCCTTTTCGTCGTAGAGTTCCAGCTTTTTGATGATATCCGTGATCAGTTCATCATCTTCCTTTGAGAGCCCCCTGAGGAATCCCCTTGAATGGGCATATCTCCCCAGGGCTACGGTATCGTAGATGCTGTAGGGAAAGTAGAGTTCCGATATTTGTCCCAAAAGAGCGATTTTTTTTGCAAGATTCTTCCGTGAAAACGAAGAGACCTCCCGGGAATCCAGGGTAACAGTCCCCCGGTAGGGGATGATATGGGCGATAGATTTTAAGAGGGTCGTTTTTCCGCAGCCGTTGGGTCCCACGATACAGAGGACCTCTCCCCTGCCGGCCTGCAGGGTGATATTCCGGATAACGTCCGTGCCCTTGTATCCGCTGTACAGGTTTTTTATTTCCAGCATAGGATCGATCCTTTTCTTTCCGCCGTTGCGGACATTTAACTACCGCCGCTTGAAATACACCCAGGCAAAAAAAGGCGCCCCGATGATCGCCGTAACAGCTCCCACGGGAAGTTCCGAAGGGGATACTATGGTCCGGGCAACGAGATCGGTGACCACCAAAAGGGAACCGCCGATAAAAAACGCCGTGGGCAGCACAAAGGCGTGGTTGGAACCGATTATTTTCCGGGCCAGGTGGGGAGCTATGAGGTCCACAAAGCCTATAGCGCCGCTTAGGGCTACCGCCCCGCCGGTGAGGATGGCGGAACAGACCAGCAGTTTTTTCCGGATACTCCGGGTATCCACCCCGATGGATTGGGCCTGTTCCTCCCCAAAGGTAAGGATGTCCATTTCCCGGGTGTACCGGATAAGCCCCAGGGAACCGAGGATTAAAAAGGGGAACATTAAGCCCGCATAGGACCATCCTTTAAGGGAAAAACTGCCCATCTGCCAGTAGAGGAGATTTTTGAGCTCCTCCCGGTAAAGGGCGGAGAGGGTGGTAAGAATGGCGTTTACAAAAAGGGAAAAAACCATGCCAAAGAGGATGATCGTGTTATTCGACAGGGCATTGTCCAGCCGGGATGAAAAACTTATCACCAGAAAAACGGTGAGTAATCCAAAGAGAAACCCCGTGGCGGGAAGGGTAAATCCGCCTAAAAAGGGAAGGGAGAACCCGGTAAGGATAATCAGCCCCGCCCCCAGGGAGGCCCCGGATGAGACTCCGAGAATATAGGGGGAGGCCAGTTGATTTTTTAGGATAGACTGAAACACGGTTCCGCTCATGGACAGGGAACCGCCGACCATAAAAGCCAGCAGCGCCCGGGGAAACCGCAGGTTCCAAACGATGGTAACATTTTTTGGCTCCGTCCCCCCCCCAAGGGGCAGGGTAAAAAGCTTGTACAGAATAATACGCAGGGTCTCGTAGAGGCTTATGGATGAACTCCCCAGGGAAGTCCCAATGCAGAGGATCACGAAAGAGATGAAAAGGCCCGCAGCGATTTTAGTTCTCTTCTTCATATACGTCCGGATATACCGCCAGAGCCATCTGCCGCAGCGCCAATATGATACGCGGCGACGGACGGGAAGCCGAATTGGCATCTATTGAGTGTACCGCATTATACTTTACCGCGTTAATGGTCTCAAACCCGGCTCTGGCCTTTATTTCTTCAGATGTATCCGTACCGTTACCCAGGGTAAGGATAACGTCAGGATTTCCTTCGACGATAAGTTCCGCCGAGGGGGAAAACCAGCCTTTTTCACCGGCGAATATATTTTTTGCCCCAATTATTTCTATCATTTGATTGATATAGGTTCCCTGTCCGCAGGTTACGATAAAGGGGAAGGGGGATATTTCAAAATAAACGGATTTTTGGGGGGTTATCGCGGCGCCGATTTTGGCTATTACATCGATCTGTTCCCGCATTTGCCGGATCAGTTCAGCGCCTTCCTCTTCAACCTGTAAAACTTCCGCAATAAACCGGATATCTTCGTAGATGTCGTCGACGCTGTTGCTGGTTGGTATATACACCACGGATATTCCCGCTTCTTTTACCATCTTCAAAGGATCGTCCCCGGAGACCGTTTGGTTATGCCCGGCGGCAACGATGATATCCGGATTTAAGCCGATGATAACCTCCGCATCGGGGTACGCAAAATCTATCAACACCGGCTCCCCCCGGATCCCCGCCAATTCTGCGGAATAGGTATCCACGGCGACAAGCCTGTCCGCCAAACCCAGATCTATGATTATCTCCGTGTTTGAGGGCGCTGTGGATATTATGGTCCCGATTTTGCGGGGTATGGTCACCTGAGTGCCGGCCCGGTCGGTTATGGTTTCCCCCGTTTTGCTCCGGCCGCATCCGCTTATCAACAGAATCGCTGCCGGAAGAAAAAACAGCGCCGTAAAAACTACAAACCTGAACGCGCCTCCGCTTCGGACCTGTTTCCGGGGCAGAAGCCGCGATGATATGGGGAATAATAACTTCATGAATACACCCTACTGATAAATTCGGTTTCTTTCACCCCTGCGTCCTGGTTGAGCTTTAAGGCCAGGGAATAAAAGTATCCCGAGTATAGATTGATAAAATCAAAGAGGAGATCCTCCACCTGATTCCCCTGCTGCTTATGGCGGTATAAAAGCCTGACCAGGGATTTGCATTTATTCCGTATAATATGACTATAGGCGGCGGCGGTACAGCCCTGGGGGATCACAAAACGAGGCTTTTTCCCCCGGGAAGGCGCAGCCTGATCAAAATTCTCCCGAATTTCTCCCTGCATATCCGCTACCTTCCCTGCAAGCCAATCCAGCTCTTCCCCGGTTACCGCCGTTTTTGTCCGCAGGGACGGATTGATGTGGTACATGAGCTCGTTCAGCCTGGTCAATTCGGAACGCAGGTCCTCACCGGTAATGAGGGAACGCAGTAATCCTATCATACTGGATATTTCATCCGAGGCAATTTCAAAGTCGCAGCGCAGATCCGCAGGCTCGTCGTAGAGAAAACAGTAGGAAAGGTATTTATTCACCGGCGGCCTCCGGGGATGATTGTTTTGAACCCCGCCCGGGGTTTTCAAAGTTCATTCGTATTCCCACGGTCATCGTGATTCCCGGCATGGGATAGTCGGCAAAGGACTCGTAACGGAAATCGAGGAGGTTGCGAATTTCTCCAAAAAAGGTAAGGGCAGGGTTCAATTTTTGATTAACATTCACGTTGAGGAGAAAATGGGGGTCCAGTTTGCCGGCATTTGCGGTGTTGGTGTAACGTTTACTTTCAAAATGTCCGGAAATTAAAAGAGAACCGGCCCTCCGGGAACCCCAGGGAAGGTCAAGGGAAAAACCGGCCGTATGGGCGGGCATGTAGGGGATCCGTTTTTCCGAAGCAAAGTCATATCCGTAACTTAACAGATAACTCAGCATGTACTGATAACTGAAGGAAGGAACGATCTTTTTGAAGGGTCCCCAGGAAAGGGGTATATCAACACTAACCTTGCCGTCAAGGCCAAAATAAACCGCGGCCCCCACGTTTGAAGGACGCCAGACACCGCCGGCCCCCGGCGCCCAGTGAATGGAATCGTCGGTATACTGGGTAAAGAAGGTTCCGTCCAGGCTGAGGAGCCCATACCGCCAAGCCGCTCCCAGATCCGTCCCCCAGCCGTCCTCGGGTTTCAGGTTCGGGTTACCCACCGTATTTCCCTGATCCGGCCAGTAGAGGTCTTCGAAGTCCGGATATTTAAAACTGCGGAAGTAGTTGTTCCTTACGGTGAGACCCTCCAAGGCAAACCAGGCAAACCCCAGTTTGGGTACCGGTACCGCCGGGGAGGACCCGTTGCTGTTGAATACCGCCTTTACCGAGGGGATGATAAGCAATTTTTCAAGGGGCTTCCATTCGCCGGTCAGATACAGGCCGCCGTCGTACTGATCCCGCCGGTTTATTTCCGTGGAATCCATAGCAATAAACCGGTAATCCCCCCCGGCCTTCAGGGCCAGCCGGGGCAGGATGTACCAGCTCCAGCGGTTTATCGCCGTGATGCTGTGGGTATCGTGAAGGGAAGAAGCCCCGGCGGGAGGTTCATAGCCCAGGGTTTCCCAGGTATGGTTCAACGAGGCTTCGGCGGCAAGATCGTCCCGAAAGGCCCGGGGCATGTCCAGCATGACCCCCTGCCGGGTGGAAAAGTCCCGCTGCTTGCCCCTGGTTTCCGCATAACCGCTGGTGGGGATGTTTTTATCGCCGTAATAACCGTCTGCGGAGAGGATAATTTTGGAATAATCCCGCGTATCCAGGACTAAAGACGCCGACCCGCCGGTGTCCCATACCTCATTGTTTTCCTTCCGGCGGACTTTTTTCATATAATCCGTATAAAGAAAATGATTGGCTGCCCGGTTGGCAAATATATTGGCGGTAAGGGAATATGTTTCTCCGCCGTAACCGGCGGAGAGCGCGGCTTTTTGGGAATCCGCCAAATCCTGCCATTGGGGGGGAGCCGTCGATCCGTCCCGCTTGACGTATATTCCCGGCACGGCAGCGGTATTTGAAATACTGCCCCCAAGCCGCAGCCCCGGCTTTTGCTTTTTTACGGTGATGATATTGATAATACCCCCCAAGGCGCCCGATACATTGTACTTACTGTCCGACCCTCCGTAGATAACCTCTATACGCTCAACCGCGTTAAGGTCTACCTGGCTCATCTCAAATTCCCCGCCCAGGGGAGCATTGGCGGGCACGCCGTTGATCAAAACAGCAATCCGTTCCGTATCAAAGCCCCGGAGATTGATATCCGTCTTATTTCCGTAGGCGCCGTAACGGGTTACCCCCAGGTTCAGGGTTTCCTGCAGGAGGGCGGCCAGATCCGGCGCCTGGATGCGATCTATCTCTTCCTTGGTGACGGTTTTCTTCTCCTGGGTGGTTTCCGGGGTTCCCACCACGGTGAGTCCCCCGGCATCTTCCATAAGAAGCAGTTCTTCGTCAGAGAAACCGTCCTCCGTCTCCTGCGGCATAACCGGGGCGGAGAGACAAGCAATTAAACCGGCCATACATACAATTGCCGGAACTGTTTTGACCATATCGAAAAACTGCCCGGAAGGCTATTTATTATATGGACTTGTGATGCTCCAATCGACATAGTCACCAACTTTTTCATCGGTGAAGGCCATTTGGGCGGCCTGCAAATTAGTAAACATCCTATGGGTATAGCCGGTATATGCATCCGCTAAGTATACCAAAGAAACGGTTAAATCCTTCCAATACAGCGCGCCGTATTTGCCGACATTAGCATGGGTCGTAACCGGGTTACCGTCATAATTAGTAGCGTATTTGGTGAATTTAATGATAAGAACCCCGTAGGGGGCTTCAAAATTGGGCGTATTGACAATCTCCGCTTCATACGAGCCCTGGTATACAACCGTATTGCCGGTGATGGTGATTTCCGTAACATAATCCGGATATTCACCGGTCGGATCGTGATATACATTCTTCCAAACGCCGGCTAAACTACCCTTTTCGTCCGGTTCATGCTTACAGCCCGGAAGTAACGCGGTCAGGGTGAAAAGAAACACCGTGATAAACAGGGGGATCATTTTCTTACGCAAAGAAAATACACTAATGGGAGAAACGTGAGATACCATGATCTCCTCCTTTTCTCCGAAGACAGGAAACCTGACACACATTCCCTTCAGGGACGGTGATGTTGCGTTTGGGGAAAATACCGATCAACAGTGTACGGTTTTTCTCACGGCTCTATCCTCGAAGCCTGAAAAAATAGACAGACCTATACAGGTCCTGTCAGACTAAAGTCTGTCAGACTAAAGGCCTGCCGGTTTTAATATGCAGATCTTAGCCTGATGTGTATACCAAAGTTTCCTGGCTTGAGGGCCGGGATGATGAAAATTTTCACCTTCCCGTCTTTTCCGTCGGCCTTCCCAGTCAAACCGGGGCGGAGAAATAAACTTTCCCTGTCCTTTTGACCAGTGGCCATACAAGATCCCCGTCTTTGACCCGAAGACCTCAGACCGGCGATCCATGACGGAACTGTTCGTCGCCCGACAAATACCCTTTCACAGTTACGGGATAGCGGAGGATTTACCGGCCCAGGAGGGCCGCAGACCATTTAATGCCTGACCTCACTTCCTTTAAAGTATACGGATGCAGTATAAACAGTATTGATGGAAGAGTCAATGAAAAAACACAACTACCAATAGCCGGATGTGCCGGAATTGACTTCTAGTAAAAGGAGGACATGAACATGGCGGTATTTGATGATTTTTTAAAATTGGATATCCGGGTTGGAGAAATTATCCAGGCGGCGTCTTTTCCGGAGGCAAAAAAACCAGCCTATCAACTAACGGTAGATTTTGGGACGGAAATCGGTCTTAAAAAATCCAGCGCCCAGATCACCGATTGTTATACCCCGGAGGAATTGATTGGCAGACAGGTACTGGGGGTGGTGAATTTTCCGCCCCGGCGGATTGCAGGCTTCAGTTCCGAGGCGCTGGTTTTGGGGGTCTATGCCAAAGAGGGGGTTGTGTTAATTACCCCGGACCGTCCGGTCAAAAAGGGCGACCGGTTAGGGTAATGAGGAAAATATTTACAGAGAAGCATCTTTCATAGTATCCTGTAAAAAATATTGTGTCAAAACGGAGGGTACTATGGCAATAAAACAGGGTGAAGCCTATGTACTGGGTTTGGATTATGGATCCGATTCCTGCAGGGCGGTGATCATCGATGCCGCCGACGGCAAGGAGGAAGGGGTCGGGGTGATGTATTTTCCCCGCTGGAGCCGGGGGCTCTACTGTGATCCGTCGGCGAATCAGTTCCGGCAGCATCCTCTGGATTATATTGAGACTCTGGAGGGAACCGTTAGGGAAGCGGTAGCCGGGGCAGGCAGAGAATTAGCTGCAAAAATACGGGGTATCGCCATCGATACAACCGGTTCAACTCCCTGTGCGGTAGACAAAACCGGTACACCCCTGGCGATGCGGCCTGAGTTCACCGATAACCCCAATGCCATGTTTATCCTCTGGAAAGATCATACCGCCATTGCTGAGGCGGGCCGTATCAATGCCCTGGCGAAATCCTGGGGTGGTATTGATTATACCCAGTATGAGGGAGGAATCTATTCGGCCGAATGGTTCTGGTCAAAGGCGCTGCATGTCCTGTCGGCGGATTCCAAAGTAGCTTCGTCGGTGTACTCCTTTATGGAACATTGCGACTGGATGACCGCCCTTTTAACGGGAACCGCCGAATTTTCCGCAATAAAAAAGAGCCGTTGCGCTATGGGACACAAGGCTATGTGGCACACCGATTGGGGGTACCCTTCGGCGGAATTCCTCTCAAGGCTGGATCCCCGGCTGGTTCCGATCCGCAATGCTCTGGGAAATGATACCTACACCAGCGATACGGTAAGCGGCCTGCTCACGGCGGAGTGGGCGGCAAGGCTGGGTATTCCCCCGGGGATCCCCGTGGCGGTTGGCGCCTATGATGCCCACATGGGGGCTGTAGGAGGCGGCGTCCGGCCTGGCTGGATGATAAAGGTGATGGGGACCTCCACCTGCGATGTAATAGTGGGCTTGAAACCCACCGGAAAGGAAGGCCTTGTTCGCGGAATATGTGGACAGGTTGACGGATCGGTCATTCCCGGTATGCTGGGGTATGAAGCGGGCCAGAGCGCCTTTGGGGATGTGTACGCCTGGTTTAAGAATCTGCTCATGTGGCCCCTGGAAAAGTTGCTTCCGGGCATAGAGGGGGTGGACAGCGGGGTAAAGGAAAAAATAGCCCGGAGCATAGCAAAGAAACTCATCCCGGAAATAGAAAGGGTTGCTGAAAAAGTCGATCCCGCAGCCAGCGGCATCGTGGCCCTGGACTGGCTTAATGGCCGGCGTACTCCCGATGCAAATCAGCACCTCAAAGGAGCGATCATGGGGTTAACCCTGGGTTCAGACGCTCCCCGGGTCTACCGGGCTCTGGTAGAAGCCACCGCCTTCGGGGCCCGGGCCATCGTGGAACGTTTTACGGAAGAAGGGGTAAAAATTGACGGCATTGTGGGTATAGGTGGAGTAGCCCGGAAATCATCCCTGGTTATGCAGATCGTATCGGATGTACTCAACAAACCCATTAACGTGCTGGCAAATGATCAGTGTGTGGCTCTGGGCGCGGCCATGTTTGCAGCCCTCGTGGCCGGACTCTACCCGGACATAACTACTGCTCAAAACGCCCTGTGTCCGCCCGTAGAAAAAACCTACGTCCCCAATGCCGAAAGGGCCGCTGTATACGATAGCATTTACCGGCGCTACAAGACCCTGGGAACCTTTGCGGAAGCCCAGGCGGATGAATAAGGGGCCCTTGATGAGCGCTTATACCTATCAGTCCCTGCGGGACGAAGCCTATGAAGCGAACATGGAGATCCCCCGCAGGGGGCTTGCGATCTACACCTGGGGTAATGTGTCCGCCTTTGATCCAGACAAGGGGATCTTCGCCATCAAGCCCTCCGGTGTCGCCTACGATAAGCTCCGTCCTGAATTGCTGGTAGTGCTTGACCTTGACGGGAATGTGGCGGACGGGAAATACAACCCTTCATCGGATATGGAAACCCACCGGGTTCTCTACCGGAGCTTTTCCGGTATCCGGGGCATCACCCATACCCACTCTACCTATGCCGTCGCCTGGGCTCAGGCCCGTAAAGCCGTACCGGTTTTCGGTACCACCCACGCGGACCATGGCGCCGGAGAGATACCCTGTACGGAGATCATGGACGAGGAAGCGGTCAAAAACAACTATGAGCTTGAAACGGGAAACCTTATTGTAAATACCTTCAGGAAGCAGGGGAAAGATCCCCTGCACATGCCCATGATCCTCGTGGCCGGCCATGGCCCCTTTACCTGGGGGGACAGCGCCGCTAAATCGGTGTACCATGGCGCCGTGCTGGAGGAGGTCTGCCGAATGGCCCTGCTCACCCTGAGTCTCAACCCGGAGGCGGCTCCTCTGCCGGAACACATCATCCACAAGCACTGGGAGCGGAAACACGGGCCCAACGCGTACTACGGGCAGAAATAGGTTGAAAAAGACGGAATCCTTTGCAGCATTAGCGTTCCTTCCCGTATTCCCGTATCAGCCGGGTAAAAACTTCCCCATATTTTTCCAATTTAGCGGTCCCAACTCCAGACACGGTGAGGAACTGGTCGCCGGTGACGGGCCGCTTCCGGCACATGTCCCGAAGGGAGGCGTCGGAAAAGACGATATAGGCCGGTACCCCGGCTTCCTGGGCCAACCGGGACCGCAGTTCCTTTAACCGGGCAAAAAGATCCCCCGTTGATTCCCCATCTTCATTCAAGGCCGCCTTAATCAGAATGGTCTTTGGCAACGGTTTAGCCGGGACGGCTTCCGGTTTCTGTTTCTGTGGCTGTGGCTGCGATTTCAGTCCGGCATCTTCCCGGGGAAGCATCATGGTCAGGGACTTCTCCCCGCCTATTACATCCCGGTAAGACGGCGCAAGGGAGACCACCGGATACTCTTCACCCGTTATGATCAGATACCCCCAATTGACAAGGGCATCCATGATAAGCCGCAGCCGGTGGGGGTCCGCATCGGCCATAATGCCGTAGGTACTCAGCCGGTCCAGGCCGGCATTCCGGATCTTCTCAGTTTTGCCACCCCTGAGGACATCTATCACCATGGTTTTACCAAAACGCCGTCCCATCTGCTCTATCCGGTAAACACAGGAGAGAATCTTCCGGACGGCAAGGGTAATATCAATGTTTTCATATTGGGTGTTGCAGTTGGAACAGTTACCGCAGTAGTGGGATGCGGTTTCCCCAAAATAGGAGAGGAGCCGGGAACGGAGGCAATCGGAGCTGGTGGCATACCAGGTCATCTGTTTTAGCAGTTCCAGGTTGTGTTCAACCAGGAGAGGATCTTTTTCAGCCTCCTCATCCTGGGTATTGGTGATGAGAAAGCTGTTAATCCGGACATCCTGAGGGCTGTAGAGGAGGATACAATCCGCAGGCTCACCATCCCGGCCAGCCCGGCCAGCCTCCTGATAGTAACTTTCGATATTTTTGGGCATATTGTAATGGATTACAAAGGAGACGTTGGATTTATCGATACCCATGCCAAAGGCGTTAGTGGCGATCATCAGGGACTTCCGGTCATAGATAAAATCATCCTGATTCTTGTGCCGTTCCCAATCATCAAGGCCCGCATGGTACCGGGTAACAGCGAAGCCCCGGGTTTGGAGGGTCTGACAGAGATCCTCCACCATTTTCCGGGTTGCGCAGTACACAATACCGTTTTTGTTTGGATGCTCCCGCAGATACCGGAGCAGAGCAATCAATTTATCCTTTGGTTTTTGGACCTCAAAATAGAGGTTCGTCCGGTTAAACCCGGTAATAAGGGTAAAGGGACTCTCCAGGCGGAGCATGGCGATAATATCTTCCCGTACCTTACCGGTCGCCGTGGCGGTAAAGGCTGCCGTAATGGGCCGCCTGGGAAGTTGTCCAATAAAATCGGGCATCAGAAGATAGCTGGGCCGAAAATCATGACCCCACTGGGAAACACAATGGGCTTCGTCAATCACCACCAGGGATATACACATGGCTTCTGCCAGGTTCCGCATATCCTCCCGCCGAAGCCGTTCCGGGGCGATGTAGAGGATCCTGTAGTCCCCTCCGGAGGCGCGTCTCAAGGTATCCGCATATTCACCGGGGGAAAGGGAACTATTAAGAAAAGCCGCAGGAATCTCAACAGCCCGGAGGGCGCTAACCTGATCCCGCATCAGGGATATGAGGGGGGAGACTACCACCGTTAAGCCCTCCAGCATCAGGGCCGGGATCTGGTAGCAGAGGGATTTCCCCGCTCCGGTGGGCATTACTGCCAGCACATCTTTCCCTGCAAGGATGGCGTCGATTACCTCCGTCTGACCAGGCCGGAAATCGGTATAGCCGAAACGGGTTTTCAGAATGCTCAACTTATCCTGATTCATACATAGGTCTACTTCACTATATTATCTTTAACAGCAAAGGACAAGCTGACGAAGGATGTACTGATGGATGGGCAGCAGGGGTAACACCAAGCCGCGGAACAGCCCGGAACCGTAGCGTACCGGTTTACTAATCCTTGGGACTCTGGTAGAACCGTCCGTTGAGCTGTTCGGTTTTTATCACATTGATAAAGGCGCCGGGATCTATCTTCCGAATCCCCTCGACCAGCCCGTTTACATCACCGGCGGATACCACCGAATAGATCATCACCCGTTCAGCCATTTCATAATAGCCAATGCCGGAAAATGAAGTAGCGGCATGGTGGGTCTTGTCCCGAATCAGTTCGTAAACCTCCTGGTTTTTACAGGTAATGATAAGCAGGGTCTTTTGCTGGTAACCCTTGTACAGCACGAACAGGGCCATGGTGGCGGTAAACTGAAAGATGATCGAGTAGAGGACCCGATCAAGGGCAAAAAGAAAAGCTGCCAGAACAAGGATGACACAGTTGCCAATAAGAATCTGATTCCAGGCGTCCTTTCTGTATCTTTCCGAAATAAAGATGGCGATAAAATCAGTACCGCCGCTGGTAGCCCCCGCATGGAGGCAGAAGCTGATCGCCACGGCATTGAGGAGACCGCCGAATACTGCGGAGAGCAGCATATCGTGAAGTTGGATGGCCTGAATGAACATGACCGGCATCCAGTCCGTAAAAAGACCCGAAAGGATCACCATAAGGACCGAATAAACAGTATACCATTTCCCGATATACTTAAAACTGATAATAGCCGGTATCATATTCAGGATATAGAGGATGATACTAAAAGGAATGTTGATACCGCCAAAACGAAGGGCGCATTCCTTGATCAGCAGGGTCAGCCCGGTAAAACCTCCGGGGATAAGCCCTCCGGCATGGACAAAAGTATTGATATTGAAGGCCATCAGCAGAGCCCCGGCGGTGATCAAAAGAAGCCGCTTTACAGTGTACCATATCGAACGATTCATTGCTTTTATAGTGTTCCTTATGTATAATAATAATGTATTTTCTTACTTATTCCCGATCCTGTTCCTAATTTAAACTAAAGAAAGATCAAAATAAGGTATAATTTTTATATGGACAACGATTGTTTTTCCCTGTTGAAGGGAGTGTTAAACCAATTTGCCATTTACGGTGAATTTGAATTTGCCGAAACTTTTGGTTCAGGGCATATAAACAATACCTACCGGTCCCGGTGGAACCAGGCGGGGATACGGGTCCGGTATACCCATCAGCGGATCAATGAGAGGGTGTTCGTCCGGCCCGATGAGGTCATGGAAAACATTGAGCGTGTAACCAGGCATATCATGGGAAAACTGATCCGTGAGGGAGCTGCTGACAGGAGCCGCCGGGTACTCTCGGTGGTACCCTCCCGTGCAGGAAAACCATGGGTTCGGGATGCCCAGGGGGACTGGTGGCGGACCTACCTCTTCATCGAGGGTACTCATACCCTGGAAGTGGCAAAATCTCCCAGGGATGCCCGGTTCCTGGGAAAAAGCATCGGCCGCTTTCAAAAATATCTTGCGGATCTTGGGGAACCCCGGCTGCATGAAACAATTCCGGATTTCCATAACATGGAAAAGCGGTACAGCCGTTTTTATGACGCCCTTGCAAAGGATTCCTGTAATCGGGTAAAAGACGCGGCAGCGGAAATCGCCTTTATGCGGGAAAATGAAGGCCGGGGCTCCATCCTGATCCGGGCACTCAAGGATGGTTCCATTCCCGAACGGATCTGTCACAACGACACCAAGATGAATAATATTCTCATTGATGATGATCCGGAAACAGGCGGCAATTCCCCCGTAAGTTGTGTGGTAGACCTGGATACGGTTATGCCCGGTACGAGCCTCTTCGATGTGGGGGATCTGATCCGTACCGTAACTACCCGGGCGGAAGAGGATGAGCGGGATCTTTCCAAGGTTGAATTTGACATCGATATTTTCGGAGCCCTCCTGGACGGGTATCTTTCAGAGGCCGCTCAATTTCTTTCACCGGAGGAAAACGCACTCATCGCCGAATCGGGCCGGAACATTACCCATATCATGGGCCTCCGATTCCTTACCGATTATCTTGAAGGGGATCACTACTACCATACCACCCGTGCTGGGCATAATCTGGACCGGTGCCGGAATCAGATAGCCCTTATCAGATCCATGGACAGACAGTGGGAAATGATAGGAGAGTTGACGAGGATAATCTGTGAACAAAGCCGGACAAATATATTACCGCACAATACGCCGTCCGCTCGGTCGTAAAGCCTCATCTTAAAATGTTACCGAACGGCCGGCCATGTTGCGCCATGTAAAAAACGAACCATAACCGGCTTTCCCCTGTTGCCCGCCTATGATATAATGGCTCTTATGATTACCCGACAAAAGCTCAATGCCCTGGCAGCGGAGCGGATTCTCATCCTTGACGGAGCCATGGGATCGGTTATTCGGAGCTTTAACCTGGGTGAAGCGGACTTCCGGGGCAGCCGTTTTGCCGATCACAAAGGGCCCCTTGCCGGATGCAACGATCTACTCTGCCTCACCAAGCCGGAACTCATATCCGGTATCCATGAAGCCTATCTGGAAGCGGGAGCGGATATCATTGAAACCTGTAGTTTTAACACCACCTCGGTATCACTGGCGGATTATAGTATTGGTGATTTAGCCTATGAGATCAGCGTGGCGGCAGCGCGTTTGGCCCGGAGGGCAGCGGATGCATTTTCCAGTCCCGCCAAACCCCGGTTCGTGGCAGGAAGCATGGGACCTACTTCCAAAAGCGCCGGTATACCCCAGGATATTGCCGATCCTGCCAAGCGGGGTATTACCTGGGATGAGCTGACGGCGGCATATTACGATAACGCCCGGGGACTCTTGGACGGTGGAGCGGATATACTACTGGTGGAAACGATCTTTGATACCCTCAACGCCAAGGCCGCCATCTTCGCCATTACCCGTCTAATGGAAGAACGGCAATCCACTGAAATACCAGTCATAATCTCCGCCACCGTAAGCACCGGAGGCCGGCTCCTCACGGGTCAGACCTTGGAAGATTTCTGTGTCTCTGTATCCCACATTAAGCCTTGGGCCGTAGGATTAAACTGTTCATTCGGCGCGGAACTCCTCAAACCCCATATCAGGACGCTGGCCTCCTTCGTTCCCTGTCTGGTAAGCGCCTATCCAAATGCGGGAATGCCTGACCGGAATGGGGAATATGCGGAAACTCCCGAATCTATGGCCGCTGTTTTAACAGAGTATATGCGGGAAGGTCTGGTGAACATCGTAGGGGGTTGCTGTGGTTCCCGGCCTGACCACATTGCCGCTATAGCTGCAACGGCGAAGAATTTCTCCCCCCGGCCTGTCCGGGCAAATACGGAACAATCCCTCTGCTCCGGCAACAAACTCCTTCTTGTTACCCGGGAAGGAGGATCTCCGGTTATCGGACAATTGATCAATACAGTGGAAAATGATCTGTTTGCTCAGTCTGTAGAAGTTGGAGATTATGACAGTGCGGTAGAGCTGGTTCGGGAAATGATTGAAAATGGGGAAGGGATCCTCAACATCTGTGTAGACGGCATCAGGGGGGATGCAAAAACCGCCATGACCGGATTTTTAACCCTGGCCCTGAGCTATCCCGATATAGCCGGAACACCGATCATGCTGGAAAGTGCCCACTGGGAGGTGATAGAGGCCGGCCTCAAATGCCTTCCCGGAAAGGGCATTGTAAATTCCCTCAGTCCTACAGAAGAACCCGGGGAATTCCGCCGTAAGGCGCGGCTTATCCGGCGCTTTGGCGCAGCAGTGCTGATACGGACCGGAAAAATACCGAGGCAGGATTCCCCGGAGCCTGGCAAAACCGAAGTGGCCCTCCGGGCCCGTACCCTCCTCATGGAAGAAGGTTTTTTCCCGGAGGATATCATCTTCGACGCCGTCGTTCCGTAAAAAGTGTACCGGGTCTTTGTCCTGTTCCTACGCAGGATTCTGCGTTGAAACCGGGCCCTGTGTCTGGGTAGAATCTTGGGGTTGGGACTGTACCGGGGCCTGCGTCCGGGTAGAATCCTGCGTTTCATCCGGGACCGTTGCCGGGTTCTCTTCTCCAGGGGCATTCCGTTCCCGTTGTTTCAAAGATTGCTTAAAGAGAACCTCTGAATCAATATCCGTATCCGACCCGGAAGTCGGTATTATACCCGCGCCATCTACACTGCGAAAAAGGAGTCCCGGCCTGTCTCTATAAGCCCAACTGGAGTCATTATTGACCAGATAATCAAGCAGCACCGTTACCCCCAGAATAAAAAATACCAAAGACGCGTTATTCCGTTTCTTTTCCCCCAGCAGGGCATCCAGCCGTATAGAAAGGGGATTGGGGACCTGGAAAACATAGGGGTCCCAGGGGTTATCGATTCCCTCACAGGGGACCTTTTTCTCCGCCCCGCCCAGCTTGTTTCCCTGTTCAATCCCTGCGGCTACTATGGTAAGGTACTTGCGGAGCTGCCGGATTTCTGGATAGAGGGGGGTGATATCCTTTTTTTGAAAAGGAGGGGGAAAGGTCGACTCAAATTTATAATAGGGAAGGAAATAAAGCCGTTTGATCCAATGGAGTTCATTTATTAGCCGTTTGGCATAACCGGAAGTTCGGGATTCGGAGGTAGTCTCCAGGATACGGCAATACTCCGACAGACGGGGAAAATATTCCTTATCAAAACTGGTTCCTAGGTAATACTGCCAATTATTGATAATGGGCCCTACTGTATCATCTATCCTGTCCGGAATATTTTTATCAGAGCCCGATATTTCCCCAAAAGAGACATACCGAAGTCCGAAGAAGAGTTCCTCCAGGATACGGGTCAATATCCCAATCTGCAGCATGGGATCAGCGGGAGGAATCAGGGCATAATCTCTTTTCAGGGAAAAAACATCCAAAAAGTAGGGGTACAGATCGGGGAATTCGGGCAATTTCTCCCAACCGGCCTTGGGAAAAAGCGATTCCAGGATAGCTATTCCCCGATCAACCGCTTTCCGTTCCGCCTCAATCGCCATTTGCTTAGCCTTCCGTTCAGCATCCTCCGAATCTTCTGGATTCTCCTCTTCCTGTTCGTGGGAAGCATCGGTTTTGCCATCCACAACCTTCCTGACAATCTCCACGGGAACAATCTGCTCATTTTCGCTTACATTCAAAAAAGCCATAAACCGCCGTTTCCGTTCAATGAAAAAGGACTCATAGGGCAGCCAGCGATCTGACAATAATTTCACCAGCAGGGGATACAGGAGAAACCGGATATCCCGGCGAATTATACTCAGGGCGCCCAGGGCTGAACGGATCAACTCCTGATTCTTGTCCTTTCCATTGGTAGGACTCTCAAGATACACTATTTTATAGAGCAGTTTATAGGATTCCTTTATATGGGTATCAAAGTCCAGACGCTCCATTATAAAAAGCGGTTTATATATTATCTTAAGAATCTCCTCCAGCTCATCGACCAGAACATATCGCGGATGGGATTGTATCGCGGCTAGCTCGGTACTTAGCTGTTCAAGACTCCAATGCCGTACGGTATCCAGTATGGAAAACGCAGTCGGAGAGGACCTTTTTAACCGTTCATTCCGTGGCAGATTGTTCCGGGGAAGCAGGATTCGGGTAGCGGTAACCGCCTGCTCAATACGTTTATAGTATTCATTCAGCCGCCGCATTACAAAAGTATAACTTACAACATCGGGAATCTCAGAAAAAATCAACAGAATTGACTTCAGAACCTGACCGAAGGTTTTTATCTCAAATTCCACCTGGCCGGCATACCGGTCCATCTTGACCCGTTGGCGATAGGATAGCTTAATAGGTATTGATGGATTATCAGAGGGGTCGGACTTTTTTTTATGGGGAACCTTCCTCCGGGAAGTCGTAATATCCGGATCATTGAATACTTCGACCCGGTGTATCGGATGTCCGATGGAACCCCTGCCGCCAACCTTAACATCCACCGTTTGATTCCGGACCTGCTGCTTTTTCCGTAAATCTTCCGGATCTTCGCTCCGCTCAATCCCGACTTCACCGCCCAGTATCTGGGCTATCCTTTTTACCTCATCGTTGTCAATATTGCCTAAATTTTCTCTGACTCTGGTAAGTTCCCCAGGAGCATATATTGCCTTTTCCTTATTTGCCATATTTATACCCGCAGATACAATTTCTCTCCTATTCCCCAAAGATTATGCACCGGAATCTCTTCACCCTCTGAATCTACTAGCATGCCGTTATAAAAACCAACGGGCGAATCATATTCTACCCTGGTAAGAATCAGGTTAAGAGCGCTCCTGAGCGATTCCCGGGGGGTAAAAGTCAAATCCACCATGCCTTCCATGTCCTGAATCACCCAGTCTGCCTCGGTTCCGTTTGGAATCGTTATCCGTACCGGCGGAAGGGGAGTTAAACGGCCATTTATCCAAAGGGCGCTTTCATTATTTTTATAAGTCTCCTTAGTTTGATTTTCGGCAATACTAAACCCAATTCGACGATTTTCTGCATCTATTCCAAAGGCAGTACACCAAAAGGAACGCATACGGTAGGGGTAAAACCCCTTAAAATCGCAAAATATGCCGGTAGTTTTTGCCGGGTCCAGGGATATATGCCGGCCTTCAAATACCATATCCCCCCTGACCGGCGTCAGAGTCTTATAGGCGTACAGACAACGCCGTTCAGAAAAAGGCAGATTCACCACCATTGGGGTGGTTTTTTTCCCATCCGAATCGTATTTCAAATGGGCGGTAAAGGCCGGCCGGTTCCGGGTGGCCTGAATATTCAAATCAACCCGTATAGTATTAGCATCAAGCCAGTCGTGGATCCGGAAAAAAAACCTCCAGGATCGGCTTTCAATAGAGGCGTTTGCCAGTCCCCGGGGCAGATGCCATCCGCTAAAGGGTAGGATCTTCTTAAAAATCATCCTTTTTTTCGCCGTTTTTTCATAGAGGAATACCTGGGCCACCCGGTAATACTTCAGATTGACCAGGATAGCATTAAGATGAAAATTATCATCCTGAACGGCAAAGGATTCCCATTCCTTTATACGGCAATCCCGCATCCATCCGGGCAGGGGCACGGAAAAGGGTCGCTGTATACTCAGAAGATCTACATCGTCAAAGGCCCTGGTCCAGGTACCCTGTACGGGTTTTCCATTTTCTATCGGAGTAATCCGGGGTTCCAATATTTCTCTTTTATACATCAAAGATATCCATCAGACGACAATTATAACACTTTTCTTTATTATTATATATAAAATTTCAAATAAAACCCTGTTTCCAATGCCAGACAGGAAGAGAAAGTTCCGAAGAAAAAGGATTCTCCTGTTCAAAATCGGGAAGCCAGTCGGTATCGTGAACCAGTTCCTGATAAAAACCATCCTCAATCTCAAATTCCTCAAGCCACCGGAGTACCCTTTCATATTCAGCTTCATCGATACAACGTCCTGGCGGACCGCCGGGAGACGTGGCCATAACCGGCGTATACTGAGTCATCAGGGAGAACAGCGCCCGTCCCCGGCCTTTTTCCGCAAACCACCGGAGCACTTCCCGGGTGGATTCAAGGTGATCCGGCAGCGCCAGATGACGGATGATAACCCCGGAAACCAGCACCCGGTCTTCCCCTCCGTCCGTTCCCCGGGCAGGGGCATACCGAGGCTTCCCCCGGACCTCCAGCATCCTGAAGATTGCCCTTTCGGCGTGCTCCGGGTAATCAGGGGCGTTAAAAAACCGGCGGGATAGCTTACTGTCCAGGGTTTTAAGGTCCGGGAGATAAACATCCACCGTATCCTCCAGCAGGGAAAGGGCCCCGGGACTCTCATAGGCTGAAGAATTCCAGAATACCGGGAGGGAAAGCCCTCGGGAACGGGCCAGCCGGATTCCCATAATGATAGCCGGAATGGCATGGCTGCCGGTAACGATGTTGATATTCTCCGCTCCCCGATCCTCAAGAACAAGACATATCCGGGCAAATTCATCCCCGGAAACCACGGCCCCCGCGCCTTCCCGGGATATCCGGTAGTTCTGGCAAAATACACAGCCCAGACTGCAACCGGTTATAAAGATGGTCCCCGAACCACCCATGCCGGTTACCGGCGGCTCCTCACCCCGGTGAAGAGAAGCGGCGGCGATACGCAATTCCCCAGTTTCTCCGCAATACCCCGGGACGCTGCCCTGAAACCTTGGGACGCCGCAATTCCGGGGACAAAGACGGCAAGCGACATAACTATCCTGAAGTCTCATCGGGGCTTCTTCTTTTTGGAAAGAGCCGCCTCTTTTAAGGCAATACTCCGCTCCAACCGTTGCAGGGTTTCCCTGAAGTGCTCATCCGTAATGGCATCGTAGCCCCGCAACGAGGATTCTGCCTCTCTTGCCGGATTTCCGGAAATTTCTACAGAAAATTCCGCTGAAGGAACTTCCAGTGTTCCTCCTGCGGCCGGTTCTTTCCCTTCCGAATCATCCTGCCTATCACCTCTTTGAAAGACCTCAGGATCCCGGCATAAACGGAAGGCAATGCCGTTGATCGAAAGGTCAGGAAAGCGTCGACGGACCGCGTTAAGAAGCTCCTTTTGTTTAGTACGCAGAATCTGTACCCAGCCAGGATGATCCGCCTCCACCAGAAGAACATACCGTTCCAATTCCACAATCCGGGAATGCGCAGCGATTCTTTCCCCTGCAATGATCTTCCAGGAGGAAAACAGGTTATGATAACCACGAGCTTTCTGTAATATTTCATCATCAAATATAATTGAAAGCAGATCTCCTGCTTTTTTCATTTTAAAAGACTCCCCGCCGAAACAGTATACACCAGGGTATTCGACTTATTAAACTGATCTATCCGTTCTTCCGGCAGAAAAGTATAAAAGGCTTGATCGTAGTCGGGCATAACGGAAAGAAATTTCCGCCGTTTTTGGGGGTCCAGTTCAAGGAGTACGTCATCCAGGAGAAGTATAGGTTTTTTGCCGTTCATTTGGGAGAAGCGTCGAGCCTCTGCGATACGGAGAAGAAGGGCGAGGAGGCGTCGCTGACCGGTAGAGGCCTTTCCTGCAAACTCCATGCCGCCGCAGGTAAAAATATACCTATCCCGATGGGGTCCGTAGAGGCTTGTCCCTGAAGTTATATCCCCTTCCCGGCGTTCTGCCAAAAAAACTTCTATCCCTGCGGTGGTCTCTTCCTTCCAGGAGGAAGCGTACCGGACGGCAATACCCCTTATACCGGAAACCTCTTCATACAGGGGACTGAAGATCTCCGAAAAATACCGGGCGGATTCTTCCCGTTTTTGCATAATCCGCAGGCCATAAGCCGCCAGCTGGGGGTCCAAGGTATCAAGAAGAGAAAAAACGGCGCCACGGCTATTCCCGGAGAATCCCCGGTCTTCCTTCAGAACCGCATTCCGGGTTTTTAATACCCTGCGATATTTTCGCAGATCATCCAAATAGACCGGATCATAGAGACTCTGACATTGATCAAAAAACCAGCGCCGCCGTTCAGGACTTCCAGCAATAAATTCCATATCATCATGACAAAATACGATACAAGGTGCAACAGAGAGCAGATCCTTCCTATCTTCCGCCTGTTTCCCGTCTATTTCTACCGTTTTTTTGTCGTTTTCAACCTTTACCAGTATCCGTTCATAGAGGGAATCCCCCAGAGTCACCGACACGGAACAGTTTCTTTCCCCTGTACGGACTAGTTCAGAATCCCTGACCCCCCTAAAGGAGGAGGCATAGGAACAAAAGTACAGGGCTTCAAGAAAATTGGTCTTACCCTGTCCGTTTTCACCGATCAGAAAAACATCTTTTCCCCAAATACCTACTTCGGTATCGGCAAGGTTTCTGAATCCCGATGTCCGTAACGAAAAAAAAGGCATCTAAATCCTGAATCACTTAATCAATCTGCATGGGCATGATTATGTGGAAATAATTCTCCTCCGGTACCGGTTTTATGGTTATAGCCCGGTTAGTATCAGAAAAGTAAATGCTTACCTCTTCTCCGGTCATGGCCTTAAATGGCTCTTCAATATACCGATAATTAAGGGCAATGGATACTTCTGCCCCGTCATAGTTGGCGGAAATTTCTTCATCGGCGGTTCCTATTTCCCCTTCTTCCGATGAAACCGATATAGAACCCGGTCTAACATTAAGGTATACCCGCCGTGACTTTTCAACCAGGACGGATACCCTCCGCAGGGCATCCAGCATATCAAGGCGTTTCATTAAAAACGAATTGGTCTGACTCTCCGGAATAACCCGCCGATAATTAGGAAACTGCCCTTCAATAAGGGCCGAAGAAAGCTGATAGGAACCAAAGGTTGCAAATATAATCTTATCGGTAATAGATAATGCTATAAGCCCTTCACCCCCCGCCCGTCGCAGAATAATACCGAGAATTTTAGTAGGAATAATAATCCCCTCAAAATCCCGTATTTCACTGTTTTCCATTTCTTTTTGAATATAGGCAAGCCGTCTGCCATCGGTACCGACCATTACCAATTTTTCTTCCTGTTTCTCAAAGAAAACACCATTCATAAAATAACGGGTTTCATCATCGGAAACTGCAAAAATTGTCTGTAGGATCATATTTTTGAAATCCTTAATGGGCATTTCAAAGGAAATATCGTTGTTTGATACCGGAAATTCAGGAAATTTATCCGAAGCTATGCTCTTTAACTGGAATTTTATCTTTTTATTGACCGGTTGTATAATGATCTTTGAGTCTTTTTGAACAAATTCCAGTTCACCTTCGGGAATTGAATTGAGAATCCCAAGAAATTTATCCCCAAATACCGTGGTAACCCCCTCTTCCATTACGGTAATGGGTATTTTTGTTGTAAAATTAACCTTAATATCCGTTGATTTAATAGTAAGGGTATCATTTTTCGCTTCCAAATAGATATTGGACAGAATGGAAATGGCATTCTTAGAGGAGATGATCTCCTGGGCTATACTTATCTCCTTTAGGAGGATATTTCGTTCACAGATAAATTTCATATATGTTTCTCCCTTATATTGTTATATTATAAATTTAAATTTAGTAGTAGTAATAGTAGGATGCCCATTTATGTGGAAAAAACAGATAATTCATTACTATATAAGCAAATAAACAATTAACAATGTATGTATAAAAGTAAAAAAGTATTCACTTTGTCCACCAGACTCCTATTTATGCACTTATTATACAATATTTATTAACCCTTTGTTAAGACTTTGCGTTATATTCTTTTATAAGTCTTTTTAAGTTTTCAATGATAGAATCCAGCCGCGGATCCGCCTGTAAACGCTCTTCAATTGCCTTGCAGCTGTGCATTACCGTGGTATGATCCCGGCCTCCAAAGTAATCCCCTATGTCCGTTGTGGAGTATTCGGTAATTTCCCGGGCAATATACATGGCAAGTTGCCGGGGGAATACGATTTTTTTGGTACGTTTAGGACCTTTAAGGTCTGTCAGGGACAGTTTATTCTCCTCAGCCACCACCCGTTGTATGATTTCTATAGACATATTTGACTGTTTTGGGGAAGCAAAGACATCTTTCAGTTGTTGCCGGGCAATTTCCAGGGTTACCGGCTTCCCTACCAGTTCGCCATAGGCGATCAATTTTGTCAGGGCAGCTTCCAGATCACGGATATTACTGGAAATATTTTTACTAATAAGGGCGATGACCTCATCCTGAAGGGTTACGTTTTTTGTTTCAACCTTTTTTTTGAGGATCGCATAGCGGGTTTCATAGTTTGGAGGTTGAAGGTCTACATTAAGACCTCGTTCAAACCGGGATTTAAGCCGATCAGTGATCTTTTTCAGGTCTGATACCGGCCGGTCACAGGTAAAAACGATCTGCTTCTTAGCATCGTAGAGGGTATTGAAGGTATGAAATAACTCTTCTTGGGTTTCCCATTTATTTTCAAAGAAATGAATATCGTCAATTAAAAGGACATCCACATAACGGTATTTATTTTTAAAAGCCGACATTTTGTCATCTTTAAGAGCCTGAATAAATTCGTTCATGAAATTTTCAGCGGTGATATAGATGACTTTACTGTCTGAATTTTCATAAATATAATTTCCTATGGCTTGCATAAGATGGGTTTTTCCCAACCCTACCCCTCCATAGATAAGGAAAACCGGGTAAGAAGTTCCGGGATTCCGGGCAATAGCCAGAGCCGCATTGGCGGGGAAGGAATTATTATCCCCGATAACATACTTATCAAAGGTATAATCCTTATTAAGCTGATAATGAAGACCCTTTTTCTTTTCTTCATATACACCCGTTTTGATAAAATTCGGGATATTCCGGGAATTTTCCGGAGATTCGGACTGTTGGAAAATGCTTTTATTAGATACCGGAACCAGATTTTGAACATTTTGGGAGGATTCAGAATGCTTTATCTCAAAAACAATGGATAGATCCTTACCGGTCAGCTCTTTTAACTTGGATTCTATGTATTTTTTATATCGATTGCTTACCTGATCCCGGTAAAACTGATGGGGAACCATTACAAATATCTCATTTTCCGTAGCCCTGAGATAATCGATCTTGAACCACATAGAAAATTCCTGATCCGAAAGTTCCCCCCGGACTAAATTCATCGTTTCTTTCCAAAATATCTCATAATTCCAGTCAGCCATGGAAAATCCTTTAGGGGTATCTTTCGTTATCATATTAACATATTATCCACAACAAGAAAGAGTATTGTAAATCCATAGAAAATAATCTAGATCATAAAAATCACATTTTTCCTTAATAGGTGAATAGTAAAAATATATAATTCTTTATAATACAAGTAAATACATTAATACTAAATTTCCTGCAAAAACAATATAAAAATATATATTTTATCGATTGACACGGAATTAATTATTCACAACTTATCCACAGTATAAAATTGTCGACAATCTTTATCCTTTCTATTTTACGTTACCTTTACTTTTTATTTCAAGATAACTATACTAAAAAATTATATGGGTTCAAATTATTCAGCGCAGAATATACAGGTTCTTAAGGGATTAGAAGCTGTCCGTAAGCGGCCAGGAATGTATATCGGAACCACCGGCATCGATGGGCTTCATCATTTGGTGTTTGAGGTGGTTGATAACTCCATAGACGAGGCCATGCAGGGTCATTGCGATACGATTTTGGTCGTTTTGGAGGGCAATGATGTGGTCCGGGTGGAGGACAATGGCCGGGGGATTCCGGTGGATATCCATCCCATAGAGGATGTTTCCGCCTTGGAACTGGTCATGACCCGGCTCCATGCGGGCGGTAAATTCGACAAAAATTCTTATAAAGTTTCCGGTGGCCTCCACGGGGTAGGGGTATCGGTGGTGAACGCCCTTTCGGAGTGGTGTGAGGCTTTTATTCATGTAAATGGCAGGATCCACACCCAGCGGTACCGGATCGGCGTTCCGGAAAGCCCCACCCGGGAGATTGGTGGCACCGAAAAGCAGGGTACGGTAATCCGGTTTAAGGCGGACGCTTCCATTTTTGAGACCACCACCTACAATTTCGACGCTCTTTCCAACCGTCTGCGAGAACTGGCGTTCCTCAACAAGGGGCTCAGGATAAGCATTCGGGATGAACGGCTTTCGATTCCCAAGGTCCATGAATTCAGATTCGATGGCGGGGTCAAAAGTTTTGTGGAATACCTCAACGAGAACAAGACAGTTCTCCACAGGGACCCTATTTTTTTAGAGGGATCCCGGGATGGGGTCGATCTTGAGTGCGCCATCCAGTACAACGACGGCTTTAACGAGATCATGTTTTCCTTTGTAAATGACATCAATACCCGGGAGGGGGGTACTCACCTGGTTGGGTTCAAGTCCGCCTTGACCAGGACCCTGAATGAGTACCTCAAGAAGTCAAAACAGGCTAAAAAACTGGATGAAAGCCTCTCCGGAGACGATGTTCGGGAGGGCCTTACGGCGGTACTGTCGGTAAAGGTCCCCAATCCCCAGTTTGAAGGTCAAACGAAGGGGAAACTGGGCAATTCTGAGGTCAAGGGCATTGTGGAATCTCTAGTGAACGAGCAGATGGAGCTTTTCCTGGACCAGCGCCCCGATGTGGTAAACGCCATTCTGGAAAAATCCGTTCTGGCCGCCAAAGCCCGGATCGCTGCTCGTCAGGCCCGGGATGCAACCCGCCGGAAAAATGCCATGGACAGTGCAGGCCTTCCGGGAAAGCTGGCGGATT
>JAITJI010000135.1 GCA_031279015.1 Spirochaetaceae bacterium
GACCCTTCCTGGTATGCGGGGACCCGGTTTTTCAACTCCGGCAGCAGGGAGATACACTCCGTCTCCGATGAGATCCGGCAATTGAGGCCCGCGGACATCCTCCTCTTCCGGGGGGCCGACGGAGGCATCGTCCATTCGGCCATCATCCAGTCGGTGGACCTTGGGGCGGGTCTTATCCGGTACCTCCAGAGCACCGATGAAGCGCCCCCGGCCGAGCGGGGAGCCCATGAATCCTTTATCCGCTTTGATCCGGAACACCCGGAATTAAGCCTGAAGGACCCTTCGGTTGTCTGGACCCAAAAACGCTATCCCCCTTTCTCCGGGGAGGGACCGTCCCCCTTTTCCGACGATGGCCAACGCTACCGGGCCTATCCCGAACTGGGAGGCGGCAGGGTGGTGCGGCTGCGGGCCCTGACGGCTATTACCGAAAAACTGAAGCGCCGGTAGCGGCCGCCGGTGTCCGGGTTTTTTCTTTTGTCAGGACCTCGTAAAACAGGTCCCTTCCCTGACCGGCCTTGTCCGCAAGGACATCCAGCCGCCGGGTCAAAAGGCCGTCGAGTTTTTCGTTCACCTGACCGGTGACGAGGATCCGGGCCTTGTACCGGGGGGCCAGACCGGCGAGAATCCGGGCGCGGATCACCGGATACCCGAAGGCGGAATAACCGGAGATGGAGGAGTAGCGGAAGGCGCAGTCCCCCGTGTCTATGCCGAAATACCAGGAAGCCGCCGCTTCCGGGTTGGAGGACAGAACATCGAGGATGAATCCCACCGCCTTTGCCGCAGGATTGTGGCTACTCCGGGCCTTGATGTCGTCTTCATAGGGCAGTTCCGATTTCATCCGGCTTATGCAGATCCGTTCCGGCGGTGAACCGAAGGCGATGAGTACCGTATCGCCGTCCCCCCCTGCCATAACCGCCCCGGCCTTGCTGCAGATCCGGTACACGGCTTCCCGAAACGCTGCCACCGCCGCCTCCGCAGCCAGGGGATCCTTCCTGCATTCGGCGTTTAGAAGGTTCCCGCAGCGTATGGCCGCTACCGCAGCCCTGGCCTTGAGAGTCTCCCCGGGGGCCGGCCTGCCGGCCCGGATGAGCTGCTTCAGATACGCCGGCGCCATGATGGGGCCGTAGACCCGGCGGAAGGTCTTTGCCGTAGCATTTTTAAGGTACAGAGCCCAGAGGAAGGACGGAAAAACCCCGGCGGCCACGGCCCCTGCGGGGATTATGGGATCGATCCAGTATTTTGTAAAGATAAAACCCAGGGAAAAGATGCCGCCGGTGAGGATGATAAGGAAGCAGCCCCAGAAGAAGGTTCCGGAAGGCCCCAGCCGGCAGAGGAAAAAAACCGTGATCAGGGCGGCCATGAGGGACCAGAGGAGGATGTATTCGGATGCCAGGGGAACCACCGCCTGTCCGGTGAGGATACTGTTGGCGAGAATGGCGGAGGCTTCCGCATCTGAAGGATTCCCCTCCCGGGAGCTTGAAACCGGCCCCAGGATACAGACCGATCCCTCCAGAGCCGCGGAGAGTTGCTCCCGGAGCCCCTTTAGGGTTTCATATTGCTCCCGGATGCGCTTAAAGGTCCTGATGACCCCATTCCTGAGGGAGACAACCGCTTCGACTCCCCCGGGTTCCAGGGTTTCGGAGGCGATAAGGGTCTCATAGCCCATAACCAGGCTGGTCTCCGATGGGCCGTAGATACAGGACTCCAGGGCGCTGAAGTACTCCCCCCGGGCATCCAGCCAGCGGTCCCGTCCCCCTTCGGCGGGATTCTCCAGCAGTTCCTCCCGCAGGGAGAGGGCGTAATCATACCGGAAATTCGGATAGGCTTCGGGAGCCAGGTGGACAAAGAAACCCTCCTTCTCCGCCTCGCTCAGAGACCGGTAGAGTTCCTGATCCAGCCGTTCATATTCGAGAAAAGTCCCCAGGGGCATCCGCTTAAAATCAATCTCTCCCCGCGGTTTTTCCGTAAGCAGGGCGCCCCGGGCGTCCAAGGGCAGGACCGCCTCCTTCCCGTCCTTTCTGAGGGTCAGAGCCGGCTGATAGCCGCCAAAGCCGATCTCCGCGGTATCGTAGCGGTTTTTGAGCAGGGCATAGGCCACGTGTTCCTCCCCGGCTTCCCCCAACAGTATCGGAGCGATACGGCGCAATACCCCGTCCCGGTCGGGCCGGGGGCTTGTATAGCGGGGCTTAGGTTCCGGAACTGTCGCCGGATCGGAAGCAGTTCCGGCGCTTCCCTCCTCCCCTCCCGCCCGGATGACCCGTACCCGGAGATCCCCGGCCTCCCAGACATTCCCAAAGGCCGCCGAGGCATTCTCCATACGCGCAATACCCGCCGTATCCCTGCGTTCTATGGCGGATATCAGCCGTTCCTTTCCCCGTTCCGCCAGATCCACCAGTTCCCCCACATACCGCTCCGACTCCCCGGGACTTATGGAACCGGTACGGATGGCCTGGAACAGATTCCGGATGTTCCCCTCCAGCAGGGCAAATTCATCATCCAGCCGGGACAGAAGCGCATCCCCATCACCGGCGATCCCCGGAAAGGCCGTATCCCTTGTCCCGCCGGCGGATTCCCCGGCAGCCGGACCCAGAACCGGCGCCTGGATAACCAGGGCGGAAGCGTCCGTTTCTATAAGGGTTATAATCACGGATGCGGCCACCTGGGGTTCAATAATATCCCCGGAAACACCGGTTTCAATGAGGGTTAATTCCCGGGAAACCGGCGGGGCGGGACGGTAGCGCATCAAAAAATCATAGTGGGAGCCCAGCCTGGGCCCGGAAAGGAGAAAAGTAAGGAACACCGCGGTTCCGGTGGCGGCTCCAAAGGAAAAGAGGAATCTGAAAAAGGTTTGTTTTCCGGAAATGTATCCTGCCATATTCCCTATACAAAATAGATCAAAAAAACGATATAATAAAGTATGGAGGATTCATGAGACGAAATAATCTGGGTTTCTCTTTGAGCCTGGCGTTGCTGGTGATCTGTACCGTCGGGGCTTGCGAAAAGCCTCCTGCTGCGGAGATGGAGGCCGCCGAATCGGCTTTTGCCAGGGCGGAGAACGATCCCGATGCGGTGGTCTATGCGGAACCAACCCTGACCCGGGCCAGGGAGGCCCTTTCCCGGATGCGGAGTGAAGCGGAAGCTAAACGGTACGATATTGCCAAGTCATACGCCGCCGAGGTGGTTGCCGCCTCGGAAAAGGCCGTCAGTGACGGCCGGTCCGGCGCTCTCCGGGCCACACAGGAAGCCGCAAATCTGGTGGGGACCCTGAAAGACTCTCTGAATGAGGCCGAAGTTACCCTGGACAGGGCCCGGGGTACGGAAAACATGGACCTGGATTTTGAGGGCCTTGATCAGAACCTGGATTCCGCCCGGCGGGATACGGAAGCGGCGGAAAGCGCCATAGCGGATAACAAACCCGGGGAGGCCCTTGAAAAAGGCCGGAATGCCCGGGGAACCCTGGGGGATATCATGACCGGGCTGTCCGGCGGGGCCAGGGCAGGCAGCCGGAAAAAATAGCCCCCCCGGGGCGGTGTTTCTGGTATAGCTGTTAATTTTTCCCAAAGATCCAAAGGGAGTACCAGGTTGCTCTTGTCGATTCCCGATTATCCAGTTACATTATATAATGAACGGGGGGGGCTTTGAAAACCAGCCGGTGTCGAATATCCCCCGGAAAATATTTATAAAAAAGAGCGCTCTCCCTGCACGGCAGAGGCGCTTAGGGGAATTGCATGCAATACAGATCCACCAAATCAGACGGATCTCTGGTCTCTTTTAAAGACGCTGTACTCCGCTGTCTGCCCGAAGACGGGGGACTCTATGTGCCGGATTCAATAGTGGATATGCGGCAATTTTTTCTGTATATGAATTCAGAGACCACCTACCCGGAACTGGTAGCTACCGTCGCTCCCATCCTTCTCCATGGTGAGTTAAACCCTTTTTCCGCTTCCCGGGTCGCTGAAAGCGCCTTTGATTATGAGCCCGAGCTGCGGCAGCTTGATGAGCGTTTCTCCCTGTTAAGCCTCTACAACGGGCCCACAGGGGTATATAAGGACTTCGGCATCGCCTTTCTTGCCGCTGTTATGGAAGAATTGCTCAAAAACAACGGCCGGGTCATGATCCTCTCGGCGGTCCGGGGGGACACGGGGGTCAGTATCGCCCAGGCGTTTTATAAACGGCAGGGTATCAACTCGGTTCTGCTCTACCCCTCCGGGCCTATCCGGGGGCTGGATCCGGCGACCTTTGTCCAAAACGGCGGGAATATCATTCCCATTCAGATCCGGGGCACCTTTGATGACTGTCAGCGGTTGATCCGGGAGGCCATCCATGACCGGCCCTTCGCTGAACGCTACGGTATAACCAGCGCCAATGCGATCAACCCCGGCCGCCTCCTGCCCCAGGCGTTTTATTATCTCTACGGCTTTATCAAAATCAAAAAGTACCTCTCCGGCAACCTTATCTTCAGCGTGCCCTCGGGGAATTTCGGCAATCTTATAGCCGGGCTTTACGCATGGAAATTCGGTATGCCGGTGCACGGCTTTGTTGCCGCCATGAACGTCAACAACGCCTTTGGAGACTATATCCGGGGTAAGCAGTTTATTCCCCGTCCCCTCATTACTACCAATTCACCGGCGCTGGATGTGAGTATCCCCGCAAACTACGAACGGCTGGCCTCCTTTTACGGGGAAGCCCCGGCGGTGATGCGGAACATGGTGTACCCCAGTACGGTTGATGACAAGGTGACCCTGGGGGCCATGGAACGGGCCTGGAAATGTTACGGCATCCTGATCGATCCCCATTCTGCGGTTGCCCTGGCTGCGGCGGAAGAACTTTTCGAGTCCTTTGAGGTGGGCAGCCATGTGGTGGTTATGTCCACGGGACATCCCGCAAAGGAGGCGGAAACCGTCGCTAAGGCTACCGGTCAGACCATTCACTTGCCCCCAAGGCTTAATGTGCTGCAGAAGAAGTCTGATCCCATAGCCCTTATTGAACCTCAGCTTGACGCTCTTGAGGGGGCTATCGTAAGCTGTTTCTAGTTGGCGGAGAGGATAGGGGGCAATGCTATGGCTTTTCGGAAGTGGTTTTTTGTTCTGCTTTTTATAGTCCTCGGAAGGTTTATACCCGCCCAGTCTATTGAATCTGCCTCCGGATTACCGGAAGAGGCGGATAGCACTGAAGCTGTGAAAGATTTGCCCCTGGAGGCTGCGGAAGAAGTTATTGAAGAGTTGGAAGATACGGTGACCGAGCAGTCGGAGAGGTTTGGTTTTGTGGAGAAACTGGGCATAGCCCTGGTCATAGTGGTAGGTCAGGCCTTCCTGATCTGGCTGGTCTGGCAGTTTTTCAAATGGTTGAACAAGAAGGCCTCCATCATAGGGGGCCAAAAGATCAAGCCCCTGACCATTAAGAAGTTCCGGCTCCTTACCGTTGAACAGATAATCAATATCATCCATTTTTTTCTGCGGATCTTCAAATACATCATCACCATTTTTCAGCTTTTTATCACCATCCCCATTGTTTTCAGTCTCTTTCCCCAGACCAAAAACGTGGCTTCCACCCTGTTCAGCTACATCCTGAATCCCCTAAAAACCCTCTTCCTGGGGGGTATCAGGTATATTCCCAATCTCATTACCATCATCGTCATACTGGTGGTCACCAAATACATACTTCAGGGACTGAAATTCTTCGCCTCCCAGATCGAGCGGGAAAAACTGGTGATTCCGGGATTCTATTCCGACTGGGCGCAGCCCACTTTCAACATCCTGCGGGTCATCCTCTGCGCCTTTACCGTGGCCGTTATCTACCCCTATCTGCCCGGATCGGGTTCTCCCGTCTTTCAGGGGGTTTCGGTATTTGTGGGCATCATCTTTTCCCTGGGTTCCACATCCGCCATCGGGAACCTCATCGCGGGGCTGGTGATAACCTATATGCGGCCCTTCAAAATTGGCGATAGGATTCAGATAAAGGACATCACCGGGTTTGTGGTGGAAAAGTCCCCCATTGTCATCCGGATCAAAACCCATAAAAACGAATACGTTACCTTTCCCAACATGATGATCCTCAACTCCAGCATCATCAATTACAACACATCTTCTGATGAGGATGAGGAGGGACTGGTGCTCCATACGGATATAACCTTTGGCTACAGCACCCCCTGGCAGACGGTACATGCCGTCCTCATCGAGGCGGCGCTGAAAACCGATTATGTACTGAAGATCCCCAGCCCCTTTGTTTTGCAGACCGCCATGAACGATTTTTACGCCAACTATCAGATAAACTTCTACACCAAGGAAGTGGACAAGGTTCCGGCTATCTATTCAAACCTCTATGAAAACATCCAATCCGGTTTCCATGCCGCCGGTATTGACATGACCGCCGCCCATTACCGGATAAACCTTCCCCCCCAGCCCTATGAGCCGCTCCCGGAGACTCCCCAGGGGAATCCCCTCCCGGATGAGAAGGAGTCCGGTAAGGGCGGATCGACTTAGTCCTGTGCAATAATCCCGAAGCTATAGTATACTGTTAGAGACTGGATGCTATTAAAAAAGAGGGAATATATGAAAAGGTTATTCGTCCGACTCCGGGTTTTTGAAAACCAGGGGATGATTCACAGGGCCATGGGGCCAAAAGACGACTGTTCTGATCCGGCGCCGGCCCGGGGCATGCCGCTTCTCCGGGCGGCGGGCCGGCAGGCCCTGATGGAGTTTCATATCCGCCGGGAGGTTCGGGAGAAATATGGACTGGGTCATGCTCTTTTTTCTCTCCGGGGGAACGTAGTCTTTGCGGATCTCCGCCAGGTCCGGGATTTGACGGAACGGATCAACGCCGGGGCGGATCCCCGCCGGCCTGAAACTTTTATCCGGACGGGGCAGTTTTTTGCCATGGGGCTTATCGATGAGATACTCCATTACGTGGTTGCCCTGTACCGGGAACAGGTTCAGTCCGACGTGTTTGATACGGCCCTTTTGCGGTTGGAGGCCAACCTGGGGGAACACAGGACCGCCCTGCTCCTGCGGGCTTTCGGCGAACAGTTCCCCCCCCGTCAGGTCTACGCGGGAAACGTTACCGTAGACCAGTACCTGGCGGGGAATGACGGCGGGGAGAACAACCGGTCCCTCAGCCTGGAGGAGATGCTGCTCCTTGCCCTGGCAAACCTCAATCCCGCCTTCTCACCCTTCACCTTTCTCTTTGACGATCAGGACCTGGAGGATAACACGGTTTATTCCCAGGCTATTGAGGAGATAAAGATTCACCTGGCAAGCCTTCCCGTATTTGGTCCCGATGGGCTGAACCTCTGGGATCTTCTCCGGGCCCCCGCCCTGGCATCCCCCCATTCCCTTATGGGCCAGCTTGATTACATGCGGCGGCACTGGGGCCTCATTATCGGCAAATTTATGGGCCGGCTCCTCATGACCATGGATGTGATAAAGGAGGAGGAGAAGCCGGCGTTTTTCGGGCCCGGGCCGATGGAGGTCCTGACCTACGGCGGGCTGGATGAGTATGAACGTTTCAGCCCCGACCAGGACTGGATGCCCAGAACGGTGCTGATGGCTAAGAGCACCCTGGTATGGCTCTACCAGCTTTCCCAAAGGTACGGCAGACCCATAGAACGGCTTGATCAGATCCCCGACGAGGAACTGGATGAGTTGGCCCGCCGGGGTTTTACGGGTCTCTGGCTTATTGGCCTCTGGGAGCGGAGTAATGCATCCAAAACGATAAAGCAGTGGACCGGCAACCCTGAGGCGGCGGCCAGCGCCTACAGCCTCTGTGACTACGATATCGCCGGGGAGTTGGGCGGCTGGGACAGCCTCTCCAAGCTTCGGGACCGTTGCGCCCGGCGGGGGATCCGTCTGGGTTCCGATATGGTCCCCAACCATACGGGGATCGATTCCCGCTGGATCATGGAGTATCCGGACCGGTTCCTTCAGCTTCCCTATTCCCCCTTTCCCGGCTACACCTTTAACAGCGGGAACCTCTCCAACCGGGAGGGGATCGGCATATATATCGAGGATCACTACTACAGCCGTAGTGATGCGGCAGTGGTGTTCAAACGGGTGAATTTTGATACCGGGGAGGTACGCTATATCTACCATGGCAACGACGGCACCTCCATGCCCTGGAATGATACCGCCCAGATCGATTTCCTCAACCCCGAGGCGCGGGAGGCGGTGATCCGTACCATTGTGGGCGTTTGCCGGCAGTTCTCCATTGTCCGTTTTGATGCGGCCATGACCCTGGCAAAGCGGCATATCCAGCGGCTCTGGTACCCCGAACCGGGGCATGGCGGGGATATTGCCAGCCGGGCGGAACATGCCATTCCGGCGGATGAGTTCAACCGGCGGATTCCCAACGAATTCTGGCGGGATGTGGTGGATCGCTGTGCGGTGGAGGCCCCCAACACCCTGCTTCTGGCGGAAGCCTTCTGGATGATGGAGGGGTACTTTGTCCGTACCCTGGGGATGCACCGGGTCTACAATTCGGCCTTCATGAACATGCTCAAGCACGAGGAAAACGCCAAATACCGGGAGACTATCAAAAACACCCTGGAATTCGATCCGGAGATCCTCAAACGTTTTGTCAATTTTATGAATAACCCGGATGAGGAAACCGCAGTGGCCCAGTTTGGTAAGGGGGATAAGTACTTTGGCATCTGTACCCTTTTGGTGACCATGCCGGGGCTTCCCATGTTCGGCCACGGCCAGATCGAAGGGTTTGAAGAAAAATACGGTATGGAATACCGCCGTTCCTATCAGGACGAGACTCCGGACCTTTCCCTGGTGGAACGTCATGAACGGGAGATCTTTCCCCTGATGAAACGCCGGGCGGTTTTTTCCGGAAGCGCCGATTTCTGCCTCTACGATCTCTACGGTTCCGGGGGACAGGTAAATGAGAACGTCTTTGCCTACTCCAACCGGGCCTGGGGGGACAAGGCCCTGGTGTTCTACAACAACGCCTATGCCCAGGCTGCGGGGTGGATTCACCGGGGTGCGGCGGCGATTCCCCGGAAGGACGGCAGTTCCCACCGGGATGATCTCTGCTATGCCCTGGCCCTCCACGGAGAGGAGGGGTATTTCACCTGCCTCCGGGAACAGCGCTCAAACCGCTGGTTCATCCGTTCCTCTAAAGAGATCGCCGACCGGGGCTTTTTTGTCTCCCTCAACGGTTACGAAGCCCAGGTTTTTATGGATATCCGGGAAGTTCAGGATAGCCGGGGCCGCTGGGCCCGGCTCTGCGCCGAACTCAAGGGCCGGGGGGTGTGGGACCTGGATGTGGCCATGCAGGACTTCCTGCTGGGGGAACTTTACGTCCCCTTCATGGCATTGTTTGAGCCCAAACTGATCGAAGGGCTCTACCGGCTGTCCGGCGCCGGAGCTAAAGACGGCGGGTCCGCGGAGATCGCCGGGGACGCCGGGCCGGTCCAATCCTTCCTTGCATCCCTGCGGGGCCCTGCCCTGACCTTTATCAACACCGCGTTCCGCTGCCTTGGCGGCATGGGGGATCTCTGGGATCCCTTTGTGCCGGAACGGGCGTATCCCCGGCTTGAACCTGAGACGGTATGGCAGGAACTGGCCGCCTATGTTGGCCGGCTGGGAGAGCTGGGGCAGCCGGGGGATACCGCTTCCCCGGCGATTCCCCTGTGGCGGAATCTGAAAAAACAGATCTCTGACCGGCCGCATACCGCCCTCTATGCCTTTGGGTACGGTATCTTTGCCATGTTCCGTTCCATCGTCGGCGGCGGGACGGAGGGCGCCGCGGCAAAAGCCCTTATCGATCACTGGCACCTTGACCGTAAATTCCGGGAGGCTTGTGAGGCCCAGGGTGTTTCCGGTGACGAGGCATACCGGGTAACGGAGATCATGAAAGCTCTTCTGGCCCGGACGGTTCCTGCCAGCGCAGCCCTGTACGGTCCCGCTCCTTCGGCCCTGTATCTGATTCAGGAAAATTACGCCGCCGAAGATTTCAGAGCCATCCTGGGGGTGAATCTCTTTGATGATGTCGTATGGTTTAATAAAGAAGCCTTTGAACGGACGCTCCTCTATGCGCCCCTCTTTTCGATTTTGGAAAGCGGCGCCGCCTTTCGGGAATCATCGGATTCCGCCGAATTCACCGGATCCGCCGGAGTCCATGAAACCGATAGATCTGCCCGGGCTGCCAGGCAGAAACGGGTCCGGATCATCGCGGAACTGACGGAACAGTTCCTCCGGGCGGAAGCCGGTTCCGGCTACCGGCTGGATCGGCTTATCGAAGTCCTGGCAACCGGCGGGAAGGGTCCCGCGGGGAAAAGCGGGAACAGAGGGAAGCCTGTAAAAGAATCCGGGAGGTAACGGTATGGCATTTCGGATTGGATATGTTATCCTGGGATTATGCCTGCTGACGGCTTGTCCGGTGTTGAGGGGTGGAATGGGGATGCAACTACAGTATGACGGCGCGGATTCCGGGGGATCCTTCGCCCTGATGGGGGGAAGCCGGGGGGAGTTTCCGGAGACAAAGGCCCGGTACCTGGAACTCAGCCTGAACGGTCGTTACACCCGGGGTATGGCAGTCTATACCCATACACCCTCCCTGATGGATCTGCTGCGGATCATTCAGAAGGCCCGGGAGGACAAACGTATCCGGGGCATAGTGCTTAACACATCGGGTTTTACGGCCGGCAGGGAGTACCTTTGGGAACTACGGGCCGCACTGGAGGCTTTTCAGGCTGCGGGCAAGAGAATCGTCGCCTTTATCGATACCGCCGACTTCGATCTCTACTATCTGGTATCGGTAGCGGATAGAATTGTGATGGACGGGGCGGGGACCCTGTTCATGCTCGGGCACTCCTGGGGCCGGGCTTATCTGCAGCAGACCCTGGAGAAACTGGGCGTGGGGGTGCGGGAACTCCGGTACCTGGACTACAAGTCCGTTATGGAGACCTATACCCGTTCTTCCCTTTCCGAGGCGGATCGCCGGCAGTACGATGCCCTGCTGGAAGACAACTTTGCCCTTACCCGGGATGTCATAATGCAGGCCCGGTCCCTGACGAAGGAGGACATGGATCTCATCCTGAACGGGGAATTTCTCTACTCCCCCCGGGCGGCGCTGGACCGCGGCCTGGTAGACGCCCTTGGCCGGGAAGATGCTCTGAGCCAGACCATAGCGGAGTTGGAGAGGAGACAGGTAAGGAACTTTTTTTGTTTTGGCAATGCCTCCGCCGCTCTTCTGGCGGGCGGCCGTTATGGACGGTCCTACCGGCTGCCCCGCAATGCCGTTATTCCCTCCCCGGAGATTGCCCTGGTCTATGCCTCCGGCACAACCGACCTTGAACAGGGCATGAAGGCCCGGGAGCTTGCCCGTACCATCAGGGAAACTGCGGGGAAGTCCGCGGTTAAGGCCATGGTGGTCCGGATCAACTCCCCCGGGGGCAGCGCCGAGGCGGCGGATTACATCGCCGGGGCCATAGCCGAGGCGAAAAAGCGGATTCCCGTGGTGGTCTCCATGGGGGCCGTGGCGGCTTCCGGTGGTTACTGGGCCGGGATGTATGCGGATCGTATCCTGGCCTCCCCCTATACCATCACTGGTTCCATCGGGGTTATCGGCGGCTGGTTTTACGACAAGGGCCTCTACGACAAGCTGGGTTTATCGGTGGATACCCTGAAGCGGGGGGACCATGCGGATCTTATGACGGGGGTCATCCTCCCCCACCGGGATTTGAGTTCCGATGAGGAGGAACGGTACCGGCGTTACATCCTGGATCTCTACAATGAATTTGTGGAGAAGGTTGCCGCCGGACGAAGGATGAATGTCGAGACGGTGGAACCCCTTGCCCGGGGCCGGGTGTATTCAGGACTGGAAGCCCAACGGCTGGGTCTCGTGGATGGCATTGGCGGCCTCCGGAATGCCCTGGATATGGCCCGGCAGCTTGCGGAGATACCGGAAAAACGGAGAGTCCTTGTTCGGGAATATCCCCGGGCGGCGTTTTTTGATACCCTGTTAAGCCGGGTCTTTTCCTCGGTCCGGGGGGAGGGGCCGGAGTTTTTCTCCCGGGATATGCTGTTTTTTCCGGGAACGGCGGTTTTCCCTGCGGCGTTATGGGAGCATATCCGGTACCGGATATCCCGGAATGGTTTGGTCATGCCCATTCTGCCCCTGTCTTTCATGGGTGATGCAGGATCGTTTTGAAAAGGATGGTACTGTGGAATACGAGACTATCGGTGAAACCCTTGTTTCAGCGGGGTACTTCCTCAGCCTGCGGGGCTTCAGCGCCCTGGACCGCTACCTGGACCACAGGCCCCTCCCCTTTGTATGGGTGGAGACCGATGCGGATATTCCGGCCCTGGCCCGGCTTTTTGAGGGTCTGCGATTCCCCGGGGTGAACCTCGCAGACGGCGCCATTGAAGCAGGGGAGGGGAGCTGGTTTTTCCATTGCATCGACCGGGATGAAGGTCCTTCGGAGGCCGGGCATCCCTCCTACGAGCTCTTGTCCCTTACCCAGGATTGGCCCAGCGGTCGATTCCGGGACCCCTGCGGTCTCTACCCTCTGATCCGGAAGCTCAGGGACGGCCCGGCCTGCTTCCATCCGGCGGCCGGTGGGACCCCTAAGCCGGAGGAACCCTGGTGGACCGGCATCTACCCCCAAACGGGCCGTTACCGGGCCCTCATGGACGGGGCCCTGATTCTGGCCCGCTACGAATCTTCCTCCCGGCCGGCCATAGGCGGGCTCCTGCAAAACCTTGCGGATCTGCCCCGGGATCAGGGACCCGGTACGGAAGGCCAGCGGGTCCTTTTGACGAGTCTCCTCATGTCTCCCCATCCGGAATTGGGGCTGGAACTCCTCAAGGCCGCGGGATTTGTAGAAGAATTCTGGCCTGAACTTGCCCTGCTGGATGATGTGGATCACTCCAAGGAATACCACCCCGAAGGCAACGTGTGGAACCATACCCTGGAAACTTTCCGGTACCGCAAGGCCGCCTCCCGTAAGCAGCCGGAGGGCGATCTGCGCCTGTCCCTGGGGCTGTTGCTCCACGATGCGGGAAAACCCCTGGCGGCATCTTCGGGGAGCCGGCGTTTTGACGGACATGCGGAATTGGGCGCCCGGGTTGCCCGGAGATTCCTGGACCGCCTCCAATTCGATCCCTCCCTCATCGATGATATCTGTTATCTGGTACGGAACCACATGCTCCCCGCCGCCCTGCCCAGGTTGCCCCTGGCAAGAACCCGGGAGATCCTGGAATCCCCCCTCTTTCCCACCCTGATGGAACTGTACCGTTGCGATGAGTCCTCCTCGTTTAAGGTCCTTGACGGCTACTACGCAAGCAGCGCCGCCTACCGGGCCTATCTTAAACACCGGCGGAATCCCTACCGCAATGATGAATCGGGGTTAAAAAGGAGCAGGCCCTGAGGGTCTGTAGCCAAGGTATCAGGGCCGGCCCTGAAAGCATCCGGAAGCTGTCCGTGATGTCTCACGTAAAAATCTAACCGAAGCTGTCTTGACGCTCCCCGCCGCTTATGTTAAGCTTTCCTCCTCGGGTTCCTCAGCCTCCGGGCGCTTGGCTCAGTTGGTTAGAGCGCCACGTTTACACCGTGGATGTCAGAGGTTCGAATCCTCTAGCGCCCAAAGATACCGGTAGTTTTATCCGGAATCCCGGGGAACACAGGAAGACGATTCATGAAACGAGTAACCATTACCGGAGCCGCGGGCTTGCTGGGGCCAACCGTGGTTGAATTCTTTTATCCACGATCCAAAACCCCGCAGGGGCATTCTCTGCTGTCCAATACAAGGGCAAAGGAAGCGCTTGGCTGGAAGCCGGTGCGCTTCTGGCGGGATACGGTAAAGGGGTGATCGTATCATTGCCCTGAGTATGGTATACTTCTTTCATGACTGAAACTGCCTGTATCCGTAATTTCTGTATCATTGCCCATATTGACCATGGAAAGTCTACCCTGGCGGACCGGCTTATTCAGAAGGGTCATCTTGTGGCGGACCGGGATTTTCAGGATCAGATCCTGGATAACATGGACATTGAGCGGGAACGGGGGATCACCATAAAAAGCCAGGCCGTAACCATCCCCTATACCGCAGCGGACGGCCGTGAATATGAACTCAACCTGGTGGATACCCCCGGGCATGTGGACTTTTCCTACGAGGTGTCCCGGGCTATCAATTCCTGTGAGGGGGCTCTGCTCCTGGTGGACGCTACCCAGGGGGTCCAGGCCCAAACCCTGTCCAATATGTACCTTGCCCTGGAACACAATTTAGAGATCCTTCCGGTGATCAACAAGATCGATATGCAGGCGGCGGACATTCCCGGCGCCCGGCGGCAGATAGACCATGATCTGGGACTGGACGGTGATGATGCCCTTCTGGTTTCGGCAAAACAGGGGACCGGGGTAGATGAGCTTTTTGAGGCTATTGTAAAGCGGATCCCTCCTCCCACCGGGGATAGCCACGTCCCCCTCCGGGCCCTTATCTTTGACTGCCGCTACGATCCCTACCGGGGAGTGGTGGTGCATCTCCGCGTCTTTGACGGACGGATCAGGAAGGGTATGCGGATCCGGTTCATGCACAACGCTTCGGAGTATGAGGTGGAAACCCTGGGGGTCTTCAAACTTGCCCTGGTCGAACAGGAGGAGCTGGCCGCCGGCAGCGTCGGGTACATTATCGCCGGGGTAAAAACCGTAGGAGACGTGCGGGTAGGGGACACGGTAACCGGCGCGGACAGGCCCTGCGCCGAACCCCTTCCGGGCTTCCGGGAGGTGAAGCCCGTGGTGTTTTCTTCAATATATCCGGTGGATTCCAATGACTATGAGGAATTGAAGTTGAGCCTCGAACGGCTCAAACTCAACGATGCGTCCCTGATCTACGAAAAGGATTCCTCCGCCGCCCTGGGTTTTGGGTTCCGCTGCGGTTTCCTGGGGCTCCTCCATCTGGAGGTCATTCAGGAGCGGCTGGAACGGGAGTTTAACCAGTCGGTGATCTTCACCGCTCCTTCGGTAAAGTACAAGGCGCACCTGCGTTCCGGCCCGGCCGGGCAGACCGAAGATATCCTGGTGGACAACCCCACGGAGTACCCCGAGGAGGGGCGAATCGAGGGGGTTGAGGAGCCCTATATCCGGGCCTCCGTCATCACCCCTACGGCCTTCCTGGGAAACATCATGACCCTCTGTATGGAGAAGCGGGGGATCCAAACCAACATGACCTACCTGGATGAAAAGCGGGTGGAGCTGATCTACGACATGCCCCTCTCAGAGGTGCTCTTTGATTTTTATGATCGCCTGAAGAGTACGAGCCGGGGCTATGCCTCCTTCGATTACGATATGACCGATTACAAACCTACGGAACTGGTAAAGCTGGATATCCTTCTCAACGGCAAACCCGTGGACGCCCTCTCCCAGCTGGTGTTCCGGAACAACGCCTATGACCGGGCGCGGCTTGTCTGTGAACGCCTCCGGGACGAAATACCCCGGCAGCAGTTCAAGATCCCCATCCAGGGGGCCATCGGCAGCCAGATCATCGCCCGGGAGACGGTCAACGCCCTGCGGAAGGATGTGTTGGCCAAATGTTACGGCGGAGACATTACCCGCAAACGGAAGCTCCTGGAAAAGCAGAAGGAAGGGAAAAAGCGGATGAAGATGGTGGGGGATGTGGAACTCCCCCAGAGCGCCTTCCTGGCGGTGCTGAAAACCAAAGACGAATAGCTCCGGTGGTTAATCCCCAAGGTCAATCGCTTCCTCTGTTATCCCCAGGGTTGAACCCCGGTGGGACACAAGGATGACGGTCTTTTTTTCGCTTTGTTCCTTGATGGCCTTGAGGATCATCCCCTCGTTCAGGCTGTCGAGGTTGCTGGTAGGTTCATCCAGGAGGAGCAGATCCCCGCCGTGGAGGAAAGCCCGGGCCAGACCGATACGCTGCTGCTCACCGCCGCTCAGGGTTTCCCCCAGTTCCCCAACTTCGGTGTCGTAACCCTTTGGCAGGCTTGTTACAAAGTCATGGAGAGATGCCTTTTTCGCCGCCGCAATGACCTCATCTTTGGCGGCGCCGGGTTTGGCGATTCTGATGTTTTCCGCAATGGTGGTATGGAAGAGGACCGCCTCCTGGGTTACGTAGCTTTGGAGCCTCCGCAGGGATTGGGTGTTCAGGGAACGGAGGTTCCGCTCCCCGATGGTGACGGAACCCCTGTCCACATCCCGGAACCGCATGATCAACTTGAGGAGGGTCGATTTGCCACAGCCGCTCTTCCCCCGGATGCCGAAGATCCGCCCCCCGGGCACGGCGAAGGAGAGGTCCCGCAGTACCGGCGGTCCCTCCGGGGCATAGGCAAAATCGACCCGGTCAACAGTGACGGTTCCCCGGCGGGCCTCTTCTCCATCCCTTTGCTCCGGGACCAGGGGTTCCTCATCCAATAGGCCAAGGATCCGTTCTGCGGCGGCAAAGGTGTGGACCAGGCTGTTGGAAAGTCCCCCCAGGGCAAGGACAGGGCCAAAGCCTGAGAGGGCGGCGATGGTGGTGAGGACCACCCCTCCGGCGCTCATCAGGTTGTGGCGCCAAAGGAACAGTCCCGTCAGAAGAACCAGAGATCCCGTGAGGAGTATAGCGGTATCGCAGAAAGCCCGGCTCAGTCCTTCGGTTTTTTTCAGCCCCCTTAACTGCCCCTCAAGGGCGGCGCTTCTGTCTCCCAGGATTTTCAGCCGTTCCCCTTCCTGCCCGTACTGAATTATCTCCCCCAAGCCCCGGAGGTTGTCCAGTATCAGGGTATGAAGAGCCCCAAAATCCCGGCGGAAGGTCCTGGCGGTCTCTCTTCCCCGGCGGCTTATGAAACGGGGTATCAGGAGGGCAACGGAGAGGTAGCCCCCAAGGAGCAGCAGGGCAGGGATGATGTGGAAGGAGGCGGTAAAAAACAGCATTACCTCGCAGACGATGAGGGCAATGGCCACCGGCGCGATGGTATGGGCGTAAAAAACCTCCAGCAATTCTATGTCCCCGGTGATCATCGCAATGAGGTTTCCCTTTTCTTTGCCCTCCAGTTTTGCCGGGGCCAGTCTGCGGAGAGCGGCGAAGACCCGGTCCCGGATATGGGCCAGAAGCTTAAAGGCGATATAGTGACCGCTGAGCTGTTCCCCATAACGCAGCAGTCCCCGGGCAATTACCAGCAGGGGGAGGATGATCCCCGCCGTTCCCCATGGGATTCCCCGGAAAGCTTCCTCCGCAGTACCCGGAAATCCCGGAGCGGCGATGATTGCGGCTCCTGCCAGGATGGGGATGGCGATCACCGCCAGGGATGAGAGGGACCCCAGGATGATGGTGAGGGCCATGATATTCCTGAGGGGCCGGACAAAGGTCAGCATCCGGATCGCTATGGCGCCGGCCCTGCGGGTGGAAGAGGAGGATCCCCTTTTCACCGGGAACTTCCCCCGGAAGAGAAGGCTTCCAACTCCCGCTGCTGCCGGTACATTCTGGCGTATATCCCGTCCTGCCGCAGCAGGGCCTCATGGCTGTCGAAGGCCGCCAGGGAACCCCGGTCCAGGACCGCAATCCTCTCCGTCCGCAGCACATTGGCCAGCCGGTGGGTGATGAGGAGGACCGTCTTTTGCCGTGCCAGGGCGTTGATCGCCTCCATAATCTGCTCCTCACTTTCCGTATCGATGTTGGAACTGACCTCGTCAAAGATATAGATGCCGGTATCGTGCAGCAGCGAACGGGCCAGGGCAAGCCGCTGCCTTTGCCCCCCGGACAGATTATCCGCCCTTTCCCGAATCGCCGTATCAAGTCCCTGCCGGGCTTCAAGGAATTCCCAAAGTCCAACCCGTTCCAGGGCTTCCTTCATTTCCGGCTCCGAAGCGCCGGGCCTGCCCATGAGGAGATTGTCCCTGACGGTCCCCGCAAAGAGATAGCTGTTGTGCCGCACCAGGGTAAGGGTCCGCATCAATTCGCCGGTTTCCATGGCCGTGATTTCCCGGCCTCCAATGCAGGCCTGTCCCGAATAGGGCGCCGCCTGCCCGGCGAGGATCCCCGCGATGGTACTCTTTCCGGAACCGCTCTCCCCCACCAGGGCGATGAAGCTCCGGGGAGGGATCTCAAGGCTGATATTCTTGAGTACCGGCCTGTCCGCCTCATAGGCAAAGGAGAGATCCCGCAGGCGGATCGCCGCCGCCCCTTCCGCCGCCGTGTTCCCGGAGAAGGCCAGGATACCCCGGGGTTCTTCCCCCTGCGCCGGTTTCAAATCAAAAAGCCGGAACATCTTACCCGCCGCGGCGATTCCGTTCATGGCAATATGAAAGTAGGAGCCCAGGACCCGCATGGGTATAAAGAATTCCACCCCTATCATGACGATAAAAAAAGCCTCCCCCATATCAATGGCTCCGGCGGCGAGTTCCCCAAAGCTCAGGATCATGGCGGCCGCCGCTCCGCCGTAGGCTATTATGTCCATGACAGTAATGCTGTTGAGCTGCATCCGCAGTACCCCCATGGTAATCTTACGGAAGTTTTCGGCGTGGTTGTTCATTTCCCGGTGCCGCCCTTCATCGGCGCCGTATATCTTCAGGGTGTCAAGGCCCTGGATGTTTTCAAGGAAGGAATCCCCCATCTGGGTATAGCTGGTCCAGTATTTTGAAAGCAGTTTTTTGGCAAAGCCCTGTACCAGGGCGATGGTTATGGGGATGAGGGGGACGGCGATGAGGAGGATTACTGCTATCTTCAGGCTGATAAAGGAGAGGATTACAAAGAGGGTAACCGGGGCGAGGAGACTGTAGAAAAACTGGGCCAGGTAACGGCCAAAATAGATCTCCATCTGATCCACCCCTTCGCCTGAGAGCTGCACCGCCTCGGCGGTGGAGATCCGCCGGTGGTAGGATGGGCCCAGGGAGATGAGCTTTTGGTATATCCGTTCCCGGAGTCTCCGTTTTACCCGGCTTCCGGCACGGAAGCTTGCATCGGAACTTACCAGGGTGCAGACAAAACGGAGGGCCGTTACGGGGAGGATCACAAAGACTGCGGCGGCAAGACGGGGGACTTCAAAGGAGCCCTGGCAGAGATCCCCAATAAGGGAGGCCACGGATCCCAGGGCTGCCGCGTTACAGAGGAGAGCGATCCAGTCAAAGATTATGATCTTTACCGCATCCCCGGCGCTCTCCGGGGAGAGGGCCAGGATTCTTTTGTTGAGCACGGGTTTACTCGGGTTGAGCCGGAGCCGTCTTTCCCGGACCCGGCGCGGTTTTCAGCCGCAGGAAAACAATCCCCTTGACCACTAAAAGGATGATGAGGAACAGCCGCAGGTGCAGAGAACGGGCCAGTATAATAACGGGGATGATCAGGGCGCAGGCAAAAAGATAGATGGTAATTTTTTCCTTCCCCGTTAATCCCTGGCTGCGGATCCGTTCTATCCGGGGGCCGAAAAAAGGGTTGGCCATGATCCACCGGTAGAGCCGGCGGGAACTCTTTAAGAAACAAAAAGAGGCTCCCAGCAGAAACGGAGTGGTGGGCAAAACCGGAAGGGCAATGCCGATGATTCCCAGGGCCAGCAGTACAAATCCCGCTACTATAAACAAGAGTTTTGAAACACTCATCCAGCCCCCTTCCGCAAAACAAGTCGGTTGAGCCTGTCCCAAAACCAATTGACTGTGCGCTAACGTGCACGATTTTGGGAAAACCTCTGTTACAACAATATAACATCATTTTAACCTGCCCCCATGATCGTGTAAAGGGGAGGGCTTTCCGGCTGTTGATCGACCGGAACAAGGAATATCCCTATCAGGCGCTGCGGCAGGATCAGGAGGGGAAGGTGAGGGTCCGCTTTGTGCTGTCCCGGCGGGGAGAGCTGGTGGGAGAGCCGGTTTTGGACAAAAAATCCCGGTACCGGCTTCTAAACGCCTCCGCCCTGGAAACGGTGAAGCGGGTCATTCCCTATCCCCCATTTCCCCCGGAATTCCCGGAGGAGGAACTGGTTTTTTCCGTTACCCTGGCCTTTTCCCTCTCCGGAAACGGTTTCTGGTTTTTGCATTTGAATTTCTTTCCACAATGGATCATATTTAAATAAGGGAAAGATTGGAATTAGTTTCCTGTTGGCCGGCGTCTTTTCCGTTCATATCCGGCCAGGAAAGAGTTCTTTTGTTTGTTGGAGTTAAAATTTGCGCGGTCAAAGGCAAAAGAAGTTTAAGGAGTAATCATGAAAAGAGTTATAATTATCGCTGTCGTTATTCTTGGTGTCATCTTTGGGGCGCTGGGATGTGCCAGTCCGCCCCCTCCGGCCCCGGATCCTCCTCCGTCGGCCCCGCCGCCGCCGCCTCCGGCCAAAGAACCGCCGCCCCCGGCCAAAGAACCACCACCCCCGGTTGAAGAGCCCCCTCCTCCCCCTGTAGAGGACAGGGAAGGGCCGGTTCTGAGTTTTGAATCGCCGATAAAATACTTCAGCCCCGACGGTGATGGGGAAAATGATGTCTATATCGCTTTGCTGGGAGCCAAGGACGAATCCCCCATCGCCGGATGGAGCATAGATATCCGGGAACCTGAACCGCCCTATGTGCTTTTTGGCCATTTTGAAGCCCAGGGCGCTCCCCCGGAGAGGATTGAATGGGACGGGAAGAATCCCAAGGGAGAGCTGATTCAGTCGGCCTCTGATTATACCTTTACCTTTACGGTAACCGATAGTAAAGGAAACTCTTCCACCCTGGAAGGCGTTATAGAAACGGATATCCTGGTTATCCGGGAGGGGAACAGGCTGAAAGCCCAGGTTCCTTCCATTGTTTTTCCACCGGAGAAGGGGACCTTTGAGGGGCTTTCCCCGGAAGTGCTGGCGAACAACGAGTGGATACTCAGGCGTGTTGCCATGGTCCTCAATAAATTCAAGGATTACAAGGTAAGCGTTGAAGGGCACGCCAACGCCGTACTCAGGACCGCCCGGGAAGAGAACAATGAACTGAAACCCCTCAGCGAACAGAGGGCCAAGTCGGTGGTGGAGGAACTTGTCCGCTATGGGGTGGACCGGTCACGGCTCAGTTTCGCCGGCATGGGCGGTTCTTATCCGGTGGTCCTCTATGAAAACCGGGACGGCTGGTGGAAAAACCGCCGGGTTGAATTCATCCTTATAAAATGACCCTGTCCCGCTATCCTGGTGGGAAGTTCCAGGTTCACCCTACCGGGAATAGCCCTGGATTTCTCCGTATAATTCCAAAAGACTATCCACGATCCGGGGGGATGTTCGTATAAGCAGTGATGAGGGTACGATGCTGATATTTTTTTCCATCCCTGCCCGGGTCTTTGTGATCACCGAATCAGCGGCGAGAATATCCCCGGGTTTGGTAATTGCCATGGCGCCAAAGAGGAAGTCCGGGTTTTGAGCCAGGATATACTCCGGGGAGAGGATGGGCTGGGCGGCGTCCGGATCGGCGGCGATATTGTTTCCCCAGAATACCCCATCGGGACTCAGGACATGGACGGAACTTTGGTGCAGGGGATTCAGGAAACCCCGGCTGCTCAACTCCCCGATTTTTTTGGCGACCGCCTGTTCCGCCTCCGGTCCAAGACCCGCCGTCAGTTTAACCGGATCGTACCGGCTAAACTGAAGCTCCCCCAGCATCCGGTAGTAGCGGTCATAGCGCTCATTTTTGAAGGATACAAAACGACGGCCCGGCGCCATGGAATAGACCGGAAAACCGGCGATACTTCCCCCGCTCAATGGACCGGCCCAGAACGGAACCCGGGTGGATCATCAGGGAATAAAAACTAACGCTGTCGATGTTTGAGGAGACGCATATTTCCGCATCCCGGTTTACCTCCTCAATGCTTTGTCCGGGGTAACTGTAGATAATATCGATCCCAAGGGTGCCCCTGAAGCTGAACGGAGGGCAAGCAGCTCCTCCAGGGCCCTTTCCCCAGGAGCACGATCCGGTCCTGTGAAAATGCGGCCGATGTCCCGAACCGGTATTTTAACGCTGCCGAAAAAAAGCCCGAACAGAAAGAGCAGAACCAACAGGAAGGAAACCGCGAGGATGACAACAGCCATACCGCGTATTTTCAATGCTCCATCCCCAAAAAGGCTGTGCTGATCATGGAACGGCATGCGGCAACTGCGGCCTCTATGTCACCTTCATCGGGATGCTTTGCCGCATCTTCATACTGTTTCATCCGTTCTTCATTCATGGCATAGGGATTATCCGGCGGAAGGTTTTTGAATTTTTCGGTCAGGGCGGGATCGATTCTGCCCTGGCATAAAAAACAGCCCAGAACGGTATTTTTTTTCGCCGCCGCATCCTGGACCCTTTGGCATATATCCCTGGCATAGGCGGAATTGGGGTATGCTCCCAGGGTCCCAAAAAGACCGATCCGGCAGCCTTCCAGGGAATCCAGGTATTGCAGGGTTTTTTGATCCCCATCTCCCCGGTCAACCCAGAAACCGATGAGGAGCCAGTCGGCTCCGGAAGGGGCGGGGTTTTCCTCCACCGCGGCCAGTCTTATGGACGGAACGATTCCCTGGCTGGCATCCGCAGGGCGGCACAGACCCCGGTGTATACCCTCGGCGATCTTCCGGGTATTCCCGGTTTTGCTTGAATAGACGATTAATCCCGTCTGCCCCTTTTCCCGTCCGCCTGTTTCGTTGTTTTGTTTTTCCACATCATCATTCATAGGAACCTCATCAGTTTACTAGTTTTTACTAGTTTCTACTAACTAAGTTATATAAATTAAACTTATATCAGATACCGGCAATACTGTCAATGAGGAATCATGAAAGGTGAGTCCCGCCGGGGGCCGGTTCCGCCAGTTCCGCAAGAACCAGGTCGTAGAGGGCAATGCAGGGGTCAAGTTCCACCCGTACCCGTTTGAGGAATGAGGTATCCGTCCCCGGCGGCCGCCTGCCCCCGGCGCCGGCGCAATCGGGGAAATGCGCCCACAGGTAATCGGCCGTATCCAGCAGTTTCTCCAATTCACCCTGTCCGGGGGCAATCTCCCCTTTGAGGATCCCCCGCAGGGTGATGAGGGTTTCCCGCTCTTCCCGGACGAACAGTTCCACCGCCCCCCGCAACTGAGCTCTGTCCCCTGCCGGTACACTCCATCGTGTTTCCGGACCATTCCCGGAAGGGCCATCCTCCCCGGGACCCCCGGCCAGTATGGCCCAAGCCTCTTCCCCTTCTACCGCCGGTATTCCCAGGGGAAGCCCGGAACCGGTAATGGAGAGGAGCCGCGGACCCCCGGCGCCGCTGTTTTCCCCGGCAAATTCCCGCTCAAAGAGATCCCGGTATCCCTTCATCGCCGGATCGGTTCTCACCGGGACGCCTGTTTTTGACCGGGTGGAGACGCTGCCCCGGCGGAAGGTCTGGCCGGCGTTGATAAGACTTTGGAAGCGGGTGTTCCGGTGAAGACTCTCCAAACCGCCCGGGGTGGCCCGGGCGTGGAAGCCGTCCGGGGTAAAGGAAAAGTCGATGCCTCCGGTGACAACCGGGCCGGAACCGAGGCGCAGCGCCAGGGCCACCGCAGTGAGGCCCACGGAACCCAGGGGCGCTAAGGTTTTGGGGAGGAACTTCGCCTGCTCTAACCGGTCAAAGAGGCTGAGGGGCGCCCAGGGGGTAAAGAAGAGGAAGGGTTCCGCCCCCGGTACCGCGGCGGTGGCGGGGAGGGCCGAAAGGTCCATAGCCAGGGGAATTGTCCAGTCCCCCAGACCGATAAAATCCCGGAGATTCCAGTGCTGGCTTTCCAGGGCGACCGTCAGATCCGGTTTGATATTCCGTTCTCTGAGAGCCCTGAGGGCCGTATCCACACAGATTATCCTGAAAGGCCGTTCCGCCGGGTTTGAAAGGTCTCCAAAGGCTGCGCTGAGTCCCTCCAGAATCCCGTCCAGGGAAGGTCCCGCCCCCGGGACCAGGATCGGGGCGCCGCCAAAATCTACCCGGCTGATATCCGGGACCCGGGGAATAAGGCTGAGGTTCCGGATGGCGTTTCGGATATAGCGGCGGCCCAGTTTGAGCAGGGTCATGGCATTGCTCCAGTCCGAGGCGATATCCCGGCTAAGAGCATCCGCCAGCGCCTGGTACCGTTCGCCGTCCAGTTGCCAGCCCCCGGAAAGGCGCGCCGTGACTACCCGGCGGAACCGGCGGCTCCCCCAAAATTCCCGGACGCAGGCGCAGAGGCCTGCGGGATCCGCCGTCCTGACAAGCCGGAGCTGCGGGTTTTCCCGCAGAAGGCCCTCCATGGCTTCCAGGGATAGAGCCATGAGCCTTTCATCGGTTTCGACGCAGAGTACCGCCGAATCGGGGCTTATCCCCGAAAGGAGCCGGGTCAGGCCGTAGCCGTAGAGGGGAGAAGGGCAAAAGTAGAGGGTACGGCTTAACTTCTCTATGCTGCCCGCGATCCGTTCAGCCTGGTTTATGGGGTCAACTACGGAAAGAAGGGTTTTACCCCGGTAGCACACTGAAAAACCCCGGCGGGCTTCACGCTGCCGGGGTAATTCATCGGACATCACTGATCCTGAACAGGGGTAAATATCCTCATAAAGGCTTCCATAAATTTGTCATCGAATTTTGGATTGGACAGAAAGTAGGAACGGAGGCTTCGCTCTGCATTGTAACTAGTCCAATAGGAGGCATAGGAGGATTCAATGGCTTCAACGGTACTCTCTTCCGCTGTTTTTTCCTCCACCGGATAGATCACCAGCACATTGCTCCCCACCACAAAGGGTATGGAGGGAGTCTTCAGAGGGGTACTAAAGGCGGTACGCCAGAAGTTTTCATTTGAATCGGCATATCCCAGTTCAGAGACCGAAAAGGAAGAAAGGGTGGTAAAGAGGTCTGTTCCCCCGTAATTCAGGGGCAGGGGACCGAAATTCCGAAGCTCCAGGGTCCGGGCCGCTGCGGCAGTTTCAAAATCACCGGCTTTAACAAGTTCGATGAATTGTTCAGCCTCCCCGATAAGCCAGTCTTCTATCCGGCCCCGTTCAAAATCATTCATATAGTACCGAATTTGACTAATCATGGTTTGATCCGAGGTATCCGCCGGGACGGGCGGCGCCTCACAGCGGTAAAAGGCCCAGCCTGTGGGTACCTTTACCAGGGAACTCAGGGCTCCTGCCGAATTGAGAGCCAAGACCCCCTCCCGTTCCGCCGCATCGGGTATTTCGGTGCTCAACTCATAGGCTGGTTTCAGTCCCATATCGCCGCCCTTTTCCGCATAGCTGTCCCGGGACTGATTCTTTGCGGCGTCCTCAAAGCTCAGGGTTCCGTTCTCCACGGAAGTCAAGACCTGCCGGGCTTCCCGTTCGCTGGATGTAATGGTTACGCTTGACAGGTGGATCTGACGGAAGTTATTCGGATTGGCGTTCACATAGGCAATTATCTCCGAATCGGGATAGCTGCTCAGGGGGAAGAAGACCATCTGAAAGGTCCGTTCCGGGGAAGCCATGGCGGATATAAAAGAAACTTCCCTTGATGAGACCCGAAGACCGTTCATGTCCGACTTGTAATGCTCCTCCGCGATGGAATCCTGCATCTCCCGCCAGAGAGACATCCGGGCGCCGCTATCCATCTGCCGGTAGAGGGCGCCGGAGAACCGGCCGTTCTCCTGAAACATGGGCAACGCCGCCACCCGCCTGTCCACCAGATCCGCCGGCGCGGTATACCCGGCCCGCTTCATCTCCTCCAGTATCCCCGTATGGATCACCGTTTCATCAAAGGCGCCCCGCCAAACCTGATAGTAGATATACTGGTAATTGGTGGCGTCCATCGATGACTGCATATACTGGGCGATATTTTCCTGCATCCGGGCAAAGTAGTTCCCCGGAACATAGCTAATCGGAGTTTTGTTGTAATATCCGAAGGTTAAATCGGAATTCCCCAGGCCGGCCTGGGGAACAATGGCGGGAACCAGCACAAAGGCCACAATTACAATGATCAGAATGATAATAGTCCCAATAAAGATAAAGGGATTTGTCTTGAATTTGCGGATAAATTCTGATTGAGTAGTATCATTCCGCTGTATTGGCTTCTTTTTCCCCTTGGAATCCATAGACATATATCCCTCTTGTGGTTAAATGATCCGTTCCGGCTGTTGTGTGATTACCGGCAGGGATTCAGCATAGCATTTTGGCCTGTGGCAGTCAAGCCTTTCCGCCGGTTTTTTACATGAGACGGTACAATGCAGCCGCGTCCGGAACGGAGGAGCTTTTCCGGGGGCATCCATAAAGTTCTGTGTAAAGGGTTAAAAAAAGTTGACAGGAGAAAAATTCAGCATTATCATATTTTGGATAACGTGTATTTTCCAGATACAGTGTGGGAACTTTGTTTTTTTCTATGTTTACGATGAGAGGTGGCATAATGTCCACCGGTTATAGGAGAATAGCATGGCAGAGCCAAAAAAAATCAACCGCTACGTAAGCATTCTTTTCATTGCCCTGGTGGGAGGATTCATTACAAAACTTCCCTACATCATGAACAGTTATTACACGGCCCTTGAACAGGCCACCGGCGCCACCAGAATGCAGCTTGGGATGCTCTCTTCAATCTATGGCGTCATCAATTTTATCGCCTACCTCCCCGGCGGCTACCTTGCCGACCGGGTTTCCGCGAAGAAACTCGTGGTGGCGGGGGCCCTGGGGACCGCCGTATTCGGCCTGTGGTACGCCGCGCTGCCCGGTTTCGTCTGGCTTCTGGTCATCCACATGGGCTTTGCCATCACCACGGTGTTTATCTTCTGGGCGGCCATGGTCAAGGCGGTGAACAACCTGGGAACCGAGGCCGAACAGGGAAAGATGTTCGGGTTCCTGGAAGGCAGCCGTTACCTGATCGGCATCCTTGCCATGTACGGTTCCATCGCCGTTTTCAGCAGGTTTACCGATGAAGTCGCCGGTTTCCAGGGCGTCATCGTATACTACAGCGTCATGGTAGCCGTCGCCGGCCTTCTGGCCCTGTTCTTCTTTAAGGAACCCGGGAAAACGGCGGAAGAAAAAGCCGCCGCGAAAGAAAGGGGAGAGATTATCTCCTTCAAACTTTTCAAGGATGTTTTAAAGTACCCCCATATCTGGATGTGCGGCGTCATCGTATTCTGCAACTATGTGCCGATAAGCCTGGCCAATTATATCAACCCCTATTTTGTTGACGGTTTCAGCGTTTCCGCCGCACATGCCGCCACCCTCACCACCACCGGCGCCGCGCTTGCGACGGTGATCAGCGCCTACCTGGGGGGCATCATCGCGGACAAGATCGGGAGCAGGGTAAAATTCATGGCGGGGGCCTTCGTCGGCATGATCATTTTTGCGATTGTCATGCAGTTTATTCCCCTTAATCCTTCCCTGTTGTACGTGTTTTTTACGTTTAATGTGCTTTTTGCTTTCTGCGCCTTCTGTATCAAGGCCCTCTATTTCTCCACCATCGGCGATGTCAAGATGCCCAAGCACCTCGCGGGGGCTTCATCGGGGGTCATCTCGCTGGTGGGATACGCGCCCGACATGTTTATCTATCTGGTGATAGGGGCCATCATGACCAGCATGGGCAACGCCTTCGGCTACCGGCTGAACTTCATTCTGATGATCGTCTTCTCGGTGATCGGCTTTGTCTGCTGCCTCGTCCTGATGCGGATGATAAAGAAAACAAAGTCCTTTGAGGCCGCCGGGGAAAAAGACCAGCCGCGGCAGGCGTAGAGGTACGGATAATGGCATATATCAGCGCGTCCGTATACGTTCCCGAGGCGATGACCAACATCAACGTGGAACTGCTTTTTCCTACCGACGGTCTTTTGGTAGACGGCAGGTATGAGGTCAAGGGTGTCATTACCCTGCTCCACGGCCTGTACGGATCGGGAAAGGACTGGATGCAGCTTTCTGCGGCAGGCCGCTACGCCTATGACCGCGGTTATATCCTGGTCTGCCCAAGCTGCGGGAATTCCTTCTACAACAACATGGTGTACGGGCCGCCCATGTACAGCGTCATCACGGAGCACCTTCCCAAACAACTTGACCTGATATTCAGGATTCCCCGTGACCGGGAGCGCAACCACATCGCGGGGCTTTCCATGGGCGGTTATGGCGCCATGCGCATCGGCCTTCTCAACCCGGATCGGTACGCCTCCATCGGGGCTTTTTCCGGGGCCCTGAACGCCGCCGCCATGATACGCGCTGCGGCGGGAAGCCAGTACCGCAGTTTCTTTACGCCGATCTTCGGAGAAAACCTCGACGTCCCCGACGATGCCGATTTATTGAAGATCATCCCCGAAGCCGCGGCCCGGGGAAAGGAACTGCGGCAGCGCATCCTCGTTACCTGCGGCAGGCAGGATGAGGAAAACTACCACATCCATTCACAGAACAGGGTTTTCATCGACGCCGCCCGGAAGGCGGCGCTTGATGTCAGCTACCGGGAATGGGACGGCGTACATGTGTGGAATGTCTGGGACCGCAGTCTTGTCGAGTTTATCAGTTTTATCGAAAACAGCGATTATGACACACAGGAACGAAAAAACTGGATTGAGGACGCCGGACGGCATCCGGCGGGGAGTTGAATATGCCTTCTTCCGTCAACAGCGATTATAACAACGATATTAACGGTTGGCCCGATGTTATCAGGCAGGTTGAAAATATTGCAAAGGCCGGGTTTACCCATACCCAGTGGATCCATGACTGGCAGGGCGAATATATGTACAGCCGGAGCGAGATGTACTTTGTCAGGGATCTTCTGCGCGATCTGGGGATCAACTGCCACACCCTCCACGCCACCGAAGGCGGAGTGCGGACCGTCAAAAAAAGCGACGGGACCGGAGAATTCCGCAACCGGTACCGCCTGCTCACCGACATCCGCAAAGATTATACCTCCACGGTCGAGTTTATCCGCCTTGCGGGGACGGATCTGATACGGAACCGCATCGATCTTTCTTCGCTGGCCGGCGCTTCAGCCATGGTACTGCACATGCAGCTTCCCTGGAAAATGTTCGAGGAAAGCGCGGATGATAAAAAGGACTATTACGCGCAGGTGTATAAATCCCTCGATGAGCTGAAGGAATACTCTAAATGCGCGGGGGTAAGGATCGCCTTTGAAAACCTGATCTGTACCCCGGCAAAGCACATGGAGGAATGTTTTGACCGGCTCTTTAACCGCTACGATGGTGATTATATCGGTTTCTGCTACGACTCGGGCCACGCTACCCTGCAGTGCCGGGACAACTATTATTATTTCCTGGAAAAATACCTTGACCGGCTCCTGGTCTGCCATCTGCAGGATACGGATTCCATCAGCGACGAGCTGGCCGGCGACGACTGGGAAGTAATAAAGCATGACCGCCACCGGGTTCCCTTCTCCGGGGTGGTAAACTGGGACAAGGTCGCTTCCCTTGTCGCCAAAAGTTCCATCGATCTCCCGGCGGATTTTGAGGTCGTCTTCTCTGCGCCAAGCCCGGAGGAGGAATTTGATCTTCTGGTGGACTGCAGAAAGAAGGCGGAAAAATTCAATGAAATGGTGCTGTCGTACCGGTAAAAC
>JAITJI010000039.1 GCA_031279015.1 Spirochaetaceae bacterium
TGAAAAAAACACAAGCTGGAAATATGATAAGTCTGAGAACGATATTAGCCTTAAATATGAAAGAGCAGCGGCGTATTTTAGGGATTACTCAAGCGGAATTGGCCGAAAGGGTGAATACATCGGCTAACTATATAGCCCTGATTGAAACCGAAAGGAAATTTCCCAAGCCTGAAATGCTGGAACGCATAGCCGCCGCCCTCGAAATTGAGCCTTCCACCCTCTTTGCAGCCAAAATCCGTCCGTTGACGGAGGCTGAAACGCTGACAAAGGTTCAAAAACAGATTTTAGGCGATATTTCCAAGTTCGTTTCGTACCGGATTAAGCAGTTGGGACAGGAAACTCCCCCGGACAGTACGCCCGGCACGGACAAGGGCCCTAAAATGGGTTGACCGCCGGCATACCGCCCGGTTGGTATACCCGGACGGCTCAAGGGTGTACCGGAACGGCGCGGGGACGCTGCGCGGACGCGCGCTTGTACTTCAATCTGCATAGAAATATTATGGGAAGCTACCCATGGAAGAACTTGCAAAAAAATTTCCGCATACCTTGAGGCTCATCGTTCTGAAATTGAGCAGCGGGATTACTTTCCAAGCTGGATCCTGCCCGAAGATCACCCCCTCATCCGGGCGGGAGAACGGGCATACCGGGAGGTTCTGGGAGAGACGCCGGCGATAGAAAGCTGGAGCTTCTGCACTAACGCCACCTACCTCTGCGGCATCACCGGCATACCCGCCATCGGCTTTGGCCCCGGCGATCCCTTGGGTCCGGGGGCTCACCTTGCCAGTATCCGGCAGTACCGCTTCTTCCCCGCCCGGAGGATCAGCTCCTCCCCCTGGTCCGGCAGACCGATGAGGGCGCCGGGATCCGTCACCGGCGTGAGGGCGGACGGATCCGGGGCGGAGCGGGAAACAAAGGCGCCTCCCTGCTGAACCAGCCGGCGGGCTTCGCTCTTGCTGGGGGTAAGACCCGCATCGGTAAAGAGATCCGCCACGTTGTAACCCGCCTCAAACCGTGTGAGGGGGAGTTCCACCGTAGGCATGGCGGACAGATCCCCTCCCCCATACCCAAAGGCGGCCCGGGCGCCCGCCATGGCCTTGTCCGCTTCTTCCCTGCCGTGGATGAGGGCGGTAAGCTCCCAGGCGAGCCGTTCCTTGGCCTCGTTGGGGTTCTTCCCCGGGGTGCAGAGGGCATCGCATTCTTCGGACGGCAGAAAGGTGAACATCAAAAGGAAGCGGCGGACATCCGTATCCTGGACATTCCGCCAATACTGGAAAAATTCGTAGGGACTCGTCAGTTTTGGATCCAGGAAGACGGCCCCCCGCTCGGTTTTACCCATCTTTTTGCCATCCGCGGTGGTCACCAGGGGAAAGGTTACGCCGTAGACCTCGGCGCCCTCGATACGGCGGATAAGTTCCCCCCCGGCCACAATATTCCCCCACTGATCGTCCCCGCCGATCTGGAGACGGCAGCCGTAACGGCGGTAGAGTTCCAGAAAATCATAGCTCTGGAGGAGTTGATAGTTGAATTCGATAAAGGAGAGACCCGTCTCCAGCCGCGCCTTGTAAGCTTCAAAGCTGAGCATCCGGTTCACCGAAAAATGACTCCCTATCTCCCGCAAAAAGTCGATGTAGTTAAGATCCGCAAGCCAGTCCTTGTTGTTTGCCGGTTGGGCGTTTTTGCCGTTAAAGTCAAGAAACCGGTCAAGCTGGGCCCTGATATGTTCCGTGTTGGCGTCAAGTTCTTCATAAGCCAGCATCTTGCGCATCTCCGTTTTGCCCGAAGGATCCCCTATCCGGGCGGTACCCCCTCCAAGGAGGGCTATGCCCCGGTGTCCTGCATCCCGGAGATGCCGGAAGGCAAAGTAGGGTACCATGTGGCCAATGTGAAGACTCTGCCCCGTGGGATCACAGCCTACATAAAAGGTAACGGATCCTTTGTCCATCAGCCCGGACAGCCCTTCCGGATCGGTACATTGGGAAAAAAGCCCCCGCCTTTTGAGATTCTCCAGCGCATCATTCATCATAGCCTTCCTTGTATTTTTCCTGCTCTTTTTCCGGTATCTTTTGTTAAAACAACAGCAGGATTGAGTATATACAGAAGCAGGTTTTATCTCAAGACTTGACAGCAGCGGAGGAAGGGGGCATACACTGTCTTTACTGGAAGGTATCCTATAAAAGCACCATCGCTACCAAAAGTCCTCTCCTTAACTCTTTAAAGACCGCCGGCAGGATTGTCCCCCTCTGGCCGGATCAGACGACGCTCCGTTTGTATGATAATGGTAACGGATGCAGCATTTTAAACGATTTTACCCGGCGGTATTATTTCGGTTCGGTAACCCTGGAACAGCCTGGCAATTATTGAACTGCCTCCGAAAATGAACGGTAAAAAGGCGGCCGGGGTTGGCTACAACGGCGCGGGGCCTGTCCGGGAATTTGCCTTTGAACGGGTTTCCGGAACATGGCCTTTTGTGGTATACTATGAATAAGATGTTCCATGGTTACGGCAAGACCACCGTAAATGCCGGCAGCTTTTAAGCGGAGGAAAAAAATGATTGATTTTGGTATTGTGGATGCCCATGTACACATTTGGGATACCGGTAAGCTCCGTTATCCATGGCTTGATGATGTTCCTTTTCTCAACAGAACCTTTACGCTGGCGGAGTATAGAACCGCCTGCGGGACCGTGCCGGTGGACAAGATGGTATTTCTCCAGTGTGAATGTGATCCGGCCCAGCATCTGGAGGAATTGGCCTGGGTTACCGGACAGGCAGAAACGGATCCCCGTCTGCGGGGCATTGTGCCCTGGGCTCCCCTGGAAAAAGGCTCCGCGGTGGA
>JAITJI010000085.1 GCA_031279015.1 Spirochaetaceae bacterium
CAGACCGCAGAGCGGCTTAAGATCGAGATTGGTAATGCCGCGCCGGATAAAACTATTGAAAAGGTGGAAATCAAGGGTACCGACGCCATCACCGGCCTTCCTCGCAGGCTGGATATCGATTCCGTGGAAGTCCGGGAAGCCCTCAAAGACCCCATCACCCAGATCATTGATGAAATTAAAGCCACCCTGGGGAAAACCCCGCCGGAATTAGCCGCAGATATTGTGGAACGGGGGATCGTGATGACCGGTGGAGGATCCCTACTCAAGGGCTTGCCCAAACTCGTCTCCAAAGAGACCGGGGTGCCGGTCATTGTGGCGGAGTCACCCCTGGACTGCGTGGCCCTGGGAGCGGGCAAGTATTTTGAATTTGCCAAGAATTTCGATAACAGCCGTCAGATCTACGATACCTTAAACAGCTAGGACCGGAATATGGAGGAGGGTAAAAAGCAAAAGGGGCGTTTTTTTGCCGAAGTGTACGTGTTTGCGGTCCTTACCCTGGTTTCTTTTTTATTACTCTATTTTTCCAACAGTGGTTTTATTCTTAACTTTAAAGATGCGGGTTTGTCCTTGTTTTCCGGTATTCGCCTTGGGATATATGAAGTAAGTTCCCTGGTTTCCCGTACGGTACTTTCAGTAAGGGAATTGGCCACCTTGCGGCAGGAATACGCTGAGCTCACCAGCCGCATGAGCCGGTATGAGCAGCTTGAACGGAGCGCTGCGGAGATCCGCCAGGAAAACCGGCGTTTGCGGGAACAGTTGGGATTTTCTGAAGCTCTGGGATATAAGCATATTCCTGCGGAGATCTCAGGCCGAGATCCGGATAACCTTTTTTCCGCTTTTGTGATCAACAAGGGACAACAAGCAGGGGGTGTCAAGGATATGCCGGTTATCGCCTATCAAAACGGCGTCCAGGGCTTAGTGGGGCAGGTGTTGCAGGCTGGGCAGTTTGAAAGCCTGGTGATGCCCCTTTATGCGACCACGTCCTTTGTGGCCTCCCGGTTTGCGGAACTCCGGTACGAAGGCATTGTGGAAGGCCAAGGCAACCCGGAACTCCCCTTGCTCATGCGGTTTATCCAGAAACGGGCCCGGAATGAAATCAGCCAGGGGGATATGATCATCTCAAGCGGTATGGGCTTAAGCAGCGGCCGGGGCGGGGTCTATCCTCCGGGCATCACGGTGGGCCGGGTGAGCCAGGTCCTCTATCAGGAATACGAAATCTCCATGGAAGTAGAAGTAGAACCGGCCATAGATTTTTCCCGACTGGAATACGTCTTTGTCATTGACGCGGAAATCCGGGAAAAGCCCCTGGAGAACGCCCTGCCGGAAGAAGTGGATGACCAGGAGGCACTGAATGGCTAAACGGGTGATATGGGCCACGGTATTTGCCTTGGCAGCGGCCATGCTCCAGTCAACCCTTCTTTCCCGGCTGGCGGTGTACCGGGCGGTCCCGGATATAGTGCTGGGGATCATTGTTTACATGGCCTATACCCACGGCGCTATGACCGGGCAGATAACGGGCTTTTGTTCCGGGCTGATCCTGGATTTTTTGTCCGCCGCGCCCTTGGGCTTGCACGCCTTAATGGGCACCATGATTGGCGCCGGGCTGGGGCTGATGAAGGGGTCTTTTTTCCTAGACCCCCTGTTTCTCCCCACAGCCTTATGCGCCGGGGCCACGCTGCTTAAGGCCCTGCTTTTGGCGGGGCTACACCTGCTCTTTACTCGGGGAGTACCTGCCTATATCTTGGAAGAGCCTACCTTCTGGGTTGAACTCTTGGAGAATAGCCTTTCCGCGCCCTTGTTATTCGCCTTTCTGAAATTGTTTAAAAATCTCCTGGTTGACCAAAGGAAAACCCCATGACCTCTCGCCAGTTTCCCTCAGGCGATCCCCGGCCTGAGCACCGGGTGCGTATCATTTCCCTGATTTTTATCGCCCTATTTGTCATCTATACCCTGAAGCTCTTCAGTATGCAGATTGTGCATGGCGAGGTGTACCGGCTCCGGGCGGAAAGTATTGCCCGGCGGGTTACGGTTATTCCGGCCCAGCGGGGGGAGATATTTGACCGGAATTTCACTCAGCCTTTGGTGTTTAACACCGATTCCTTTGCGGTGAGCATTACTCCGGCGGAAGTGCCCGACGGAACCATCCCGGACCTGATAAGCCAGGTGGCCCATATCCTGGGGATAGAGCGGGATATCATCGACAAGAAAATTCCGGTCCAATACTACTACCTTTATCAGCCCGTGGAAGTGGCGGTGAACGTCCCCTTTAGTACGATTGCGGCCTTAGCGGAACAGGCGGATTCCCTGCCGGGAGTTTCCTGGCAATCCAAGCCCATGCGGACATACGGAGACCTTGGAAGCCTCTCTCATATCCTGGGCTATGTGGGGGATATTACCCGGGACGAACTTACTATGCTGTACAACAAGGGGTATCAGGCCGGGGATAAGATCGGCAAGACCGGTATAGAGCGGCAGTATGACGAGTTGCTGCGGGGTAAAGAGGGGAAAGAGATCCGTACCGTAGATGTCCGGGGTAGGGGCGTGGCCTCGGAGCGGGCCAGCCGGGAAGCCCCGGTAACGGGCAAAAACTTGGTGCTTTCCATTGATCAGCGGATTCAAGTGTTGGCGGAACAAGCTTTGGGCAAGCGCATCGGCGCGGTGGTGGTTCTGCGGCCCACTACCGGTGAAATTCTCGCGATGGTTTCCTATCCCTGGTATGATCCGAATATTTTTAACCAGAATGATAACGGGGCCATATACCAAGCCATGATCAACGATCCGAATAAACCCTTCATCAA